>DATGQI010000243.1:0-9036 GCA_035304285.1 Woeseiaceae bacterium
TGCAGAAAGTAATTCGTCATTACTTGCGAAGAACCGGCGCCGAGCGACAGTTCGGCACGTATATCGTGCCGGCATTCAGCCTGGACGAAGCCGGGCGACAGGCATTCGCCATAAGCTCCCAGATCCTGCTGGACCTGCGCCTGGCCGACTGGTACCAGCAGCTCGCCTCGCAGCAAAGGCAACAGCCGATGATCCCTGCTTTCCTGCCCCAGCCGGGTTCACCCGTGCGGCGGGATCCAGTCCCGCCCGTCGAACGACCCGCCGACCTTCTGCTGGACAATGGTTTGGGCGGCGTCTCACGCACCTCGTCCGAATACGTGCTTTACCTGTCGAAAGGAGAAGCGACACCCGCGCCCTGGTGCAACATCCTGGCCAACCCGGAATTCGGCACCCTGATCAGCGAGTCCGGCAGTGCCTGCACCTGGTACCGCAACAGCAGTGAGTACTCACTCACCACGTGGAGCAACGACGCCGTGCTCGACCGCCCGGGAGAAGCGCTCTACATACGCGACGAGGAAACCGGGCTCTTCTGGTCGCCGCTCGCAGGACCGGCTCGCGACGACGAACCTTACCTGGCGCGACACGGCATCGGGCACAGCTGTTTCGAACATTCGAGCGAAGGCCTCTACCAATCGACAGAAATGTACGTGGACCCCGAGGAGCCCGTGAAATTCGTGCGCCTGCACCTGCAGAACCTGTGGCCGCGCGCACGTCGCCTTACGATTACGTACGCTGCGGAGTGGCGTCTCGGGAACAGCGGTGTTGCGGCCGGGCTGCACCTGGTACCGGAGTGGGATGGCGACCGCAGCACCTTCTTTGTCAGGAACGCGTTTTCCTCCAGCTACCCGGAGACGCAGGCATTTCTCACGAGCAACCTGCCCGCGCACGGTATTACGTTCGACGGGGACGAATTCCTCGGGAGTTCCCGCTCATGGGCGGCGCCGGCGGGATTGCGGGCGATCGGCCTGTCCGGCCGGGTTGGCCCCTGCGCACTACCATTGGCCGCCTACCAGGTTCATGTCAGCCTGGCCGAAGCGGAATCCGTCGATTTGCATTTCGCACTGGGCGCCGGAGCAACCGCAGAAGATGCGCGGGCCCTGTCAGAGAACGCGAGGAAGGATGTGCAGGCTCGGGCTTCGAGCGATCGACAGGAGAAGGCGTGGAGCAATCTCTTGTCCTGCCAGGCCGTGAACACCCCCGACGCCGCGCTCGACGCAATGCTCAATCACTGGCTGCCCTACCAGGTCATCTCCTCGCGTCTCAACGGTCGCCTGGGCTTTTACCAGGCCAGTGGCGGGCTCGGTTTTCGCGACCAGTTGCAGGACGTGATGGCGATGCTGCATTTCAAGCCGGCGCAGACGGCGGAGCACATCCTGAAGGCAGCGGCCGTACAGTTTTCCGAAGGGGATGTCCTGCACTGGTGGCACGAAGAGCCGCTGCGCGGCGTCCGCACGCGATGCTCGGATGATTTGCTGTGGCTTCCGTATGTCGTCTCTCAATATGTCGAGGTTACGCGGGATTTCGCACTGCTCGAGCGCCAGGCGCCTTTCCTCGCCGGCCTGCCTCTCGCAGAAGCCGAACACGAGCGCTACGCGGAGTTCCGGCACGGAGACGATTCAGGCGACATCTACGAGCACTGCTGTCGTGCCATCGACGCGCGTATGACGTTCGGCCGGCACGGGCTGCCGCCTATTGGCACAGGCGACTGGAACGATGGCCTGAGCAAGGTTGGTATCAAGGGAGATGGAGAGAGCGTATGGATGGCGTGGTTCCTGATCGACGTCTGCCGCCGATTCGAACCCCTTTGCAGGCTCCGGAGGGACGGCGCGCGCGCTGCCGCGTACCGAGCCCTCCGGATGGAACTCGAGAAGAACGTTGAGGATGCGTGGAGTGGCGAATGGTACGTCCGTGGCTACTATGACGACGGTTCCGTCCTGGGTGGGCCGGAGCGAGAGGAGTGCCGTATAGACCTGAACGCGCAGACATGGGCGGTGATTGCCGGCGGCGACGCAAAGCGGCAGGTGCAAGCCATGCGCTCGGTGCAGTCCCAGCTCGTCGACGACGAACACCGGTTGATCAAGTTGCTCACTCCCCCCTTCCATTCCGACGACCAGGACCCCGGCTACATCAAGGCCTATCCCCGCGGCATCAGGGAAAACGGCGGGCAATACACGCATGCTGCGGCGTGGGCGCTTCTTGCAGCCGCAAAAGCAGGCGATCGCGACCTGGCGTTGCGCTGGATGCACTGGCTGAATCCGCTGCACCGAAGCGCCACCCGGGCCGGCGTCGAACATTACCGGATTGAACCGTACGTCGTCGCCGGCGATGTATATGGGCATCCGCCATATACCGGCCGCGGCGGCTGGAGCTGGTATACAGGTTCTGCGGCATGGCTCTATCGCGTCGCAATCGAGAGCGTGCTGGGGATAAGGCGGCGCGGCAACAAGCTCTTCATCAATCCCTGTCTGCCTTCCAGCTGGGAGAGATTCAGCATCACGATCCGGTTTGAAGCGGCAACGTACCACATCCACCTCCACATGCCGGCCCGTATCGACGGGAAGAACAACCTGCTGGTGCAAGATGGACTCCCCCTCCCCGGGACTGCACTGCGGCTGGAAAGCAGGGGGGAACACTACATAGATGTATATGCCGGTGTTGATGCCTGGATGGCCAACCGGAACGATGCAGATGCTGCATTACGCCGACGGCAGGTCCCCGAACAATGATTCGCCGTTCATCGCGGGCGAGGGACGAGGGTGCTGCCGCATTCACGAATGCTGTTCGACGAGTCTCATCGCTAAACCCGACGGCGCACGATCTTCAGAGCGTCATGCCAAGCTGCCACGGCACGAATTCTAGCTCGCCGAACCCGTTCGTTTCGCTGGCGCTCTTCCTGCCGCTCGCCGTGTCGAGAATCAGCTCAAACATCTCCCGGCCGCACTCCGGGAGCGACTTCGTACCGCTCAGGACGGCGCCACAGTCGTAGTCGATGTCTTCACCCATGCGCTCCGCAATTTCGGTGTTCGACGCTATCTTGATGCTGGGGGAAGGCTTGGCTCCGAAGACGGAGCCGCGGCCGGTGGTAAAGCAGATCACGTTCGCGCCGGCGGCGATCTCACCGGTTACGGAGCAGGGATCGTAACCGGGACTGTCCATGAATACGAACCCGCGCTGCCTGATCTTGCCTGCGTAAGGATAGACGCCGCGGAGCGGAGAACTGCCGGACTTCGCGACCGCGCCGAGTGACTTCTCGAGGATCGTCGTCAGGCCGCCGGCGATGTTGCCCGGAGAAGGATTGTTGTCGAGGCTGGCATTGTTGCTTCGCGCGTACTCGAGCCACCAGTCGAGCAACCGGCGCAGATCCCCGGCAACAGCGTCGTCGGCTGCACGCTGCAGAAGCAGCGACTCTGCGCCGTAAATTTCCGGGGTTTCTGCGAGGATAACCGTGCCGCCGGCCGCGACCAGCAGATCGGCTGCATGACCAAGCGCGGGATTCGCGGTTATTCCGGACCAGCTGTCGGAACCGCCGCACTGCAGGCCGAGCGCCAGTTCGGCAGCGGGGATTTCCTGCCGCCGCGACTCGTTCGCCTGCTCGAGCAGTTCCCGCACGATGCTCTCGGCCGTGGCTATCGCTCTTGCCGTGCCGCCGGCCTCCTGGATCGTCATTGTCCTTATGCGGGCGCCCTCTTCCAGTTCCTGCGACCGCAGCAACTTCTCCACTTCGTTCACTTCGCAACCGAGGCCGACAACGAGTACTGCCGCGAAATTGGGATGGCGAATAAAACCGCCGAGAGTTCGTTGCAGCGTGTCGATGCCGGGACCGCTCGCGGGCATGCCACAGCCTGATGTGTGGGTAATCGGGACGAGCCCGTCGACGTAAGGAAATTTGTTCAGGACCGCTTCCGGGAATCGCTCCACGATCTTTCGCACTACCGTGGCAGAGCAGTTGACGGTCGCGACGATTCCCACGTAGTTGCGCGTCCCTGCCGTGCCGTCCGCCCGACGGAAGCCCTGGAAAGACGCTGGTGAGGGTGCAGGGTACGACTTGCGCGCGAACCGAGCTGCTGAATTGATTCCGGACGATTGCATCGAAGCAAGGTTGTGCACATGCACGTGCTCGCCCGGGGCTATGCTCGTGAGTGCCTTCCCGATCGGCTGGCCGTACTTCCTTACCATGTCTCCGGCCGCGAGAGCGCGGGCAGCGACCTTATGGCCGGGTGGGATGCTCTCAGCTACAACGAGTCCGTCGAGTGTTTCGCCTGCACGCAATGCCCGGGTGGCGACGCCGACGTCATCTCCAGGATCGAGCTTGAGAATCGCCGGTGCGAGCGTCATGCGCCGTTGCCCGAGCGGACGAAGCGCGTCACCGTCTCCAGCGCTCCATATTCGAAAAGCTGCCGGAGGCTTTCCGTTACGGTACTGCGGAAACGCCGATCCTGCGGAAGATCGACGCCAAAAATTTCCCTGATCTCGAGGAACCTGTCGGCAAGGTTGGCGGGGTCCTTGCTTGTCCCCGCGGCAATCGCAGCGAACCTGTCGGCAAGCGGATCGCTCACGTCGATCTGCCTGCCCTGCTCGTCACGGCCGAGGGCGTAACGCATCCAGGCTGCCACGACCAGGCAGAGGCTCGCCACGGGGCCGCCCTGCTCCAGCTGGGCCCGTACCGTCGAGAGAATCCTTTGCGGCAGCTTCTGCGAACCATCCATCGCGATCTGCCAGGTGCGATGCTCGAGCGCGCTATTGCCAAAGCGTTGCAGCAGCTGCTCGATATAGATGTCGTGATTCATCCCATCGGGCTCGGGCGCGACCGGCGCTATGTCGCGCAACATCATCCGCCTGATGAATGTGCTGAAGTCGGGATGACCCATCGCCTCGTGCACAAAGCTGAACCCGGCAAGGTAGCCGAGATATGCGATGGCCGAATGCGGCCCATTCAAGAGCCTGAGTTTCGCTGCCTCGAACGGCGCCACGTTCGCGACGAACAGCGCTCCGCCAGCATGCCAGGCCGGCCTGCCGTTACTGAATGCATCCTCGATGACCCACTGGCGGAAGGGCTCCGTCTTCACATACGCTTCGTCGCGAAGGTTGCAGGCTTCCGCGTTCAGGGAGATATCCGCATCGGTTACCGCCGGCACGATGCGGTCCACCATCGTCGCGGGAAAACCTACGGAGTCTCCGATCCAGGCCTCGAGTGCACTACTACGTTCCCGCGCGAATGCCAGTACCGCCGACCTGAGACGAGTGCCGTTTGCCGGAAGGTTGTCGCAGGACACTATCGTCGGCGGCGGGACCGAGTTTTCCATGCGCATTTGCAGTGCAGCCGCAAGGTGACCGATCGTACTGCGCGGCCGGTCCTTATTCTCGAGATCGTGCCGTATGTCCGGGTGATCCAAAGCCAGCTCTCCGCTGTCCGGGTTGAGGCAATACCCCTTCTCCGTAACGGTGAGCGTCACCACGCGTACGCGCGCGTCCGCGAGCAGGCCGGTTACTTCCTGCGGATTCTCCGGTGCGACGTGCATTGAGCTCAGCGAGCCGATGAGCCTGCGGCGCTCCCCGGTGCCATCGCTGCTCCCCAGTATGTACAGGCCGTCCTGCGGGGCGAGGCGGTCGCGCACATCGGGACTCCTGAGGCTTACACCGGCGATGGTCCAGTCTCCGTGCTCAGCCTCCAGCGCATCGTCGGTGTATTCCGCGATGTGCGAGCGCATGAACGCGCCGACACCAAGATGCACGATGCCGAGACCGCTCGTCCGCCGGTCGAACGCGGGGCGGCGAACTTCGGGGTCCAGCTTATCCAGGTTACGAGTGCGCAAGCGCTCGACGACAGGCATATCTAGTGGCCTGTAACAGTGAAATCCGGACTGGCGTCGCGAAGGCATGGTGGTGGCTGGCGCCGGTCTGGAGAGAAGCCGATAGCCGTAGCTATCGGCTGAGTGAAGTCCAAGCCAGGCGCCGCCAGACCGAGCGAGACGGTTCGGATTTCACTGTTGCAGGCCACTAATTAAGAAGTCCGGGGATCCACAGGGAGACTGCAGGAATATACGCTACGATGGCGAGCGCCACGAGCAGGGCAAAATAGAACGGCCACATCGTTCGCACCGTTTGCTCAATTCGAATCCCGCCGATCGCCGCGCTGACGAACAGCACGGACCCTACCGGCGGCGTTACCAGCCCTATCCCTAAGTTCAGTATCAGCATGATCCCGAAGTGCACTGGGTCCATGCCGAGATTGCTGGCCATTGGCAGGAATATCGGCGTCGTGATGATGATGAGCGGCGCCATATCCATGAACGTGCCGAGGACCAGCAGCACCAGGTTGATCATTAACAGCAGCAGCAACGGATTCTCGGTGATGCGGAGCAGCAGTTCACCGAGATGCTGGGGCACCTCCAGTATCGCCAGCAGCCAGCCAAACGCCGCCGCAGCACCGATGATGATCATGACCATGGCGGTCGTTCGCACCGCGGCGCTCGTCGCCTGCACGAAGCCCTCCCACGTCAACGACCGGTATACGAACACAGCTACCACGATCGTATAGATAACCGCGATGGAGGAAGATTCGGTCGCCGTGAAAACGCCCGACAGCACTCCGAGCACGATGATCAGGGCGGCAATAAGACCAGGAATCGCCGAGATCGCAGCCAGTGCGAAAGCGCGCCATCCCGGAAAAGTGCCGCGAGGATACCCGCGCCTGATGGCTACTACCCATGCAGCCACCATCAGCAGCAAGCCTGTCAGGATTCCGGGCAGTATCCCCGCTAAAAAGAGGTCTGCAAGCGATATGCTGATGCCGGCCGCTGCAGCATAGATAATCATGTTGTGGGACGGCGGGATCAGCAGTCCGGTGATGGCCGAAGTCGCTGACACGTTGACGACATAGTCTGCGTCGTATCCTTTCTCGCGCATCATCGGCCCGAGGCAGGACCCCATCGCGGAGACGCTGGCGATCGCAGACCCGGACACCGCCCCGAAAAGCATCGATGCTCCGACGTCGACCTGGCCAAGCCCGCCACGCGTTCGGCCAAGCATTGCATCGGCCAGCCGGATCAGGCGCTCCGCGATCCCGGCGCGATGCATCAGGTCACCTGCGAATATGAAAAATGGTATCGCCATCAGCGAAAAGACGTTCATCCCGGCCGCCATTCGCTGGAACGGGACAACGAGCGGCATGTCGAGCAGGAAGAATGTTACGACCGAAGACACGCCAAGGGCGAAAGCCACCGGCACGCCCATGATGAGCAGCACGAAGAGCATCACCAGCAGCACCGTCAGCTCCATGTCCTGGTGACCTCCCGGTTACGTGCTTCCGCCAGGATATGCTCGATGGAGAAACCAATGATCAGCAACCCGGACAAAGGTATCGGGATGTATGCAACACCGCGCGGCAAGGCCAGTGTGGGTATCGCGTGAGACCAGGTCGTCACTGCCAGTTCGGTTCCCCAGATGACCATCCCCGCGCCGAACAGCCCGACGACCGAGTGAGCAAGAATTCGCACAGCCTTTCCTGCAGCGCCGGGGAAAGCGTCGGCAAAAACGCTGATCCGGATGTGAAAGTCTTCCCTGACACCGGCCGCGGCCGCGAGCATGACGTACCAGATCATGAGCAGGAGAGCTGCCTGCTCCGACCATGCCGGGCTGTCGTTCAGCACGTATCGCGCGAATACCTGCCAGCCGATGATCAGTGCCATCAGTAACAAGCCGAACCCGGAAATCCAGCGAGCCACATTGCTGAGGAGCGCGCTGATGTCGCGATGCCGCTTATCCATCCTGTGCTGCCACCGGTGAACTCCCTGGTGCTATGTCGACGACCTGCTGCGCCAGATCCCGCAGTTCCGGCGTGGTCAGGAAACGGTCCCACACCGGCAACATCCGTTCGACGAACGCTTCGTGGTCCACTTCCTCCACCAGTTCGATGCCCGACTCGAGCACCCGCCTGCGGGCGTCGGTAACGCGCTGGTCCCACAGTTTCCTCATGACGAGCACGGACTCATCCACCGCAGCCTGCAGGTTGGAGCGCTGTTGTTCGTCGAGCCTTTCCCAGGTTCGCTCGGAAGCGACCAGCACCTCGGGCGCCAGCACGTGACGGGTCAGGCTGTAATGCCTGGCTACCTCGAAGTGACGCGAACTTTCGTAAGAGGGCCAGTTGTTCTCCGCACCGTCCACGACGCCCTGCACCAGCGCCTGGTAGACTTCGGCGTACGGAATGGGTGTAGGGTTGCCGCCCAGCGCTTGCACCATCGCGACATATATGTCCGAGTTCTGGACGCGTATCTTCATGCCACGCAGGTCGTCGGGCGTGTAAATCGGCCGCCTGGTGTTGTAGAAGGAACGGCCGCCGGAGTCGTAATAACAAAGCCCGCGCAACCCGTGCGGCACCATCGACTGAAGTATTTTCTTTCCGGGCGCGCCATCCAGCGCTGCCCGCAGGTGATTCGTGTCGCGGAACAGGAACGGCAGCGCCAGCACCAGCGTCTCCGGCACGATCGAATTGAGCGGCGCCAGGTTCACGCGATTCATGTCGAGACCACCGAAGACGGTGATTTCGAGCGTCTCCGCTTCCGAACCGAGCTGCCCTCCCGAATACACCCGAACACGCATCTCGCCGCCGGTGCGTTCTGCAAGGATCCTGTCTATGGCGAACAGCGCCTGCACCGTCGGATACTCCGCCGGGTGGGCGTCCGCAACGAACAGCGGACGGTCCCGTGCCACCTCCGAGCGGCCGCAGGCACTCAACAGTAACGGCGCGGCAAGCAGCTGGCGCCGCGTCAACACGTATCGCTATCCAGCTTGTAGGCTTTGCGGGGCAGTGTGTATGCGAGGTCGACTGCGACTTCGGCAGCCTCGTCTTCCGACATGCGGTGCTCTGCGACGAGCGTCGCCAGGAACGCGCAATCCACGCGTCGCGCAACGTCGTGTCGTGCCGGTATCGAAAGGAAGGCGCGCGTGTCGTCGTTGAAGCCTACCGTGTTGTAGAAGCCTGCCGTGTCGGTGGTCAGTTCCCGGAAGCGGCGCATGCCCGCCGGTGAATCGTGGAAC
>DATGQI010000244.1:0-17651 GCA_035304285.1 Woeseiaceae bacterium
GGTACCTGCCGGGGCTGTCCGTGCTGCTCGGCGGCATGTGGATCATGAACCTGAGCTACTGGGGCTTTAACCAGTACATCATCCAGCGTGCGCTCGCGGCGAAAAGCGTGCACGAGGCGCAGAAGGGAATCCTGTTCGCCGCGTTCCTGAAACTCCTGATCCCGGTCCTCGTGGTATTCCCGGGTATCGCGGCATTCATCCTCGTGCCGGACCTGCAAAGAGCCGACCAGGCTTACCCGACGATGATGACGCTCGCGCCTGTCGGCCTGCGCGGACTGATACTCGCGGCTCTGATTGCTGCCATCGTCTCGTCGCTGGGGTCGATGATGAACTCCATTGCCACCATTTTCACCATTGATCTCTACAAGCCTGTGCGGCCAGCAACCTCCGAGAAATCGCTCGTGACCCTGGGACGGAGCGCGGCCCTGTCCGCGCTGGTCGTCGCCGCCATCGCAGCACGACCCTTGCTTGGCGAGGCGGAGCAGGCCTTCCAGTGGCTGCAGGAGTTCACCGGCTTCTTCACACCCGGGGTCGTCACGTTGTTCGTGCTCGGCATGTTCTGGCAACGTGCTACCGCGCGAGGCGCCTTCGCGGCCGCCATCGGGTCGGCGCTCATTTCACTGCTGTTCAAGATCTTCCTGCCGGAAGTCCCGTTCATGAACCGCGTCGGCTACGTTTTCCTGCTGTGCGTTGCCGTTGCAGTGATCGTTTCCCTGCTGGAAGCGCCGGGACGCCACCCGAAAGCCGTGCGGGTCGGCGAAATAGATTTCGCCACAAGGCCTGGCTTCAATGCGGGAAGCGCCGCCGTGACGGCGATACTGATCGGCCTTTACTGGTACTGGTGGTAGTCAAAAAGGGGACAGATTATTTTTTGAAAAGGGGACTGAAAAGGGGACAGATTTATTTTTTTCTTGCAATGGTACGAAGGCCGCTGGGACTACCGAAAAAAATAAATCTGTCCCCTTTTCAAAAAAATAATCTGTCCCCTTTTCTCAGGGTCGGATTTGGCCGGCGCCGCGTAGGATGTATTTGTAGCTCGTCAGTTGCTCGGCGCCGACCGGTCCGCGCGCGTGGATTTTTCCTGTTGCGATACCGATTTCCGCGCCCATGCCGAATTCACCGCCGTCGGCGAATTGCGTCGAGGCATTGTGCAGCAGGATCGCGCTGTCTATGCCGCGCAGGAAGCGGTCTGCGGCACCCCGGTCTTCCGCGACGATAGCTTCCGTGTGTCCGGAACCGTAGTGCCGGATGTGCGCGATTGCATCATCGACATCCTCAACCGTGCGGACAGAAATAATTGCGTCGAGGTACTCGGTGCTCCAGTCGGACTCCATGGCCGGCCGTACGCTCCCGGAAATCGACTGCACGATGACGTCGCCGCGCACTTCGCAACCGGCTTCGCATAACGCTGCGATGATGGATGGCAACAATCGTTCGGCGGCATCCCTGTCGACCAGCAACGTCTCAGCGGCGCCGCAGATCCCGGTGCGACGCATCTTGGAATTCAGCACGATCTCCTGCGCCATCTCCTGGTCCGCCGATGCATGCAGGTACACGTGACAGATGCCTTCCAGGTGCCCGATCACGGGAACCCGCGCGTCTTCCTGCACGCGCGCAATGAGGCGTTTGCCGCCGCGGGGTACCAGCACGTCGATGTACTCCCTCATGGACGACAGCATGTAGCCGACCGCGGCGCGATCGGTTGTTGGAACCATCTGCACGGACGCGAGCGGCAGGCCGGCAATCTTCAATCCTTCCCGCAGGCACGCGTAAATCGCAGAACTCGAGCGATAACTTTCGGAACCACCGCGCAGAATCACCGCATTGCCCGATTTGATGCAGAGTCCCGCGGCGTCCGCCGTCACATTCGGACGGCTTTCATACACGATACCGATGACCCCGAGCGGCACCGACACGCGCTCGATCTCCAGTCCGTTCGGCCGCTGCCAACCGGCGATGACGCGATCGAGCGGATCCGGCAGTCCGGCGATGGCTTCGAGACCTGTCGCCATTGCTTCGATGCGGGATGCGTCGAGGGCGAGGCGGTCGGTCATCGCACTGCTGAGCCCAAGCTCCCTGGCGCCTTCCAGGTCCCGCCGGTTCGCATCCAGAATAGCAACAGCGCCGTTACGGATAGCCGTTGCGCACTCCTGCAGGGCGGCGTTGCGCAGAGCCTCATCAGCCGCACCAAGCGCCTGCGAAGCCGATTTGGCGGCACGACCGAGATCGGACATCATTGACCCGATCGTCGCGTCGCCCGCGTCGCTCTGCTGTCGTTCCATCGCAGTCACTTTACCCTGCCGAAGATAACCAGGTCGTTGCGATGAATCATCACCGATCGGCCGCGATAGCCAAGCCGCACTTCGAGCTCATCGGTGCGGCAGCCCGTTATCCTCGCCGCCTCGCTGCTCTCGTAAGCGACCAGTCCCCGGCCTATTTCCCTGCCGTCACCGTTGAGCAATGCGACAGGATCGCCCCGCGCAAATTGGCCGGTCACGCCGACGACACCCACCGGAAGCAGGCTGCTGCCCTCCTGTAGTGCCGCGACAGCGCCGGGGTCCAGGTGCAGTGCGCCGCGAGTTTTCAGCGCGCCGGCCAGCCACTGCTGCCGCACCGAAGCAGGCGTGCCCTGCGCCCGAAAAACCGTGCAGAGGGCGCCATTCGATAATGCCGAGACCGGCCGTAAACCGTTACCGTTCGCGATAACCGTTCTGCATCCAGCATGGGTTGCAATCTGCGCGGCCTGGAGCTTCGTCGCCATGCCGCCGCTGCCGTCGACCGAGCGAGGCCCGCCCGCCATAACGATGATGTCATCGGATATATCGCCGACCTCGGCGACATGTTCCGCATCGGGATCTTGCCGGGGATCCCTGGTATAGAGACCGTCGATGTCCGACAACAGCAGCAACCCGTCTGCCATCACCATCTGCGCAACTCGTGCGGCAAGGCGATCGTTGTCGCCATAGCGGATCTCGTCCGTCGCTACAGTGTCATTCTCGTTGATCACCGGCACGACATCATGTTCAAGCAGCTTCTCCAGCGTGCCCTTTGCATTCAGGAACCGGCGACGGTGTTCCGTATCATCGAGCGTCAACAGCACCTGAGCCACCGGAATATCATGCCGGGTCAGCGCTTCCTGGTAGGCTTGCATCAGCTGCACCTGGCCGCATGCGGCCGCCGCCTGCAGCATTTCCAATCTTGCCCTGCGCCTGTTGATGCCGATGGCGCGGCAGCCTATGGCGATTGCCCCTGAAGTCACGACCAGCACTTCGCAATCCTTCCCGCGAAGGGCGGCGATATCTTCTGCAATGCCCGCGAGCCACGGTTGATTGACCCTCCCGCTCCCATCGATCAGCAGTGACGATCCGATCTTTATGACCAGCCGACGGAAACCTTCTTGCCGAAACAGGCTTGCGGAGGCGCGTGCCTCAGGCATGGACCGCCCAGGTTTTTTCGCCCGGCTCGTAGGGCACGCAGGGATCAAAACGTCCCGGAGTTTCGATGTAACGCATTGCCTGTGTGTAACCGATCTCCGACGTGAAATAACCGAGCAACGTAAGTTCCTTCAGCATGCGGAAATAATGCGCCGGCTCGCGCTTCCCGGCTGTATGCATGAACTGGAGTTGTTCAGCATCTAGCTTTCGTAGCAGGGAGGTTCGTTGCTCGGGCGTAGCCGAGAGGAAGGAGACGCCGTGCATCGAGCGGCATTCGCTTTCCAGCGTCTGCAGACCGGCGCGAAATACCTGCTGCTCCCGCTGGTCATAGGTATCGACGACCATCATGGCAATGAAAGGTCCGACTCCTGCTGCCTTGGCGCCGGGCGTATCGGTTTCCGGAAGGATGGTCTCCGCAATCTCGTCGAGTAAAGCCACATCGTCGGCGGAGTAGGCCGGGAAAGCGACATCTTCCCGCGCGCAGCCGGCCAGCATCGCGGTTTGCCCGACCAATGCCGCGCCTCCAAGCAATGCGCTGACCCGCAGGATCGCTTCGCGGCGCGTGACGAGATCGGGACGTTCGGAATCTGGCATGATTGTCTCCCTGCCGTCAGAGGTTGCGTCGCTTCAGCTCTTTCACGGCATAGTCCGCGGCACGCGCCGTCAGCGCCATGTATGTGAGCGAAGGATTCTGGCAGGCCGAGGACGTCATGCACGCGCCGTCGGTAACGAACACGTTCGGCGCGTCCCACACCTGGTTCCATTCGTTCAGCACAGACGTACGCGGGTCGCGACCCATTCGGGCGGTGCCCATCTCATGGATTCCCATACCGGGAAAGTATCCCCTTTCGTATGGTTCCACATCGCGCGCACCTGCCGCCTCCAGCATCTCTGCCATGTCGTTTTTCATGTCGAGGCCCATCAGGCGCTCGTTTTCGCCCGTCGCACAGTCGATCTTCAGCACGGGCAGTCCCCACTTGTCTGTTCTGCTCTCGTCGATCGACACTTTGTTGTCGTGGTTCGGCAGCATCTCCCCGAAGGCGGTCGCTCCTATTTCCCATTGTCCCGGCTGCGACATGGCGTCCTTGAATTCGCCTCCGATACCCAGTTCGCCTACCGCGCGTTGCCAGTCGCTGCGACTTGCGGAGCCCTGGTAACCGAAACCTCGCAGGTATGGCCGCTTGTCGCCGAAGAGGTTGCGATAGCGAGGGATATAGAAGCCGTTCGGCCTGCGCCCGTAGTAGTAGCGCTTCTCGAGCGACGCCTCCTCGAGCTTGCCCGATGCTCCAAGGCGGAAGTGGTGATCCATCAGGTTGTGCCCCAGTTCACCGGAGCTGCTGCCCAGGCCGTCCGGCCATACATCGGTAGCGGAGCGCATCAGGATCCACGCGGTGTTCAGCGTCGAAGCACAAAGGAAAATCAACGGTGCCTTGTACTCGATGCTTTTCTCCGACACGGCGTCAATCACGCGCACGCCGCTCGCACGCTTGCGGTCGCGATCGTAGAGAACCTCCGTCACTATGGCGAAGGGCTTCAGGGTGAGCCTGTCGGTCGCCATCGCCGCGGGTAGCGTGGATGATTGGGTGCTGAAATAGCCCCCGTACGGACAACCGAGCCAGCAGGCATTCCGATACTGGCACGGCGCCCGGCCGGGCCGCGCCTCGGTAAGATTTGCCACGCGTCCCGGGATAATCCGGCGGCGTCCGTCGAAGAAGTTTTTCAACCTGCCTGCGACCAGTTCTTCGCCGCAGTTCAGCGGCATCGCAGGCTGGAACTGTCCGTCCGGAAGTTGTGGCATCTGTTCGTGCGAGCCGGAAATCCCGGCATGCCGCTCGACGTGGTCGTACCATGGCGCCAGGTCCGCATAGCGGATCGGCCAGTCAACGGCCAGACCGTCGCGAGCGTTCGCTTCGAAGTCGTACTCGCTCCACCGGTAGCTCTGGCGCCCCCACATCAATGACCGCCCGCCGACCTGGTAGCCGCGGAACCAGTCGAAACGTTTTACCTCCGTGTACGGGGAGTCCGCATCGGACGCCCACCAGTCGAGGTTCTTCTCGTTGAGGGGATAGTCCCGCCTGAGGACCGGGTAAGCCTCTTCCATTGCGTGGGTGCGGCCGCCGCGATGAGGGAACTCCCAGGGCGCCTTTCGCGCATTCACGTAATCCTTGATGTGCTCGACGTTTTTACCGCGTTCGAGCAGCAGGACTCGCAGGCCCTTCTCGGTGAGTTCCTTGGCAGCCCAGCCTCCGGAAATTCCGGAGCCAACGACAATCGCATCGAATTCTTCAGCAGGCACCAGTCGACCTCACGTGTTGCGAAACTGTAAGCGCATACAGACGATCCGATGGATGATACTTTGATGCACCCGGATTGGGTACCGTATGTCAGGTACCCGCACAGCGTTCCCGCTCGCCCGCCCACCCGGCGGACTGATTCTCAACGAGGGCGGGTAAAAAGGTGCGGCGGTGCGTGCGTTCAGCCGAACTGGACTGAAAGCATCGAGATGGAGCCGCCATCAAAGCCTTCGACCGGGAAGTGCACAACCTCGTCCTGCTGGTACTGGGCCAGCACATAGATTAGCGGCAGGTAGTGATCCGGCGTCGGCGCGGCCAGCATGGCGTCGCGCCCGAGCGCTTCGTAAGCGACCAGGGGCTCGAAATCACCGCGTGCAAGGTGCTCGCGTGCCATGACCTCGAAGCGAGCTGCCCACTCGTACGGCTTGGCCGCACGCTCACCCCATGCATAGGTGTGCAGGTTGTGCACCAGATTCCCGCTGCCCATGATGAGAACCCCTTCCTCCCGCAAGGGCGCCAGTCGCTTTGCGACAGTGTAGTGCCAGTCCGCATTCCTGGTATCGTCGATGCTCAACTGGACGACCGGGATGTCTGCTTCGGGATAGGCATGCACAAGTACCGACCACGTACCATGGTCAAGCCCCCAATGATCGTCCATTGCCACCTGCGTCGGTGCGAGCAGTTCGGAGACCCGCTGCGCCAATTCCGGCGATCCCGGCGCCGGGTACTGCACCTCGAACAGCGGGCGTGGAAAACCTCCGAAATCATGGATCGTCCTCGGCCGCGGCATGGCAGTGACCGCAGTCATCGGCAGGTACCAATGTGCAGAGACACTTAATATAGCTTTAGGTCTTGGCAGCGCGGCGCCGAGAGCGGCCCACGCTCGAGCCCATCCGTTGTCCTCGATCGCGTTCATCGGGTTCCCGTGGCCAAAGAAGATTGCGGGCATCAAGGAAGGCTCTTGCATCGGCGCGAACTCTGTAGAATGGGAAGAAGATTCCAGCCGCCTTCGGGCGAATGATAACACTGGAACAAGTGCTGCAGACTCCTAGGAGACCAGGTTCCAGAGCCAGGCGATCAGGCGGCTCAATAACACCAGTACCGCAACCAGTACCAGTAGAGCAACGACCCCGGCGACGGCCAGCCAGCCGATGCTGACGCGGCGCGTTCGCTGCGGCACGTCCAGCTGCGACTGCAGGAGGTGCAGGTTCCGCCGGTTTGCCTTGAAGGTGAAATCGAACAGGTCTCCAAGTACGGGAATGGCGCCGAGAATGGCGTCTATCGCCGCGTTCGCCGACATCCGCAACAGCACGCTTTTCGACGCACCGAGTCGGGCGGATTCGGCGATGATGTAAGCGGACACTGCCAACCCTGCGACATCTCCAATCCCTGGTACCAGGCCGATGATCCCGTCCCAACCAATGCGATAGCCTCCAGGCAACCTGATCGACTCGTCCATCAGGTACGCGATTGTCTTGAGGCGACGCGGTGGCACTTCAGTCACCGCTCGGGTGCCTGCGCAGTACGAGCTGTGCCAGAGCAGCGTCGCGACCGTCGGGATCGGTCACCCTGCCCTCATGGTGATACAGCACCTCGTCGTCTCGCTTGGCCACGGCAGTCACCGACCGGCGCAACTCATTGCGCGCAAGCCGGTATGACGGGTTCTTCGGGCCTATCACGTCTTCGTCCGACTCCAGGTGCTCCTCGCAAAGGAATATACCGTTGCCGGCGAGCCTCTCCAGCAGCAGTGGATAAAGCGAGGGATTGACGTAGCGCACCATGACGATCAGGTCGTACGGCCCGGGGGGAAGCACGGAAGCCGCGTCGGCTTCCAGATCCGCCTCGATCCAGTGCACTTCTACCCCCTGTGCCTCGGCCCTCTTTTGCGCGCGTTCCAGACCGGCCCCCGAGATGTCAACTCCGTCGACCACGAAACCACGAGCCGCCAGGAACAGGCTGTTTCTCCCTGCGCCGCAAGCCACGTCCAGTGCGCGGCCGTGCTTTACCTGCGGCACCCAGTCGGCAAGCAGTTCGGTTGGGTGGTTACGTTCCGCGTACGCCCCGGCACGATACTTCTCGTTCCATTTGAGTCGATCCTGGTGGCTCAAGGACGGATCGCCTTCGCCGCGTGCCGGTTACAACCGCTGCAATATGAGGACCCTGTCACGCGGCTGCGAGCGTTCATGAACCAGGTTCAACCGGCTGGTCGAGCTGGAACATTCCTTCGTCGCTGAAGCGCCGCGTGCCGAACAACCCTGCCTCGAGCTTGCCCCGGACGCGATAGTGCACATCGTCCTGGCCTGATGCGCTGGCTGCGCCAAGCACCTGGCGCGCCATGTCGAATGCCGAGATCGTGACAGGTATCACCATCACGACCTCGCCGTAGCGCGGCACGGTACCCGACTCGCCCATGACACCACTCGCGAGTTTTCGGCCATTAAGGTCGAGCGTAAGTGCAGCGCCCTTGTAATCCACCGGCAGGTCGTTCGGATTCTGGATGCGCACCTTTACCGCAAGCCGCAGCTCCATTCCCTCGCCTGGCAAAGACTCTATTCCTGCAACCGTTATCGCCAGCGGATCTCGGTTCGGCATGTACGCGCACGCAGAAGCGAAGCCGATCGTCAGCACCAGGATAGCCCGCAGGAACGATAAGCGGATGCAACGCGTCGTCAGCATGCAAAGGTGCGCTTTCCGGGACATCCGATTCTCTCTCGATCCAAGGCTATCGCAGCAGGTGCTGCGTTGTACTTTGATCATACCCGGTTTTGTGCGCCTGCCACCCCCGGTCCCCGTTCTTAACCAGGCAGCCCAGGCGTTTCCTGAGGCCGCGGCTATTGTAGGATTTACAAGCAACCCTTGAAGAATTGCATGCGAGTAAATGGCCCGCCACCAGCAGGAAGTTCCTTGCAAGTTACGCTTGTTTGAGCACAAAGATGCGCATTCGCGTTAAACGTTTTCGTTATACTGAATCTACCGGTGATTGGGGCACTACGTTTGTAAGGAGATACAAATGGCCAGAACGATAGCGCGTGATACCACGCGAGAGACGGCACGTACACCGGTACAGCAGGCAGCATTCATTGCCGGCGTCGTGTTTTTGATCGTGGGTATTCTAGGTTTCATTCCCGGGATCACGACGAACTACAGCACGATGGAATTTGCCGGACACGAGTCACGAGCGATGTTGCTCGGCATCTTCCAGGTTTCGGTGCTGCACAACATAGTCCACCTGGCCTTCGGTGTAGCTGGTATCACGATGTCGAAAACATCGCCAGGCGCTCGCAGGTTTTTGTTGGTAGGCGGTATTATCTACCTTCTCCTGTGGCTCTACGGGTTGATTGTCCCCGAGAGTTCGGAAGCGAACTTCGTGCCGCCCAACAATGCCGATGACTGGCTGCACCTGTTTCTTGGCGCAGGCATGATTGCATTGTCGTTCCTGTCGCGGGACCGGGGGCATGTTCGCCGGGATACGGCCGCCGCCAACAGGACTACAACGACGACTACTCGGGATACCACTACCCGCGATCCGGTAGACCGGGACCCGGACCTCCGGTAGGCGAACCAGGACGAGCAGGATATGTCACCGGGCTGTGCCAGCGGGCACAGCCCGGGTTGCCTGCTAACGGCGCTTCAAAACTCCCAGCAGATTACTGTAGTCATCCGTCCAGAGACGTTCCTGTCCCGGCACGGTCAATTCGCTTCCGGCGTGCTCGCCCGTACTCTGTGCGAAGACCGCAGGATTCTCTGCGAGCAATACCCAGTCTGCCGCCGAAGTGACGCCGACGTCGCGGGGCGTCGTCACGAACAGGACTTCCTTGCCCAGGCTCGCACCAAGGTTACTCGCAACCGGGATCAAGTCGAGGTAGTTGTTTGTCAGGTGAAGAGCGAGAACGCCATCGGGCTTCAGGTGTGACCAGTACAGTTCCAGCGCCTCCCGGGTAAGCAGGTGCACCGGTATCGCATCGCTGTTAAACGCATCGATGACGAGCACATCGTACTCCCGGCTTCCTTCATGCTCGAGTTCGCGCTCCATCGCGATGCGCCCGTCTCCCGTGACGATGTCGATGTCCGCCTGCGACAGGCTCAGGAATGAGAAGTGGGTATTCGCCACGTCGACCACTGCCGGATTCAACTCGTAAAAGCGAAACCTGTCGCCGGGCATGCCGTAGGCCGCGAGTGTGCCCGTGCCGAGCCCGATGATGCCGACGTTCAACCCGGTTGACGGCCGTTTGATGTTTTCCATGAGCATCGCGATGCCCGTGTTGGCTCCGTAGTAGCTGGTGGGAACGTCCTGCCGCTCCTCCTCGAGCAACTGGAAGCCGTGAATTGTCGTTCCGTCCACGAGAAGTCGCCGAGCCACGCCATCGGTGACTACGTCCCTTACGTTCAGCAGGCCGTAAAAGTTCCTGGAGCTGGCGACGTCGTATTCGACTCGCAGCTTGTCGAGCGAAAGAACGACGGCAGGCAGCAGGAAAATTCCGATGACCCAGCCGAGCGTAAACAGGTGTAGCCCCCATCGCTCGAGCTTGAGCTCCATGGCGGATGCAGCGCGTAACGTCTTCTCGTCAGGCGCTCCGCGATTCTCACGAAGGATGACAAGTCCGAAGACAACGTAAATGAGGTAGATGCCGATCAACGCTTCCCAATAGCGTGAGAAAGCCAGCGGCGCGATCACCGAGACAAAGGCGCCGCCGAGCGCGCCACCCAGCGCGATCTGCAGGTACCAGGCGGTGAGCCGCGAAGGTTCGGGCCTTAGCCGGTACAGCTCGGCATGGCATACCATGCAGGCGCAGAATTGTACGAGGATGTAGGCGACGATCACCGGCACGATCGGGAAAGACGTGCCGAAGAAATGCAGGATGATCAGGCTGCTTGCCGACACGACAAACAGAGAACCCCATATAGCGCGATCGTACCAGCCCTCGCCGCTGAAGCAGAGGATGTAGCTCAGCAGGTAAGTAACCAGTGGCAGTATCCAGAGGAATGGAACGGGAGCGATGTTCTGCGTAATTTCGTTGGTTACCGCAAGAAGAATCACGACCCCGGACGCCGCGAGCAGGACGGTCAGAACGGGAACACGAAGTGGTAGCAGGACTTGCTGCCTGCCGTGCCTGTCGCCTGTCGCGAAAACGCGGTTGGTGGCGGAACCATGATGCTTCCACACGAGCCAGCAGGCACCGAGCATGATCACAGCGAACAGGAGATAGGCTCCTGTCCACACGACCGTCTGCGCCCGCAGGCTCAGAACGGGCTCAACCATCAGCGGATAGCTGAGCAGCGCCAGCAACGCACCGAAGTTCGACAACGCGTACAGGCGATAAGGCGAGTGCCGGGGGCTAGTCATCGCCGCCCATCGCTGGATCAGCGGCGCAGTGCTCGCCAGCATGGCGAATGGCGCACCGATCGAAAGCAGCAACTCGAGCAGGATCAGCGCAGCCGGATCCTGCAGCCATGTATCTATTGGCCTGGCTGAAACAGCCACGGGCAGGAACAGCATGGAAAGAAGGAGCAGGGTCGCGTGCAGCGCCGCCTGCTGACGCGGACTTCCGAGCCGGGTCAGTGCATGTGCGTAGCCATAGCCCGCGAGAAGCATCGCCTGGAAAAAGAACATGCAGGTGGTCCAAACGGAGGCACCGCCGCCAAACGAGGGCAACAGCAGCTTGCCGGCAACCGGCTGGATCTGGAACACCAGCGCAGCACCCGTGAGTATCGCCCCGCCATACAGCAACACATCTCGCCGGGGACGCTCTCCGAGCGACGGCGAAACAGCAGGTTTGGAGACGCCGCTAACGGTCAAATCAGAACGAACTGCGGACGCCGGGAGCCGCGGATCCGGCGGGCACCGCAGCGTCGCGGGCAAGCATGCGGCGAATGCTGCGCACAGCCTGGCGGATGCGATGTTCGTTCTCGACCAGGGAGAAGCGCACATATCCTTCGCCGGACTTGCCGAACCCGATACCGGGTGATACGGCGACGTTCGCTTCCTTCAACAGCCGCTTTGAAAACTGAAGCGAGCCGAGAGATGTGTAGCGGTCCGGGATCCTTGCCCAGACGAACATCGTCGCCCTGGGCTTGGTTATCAGCCACTGCCCGGGGCCGGCGCTCGACAGGCCGTCGACAAGCCGGTCCCGCCGCCGCTCGTAGCTGGCGACGTGCTCCCCCACGCAATCCTGCGGACCTCGCAGCGCCTCGATCGCGCCTACCTGTATCGGCGTAGGGATGCCGTAATCCAGGTAGCTTTTCATCCGCGCCAGCGCCTGGATCATCGCCGCATTACCGCAAGCGAAGCCCACGCGCCATCCCGCCATCGAATGGCTTTTCGACAGGGACGTGAACTCTATCGCCACCTCGTTCGCCCCGGCGACCTGCAGCAGGCTTGGCGGCTGGTAGCCGTCGAAAGCCATTTCCGCATAGGCGAAATCATGAAGGATCATGACCTCGTACCGGAGAGCCAGTTCCACGACACGTTCGAAGAATTCCGGCGACGCGACCTGCGTGGTCGGGTTGTGCGGGTACGACAAGATCAAAAGCTTCGGCCGAAGCGCGGGAACAGCCTGCTCCAGCGACGCGAGGAAAGCCTTCTCGTCGCACACCGGCAGCGTCTTCAGCGTGCCCCCGGCGATCGCCACGGAATATTGATGTATGGGATAGCCCGGATCCTGGCACAGGACGACGTCGCCGGGGCCGACCGTCATCAACACGAAGTGCGCCAGGCCTTCCTTCGACCCGATGAGGGCGATAGCTTCGCGATCCGCGTCGAGTGCGACGTCGTGGCGGCGTGCGTACCACTCGCAGATCGCAGCGCGGAGATGCGGGATCCCTCGCGAACTCGAATATCGATGGGTACGAGGATTGCGTGCCACGTCGCAGATCTTCTCGACGATGTGGCCCGGCGTCGGCAGGTCCGGATTGCCCATGCCGAGATCGATAACGTCTTCTCCCGTGCGCCGCGCCTCCAGCATCAGTCCGGTCACTTCGGCAAACACGTACGGCGGGAGCTGATCGAATCGATGAAAGTGAAATCGGTTCTTCATGTAAGCACCGGCAGTAGTTGGCGCTTCCTTTACAACACATATGCGTCAGAAAGCCAAGCCTGCTCGGCAGCGTGCCGTACAGTTGCCGAGCAGATCAGACCCAGGTCTGACCGGCAGGATGGCTAAATCCGGGTTAAGGCGGCGCAGGTTCTCCACCAGTAACCGCCCCCGGCGCGCGCCTCTGCCACCAGATGATGCCGGCCAGCAGGAGTGCGCCAGCAACGTGCAACCAGAAATCGAACGGTACCCACAGCAATAGCACGGCGCTCAGCATGAGCAGCAGCGCAGAAACGATGTTCAATGGCCGTTCGAGATACCACTGCAGCAGCCCGCACAGCGCGTAAAGACCCAGGACTGCCCATACGAACACTTCCAGGCGCTGTGACCAGGAGCCGCTGATCAGGGGCGCATAGACAAACAGCAGTGGCACCAGGTAAAGACCCTTCGCCAGTTTCCAGGCGGTGAAACCCGTCGCCATCGGGCGGCTGCCCGCTATCCCCGCAGCCGCGAACGCCACAAGGCACACGGGCGGAGTGACATTGCTGTCCTGGGAGAGCCAGAAGATGACGAGATGCGCGCTCAGGAGCATACCCAACAGCAGTTCCGGCGCCAGAAGCTCCTGTCTCATCAGCTGCTTCATCTCGAGCGGCATGTCCCGCAGCGCCACTGCCGCGTCACCACCGAAGAGGTCGAGCGTCGCGCGGACACTTGCA
The DNA here is from genome assembly GCA_035304285.1 of Woeseiaceae bacterium. Taxonomy (GTDB): domain Bacteria; phylum Pseudomonadota; class Gammaproteobacteria; order Steroidobacterales; family Woeseiaceae; genus IDS-8. The sequence goes on from DATGQI010000244.1 coordinate 13,476, forward strand.
GGAAGGTCCGCTGCCTGCATCGCAGCATGCATCGCGTCACGACTGACAAGGTCGAACAGCATGGGCGCCGCGAGCGTTGCGAGGACGACGTATGATGCGGTAACAGGGAGTCCCATCCCCAGTATCAGCGATGCAACGCCGATCAACACCAGTGTGATCAGCAGGTTGCCATCTGCCCATTCGACGATCATCAGCGAGAACGCGTTGCCGAGGCCCGTGGTCGTGACGACGTTTATCACCAGTCCCACCGCAACCAGCAAAACCGCGGTAGCCGCCATCGTTCTCATGGCATCGACGACGGCATCGAAGCACCGCCTCGCTGTCATAGGCGTGCTCGACAGCCAGGAAAGCGCGATCACGGCAAGTATGGCGAATGAGACGGAGCGAACGGGCGTGAAACCTGCGACAAGCAAGGCGACCAGCACAGCGAGAGGCCCCATAAAGTGCCAGCCTTCCCGCAGAACCGCGACCATACCGGCACCACGTCCGACATCGTCAACGGCAATGCCGGTACGCTTTGCCTCGCCGCGTATGAAGAACGCCACGGTGAGAAAGTAGAGCAATGCCGGTAACACGGAGACCGCGATGATGTGCGTGTACGGGATCTGCGTGTAGCTTGCGATCACGAAGGCGCCCGCCCCCATCACCGGCGGCATCAGCTGGCCACCCGTGGAAGCTGCCGACTCGACCGCTGCGGAAAATCGGGGACTGAAGCCTGAGCGCTTCATCATCGGGATGGTGATGACACCGGTGGATACGCTATTCGCAACAGCAGAGCCGGTGACAGATCCCATAAGCCCGGACGACACGACTGCCACCATTCCTGAGCCACCGGTAAACCGGCCGGCAACGCTGTGCGCCAGCTTGATGATGAACTCACCCGCACCGGATTTCAGGAGAAAGGACCCGAACAGGATGAACATGAATACGTACGTTGCCGATATGTGGGCGACAAAACCGAACATGCCGGTGCTGCTGAAATAGCTGCGGTAGAGGACCGTCTCCAGGCTCAGTCCTGGAAACGCGAAGACTCCAGTCACGTAACGGCCCAGGAACAGCATGTAGGAGAGACTGACGACGATCAGCGCGGGCATGAACCAGCCGCTGGTGCGCCTGGTGAACTCGACTGCCAGCAGTACGGCGAGTCCCGAAAACAGGTAATCGGACCAGATGAATTCGGTTTCGCGCGCATACAGCGCGTTCTCGAACAGTACCAGGTACGCGGCGCTTGCCACCGACAGTATCGCCAGCAGCAGGCGAAGCGCGTTCGAGGGTAACTTTCCCGGCGCATACCGGTCGGGATCGTGAAACGACAGCGCGCACAACGCGCCGAATCCGCCGAAGTGGATGGCGGAGAACCAGAGCTCCGACAGCGAAGCAAAGACATTGGTGTAGATATGGAAGATGCCGAACAGGAAGGCGGCCCAGCGCAGGAGCCTTCCGTTCATGGGGGCGACAGGTGCGGCGGTATCGTGAGTCCGCGTTCCCGATAAAAGCGCGCTGCTCCCGGATGCAGCGGCGCGCCCAGCCCCTTCAGCGCGAGTTCGAGCTTCATTTCGTTGGTCGAGCGATGGATTTCCTGCAGGGTGGAGAGGTTTTCCCACATGCTCCTGGTTATCTGGTACACCGTCTCTTCCGGCACGTCCTCCCGTACTGCGAGAACGTTCGGGTGCGATACGGAGCGAATTGGCGAGCGCTGGTTGGGATAGGTACCGGCCGCGATCTCGTAGTAATCCCACAGCGGGTAGCGAGCGTTGACCTGCGCCAATTCATCATCGCTGACATCGAGCACGACCATCCGGCTTCCCAGCACGGCCCAGGCCCGGGTTATGGCGCTCACCGGTACTCCTGCGGGAATGTTCATGCCGACGATGTTGCCGTCCTGTATCGCGTCGGCGGTCGCGCCGTATCCCATGTAAGAGAGATTCATCCTGCGCCGGTAGTCGATGCCAAGGCTGTCGAGGATGTAGGCGCCGGTATGCTCTGCACCGGAGTTGCGCTCCCCCAGCACGAAACGTTGCCCGTCAAGCAACCCGAGGTCCGACAGCGTGCCGTTCCGCGCCAGGTCCGAGAGCAGCGCGAAATGTTCGACGTTGTGCCACATGCCGCTGACGCTGCGAAGCCAAGTCTGTGGTTCCCGCACCGGGCCCTCCCCGTTCCAGGCCCAGGCCGCGAAGACACCCTGCAGCAGGGCGAACTGGGCCTGGTTATCCCGTAGCAGCTTGATGTTCTCCAGCGACCCCGCCGAACTGATCGCCGCCAGCGAGATGCCGTGTTCCGGGTACAGCTTCGACTTGCTGATGGTCGCAAGTGCAACACCTACCGGGTAATAGGTTCCGCCTACCGTCGCGGTCGCGAGGACATAAGGCCTTTCCCCGGCGAGTTCGCCGGAGCAGGAGAGCTGCAGAAATGCCACGACAAGCAGGGCGACAATAAACCGGGTCGAGTACAGGACATGCTGCATGCCAGCATGCTAACCGATGGATCCGGCTCCGGCCACGCAAGCGGCGCGGCAACGCATTTCGCCGCCGCGCGGACTATGCTGCGGGACGGGGAAAAACCCCCGCTTTGGGCAACATCGCAGGCACGACCCGGCCGAGCGCAGCGGCCAGCCAGTCGCTCGTGGCTATGACCTTCTCCAGTGACACTCCCGTTTGGATCCCGGAGCGGTGCAGCATGTACAGCAGGTCATCTGTGGGTATGTTACCGGTAGCGGCGGGGGCAAAAGGACAGCCCCCGATCCCTCCGATACTCGCATCAAGGGATTCGACGCCGGCTTCTATGGCTGCCTGTGCATTGGCGAGCCCGGTGTTTCGTGTATTGTGAAAGTGGCATCGAAGCGGCAGCTTTCCGAATTCTGTTCGAAGCATGCCCAACAGCTCGCTGACCTGTACCGGTACTGCCACACCTATGCTGTCTGCAATGCCGAGCTCGGCAGGCTCTGCCTCCGTTACGCGGCGAGCCAGGCGCAGGATACGCTCAACGGGAACCTCGCCCTCATACGGACAGCCGAACGCGGAGGAAATCATCACATTGGCGCGCAGCCCGTTAGCCTTCGCCCGCTTCGCTATGCGAGCCCACGCCTCGATCGATGTTTCAGTAGTTACGCCCTGATTGCGGCGGTTATAGGTATCGCTTGCGACGATGACCATTCCTATCTCGTTGATACCAGTGGCGAGAGCGCGGTCGAGGCCCCGTTCGTTCATTATCAGACCGATATACGATACGTCATCCCGCATCGGAATCCTGGCCACGAGATCCTCGGCGTCCGCCATCTGTGGCACCTTTTTCGGGTGAACGAAGCTCGCTACCTCGAGACGGCGCAGGCCCGCATCGACAGCACGTGATATGAACTCCACCTTTGTTTCGAGCGAGAGTATTTCAGGCTCGCTCTGCAGGCCATCACGAGGCCCGACTTCTACAATGCTAACGTGCCGGGTGGACTGCAGCTTCATGCGATCTTCGCCAATTACTGTAGGTTGCCGAGCTTGCGAGACGGGTGCAGGCCTGACAGGTAGCTCACTACCTCCTGTTCATCGACAACGTCGCCATACTTTGCGTTCATGTCGAACAGGTTTGCTGTGTGTGGCGATTCGTGCCGGTCGCCACAGGCATCGGCTACCACGATTGGGATAAAACCCAGTGAGATTGCATCAACGCAGGTTGCGCGAACACAGCCGCTGGTGGTCAGCCCGGTGATTACAAGGGTGTCTGTACCCATTGTTGTTAATGCCGAAGACAGGGACGTACCAAAGAAGGCGCTGGGATACTGCTTTACGATAACCAGTTCGCCGTCGATCGGATCAATGCCCTTCGCCCAGTTCCCCAGCTCACCGCCTGCAACGAAATGCTTTAGCGGCAGCACCTTTTTGAAAAACAAGCCACCGTCCATACCTCCTTGCTGGTACGCCACGCGTGTATAGATGACCGGTATACGGGCGCTGCGTGCTGCGTCACGGATACGAAGTGCCGACTCCAGCTGAGCCTCTACGTTGGCATAAAGCTCGCAGTCCGGATCAAAGTAAGCCTGCACGAAATCCACAAGAATCAGCGCGGGTCGTTCGCCGAATCCGAGCCGGTTGCCATAAGCCTTGCGATAATTGTCCGACAGATTCTGCGACACGGATTACTCCGAAATAGGTTGACCAGTTACCAGACAGTTTGCGACAGCGGAAT
>DATGQI010000245.1:0-3197 GCA_035304285.1 Woeseiaceae bacterium
CGGACACCGATCCGGCACGGAGAGGCTGGCCGAGGTGGCTCGAGTGCGCCGCTGGTCCGAGGACCTGGTGGTTGTGAACCTGCAGGGCGACGAGCCGATGATGCCGCCCGCTTTGATCAACCAGTGCGCGACACTGCTGCAGTCATCCGATGTCGCTATGGCGACACTGGCCTCGCCGATCGCCTCGCCGGAGGACTTCGATGACCCCAACGTCGTCAAGGTGATCGTTGATGGAAACTGCGATGCCCTCTACTTCAGCCGCGCCGCGATACCGCATCCGAGAAGCCCTTCCATGCGCGACCTGGCCATCAAGACTGCGCTGCATCATCATGGGATCTATGCGTATCGTGTGGCGACACTGCAGCGGATCGTTGCTGCCGCCGCTTCCCAACTCGAACAGATCGAGCAACTCGAGCAGCTTCGTGCCATTGAGATGGGGATCCGGATCCGGGTCGGGAGGCCGGACAATCGCCCGGGACCAGGCGTCGATACAGAAGCGGACCTGCTGCGCGTCGAGCGACTTATTCTCGCCGGCGCTTGAAGGCGGCAGTCAAAAGGGAGAAAGTCGGGCTTGAGGGGCTCCCTGGGCCCGCAACGAGATCCACGCGTGGAGAAACCTGAATCCGACGCCGTGGTGATCTTCGGCATCACCGGCGATCTTGCCTACAAGAAAATTATCCCCGCGCTTGCGAACCTGAAGCGGCGCGGCCGGCTCGACATGCCCTTCATTGGTGTAGCCCGGGAAGGATGGACATTGGAACGGTTGCGGGAGCGCATCTGCGAAAGCCTCCGCGAACACGGCGATGAACAAAGCAGGTCGACCGGGATGGAACTGGCGGAAAGCCTGCGTTACGTCGCCGGCGACTATCGCGAAGCAGACACGTTCCAGCGCCTGCGCGAGGCGCTTAACGATGCGCAGACTCCGTTGCATTACCTCGCCATCCCGCCCAGCCTTTTTGGCGACGTAATCGGCAGTCTCGACGAATCGGGTTGCAGCCGCGGCGCACGTGTCGTCGTCGAAAAGCCGCTGGGCCGTGATCTCGAATCTGCTCGCGAACTCAACAGTACACTCGCCAGCTCTTTTGACGAGTCGAGTATTTTCCGCATCGATCATTACCTCGGCAAGGAGCCGGTGCAGAACCTGCTGTATTTCCGTTTCGCCAACAGTTTTCTCGAACCCCTGTGGAACCGGGTGCACGTGTCCAGCGTGCAGTTCACCATGGCAGAGTCGTTCGGTATCGAAGGCCGCGGCAAGCTGTACGAGGAACTTGGCGCGATGCGCGACGTAGTGCAGAACCACCTCCTGCAGGTGGTGAGCATGCTGGCGATGGAACCGCCGGTTCGCTACGCCAGCGATTCCCTCCGCGACGAGAAGGTCAAGGTGCTACAGGCCGTGCGTACCCTGAAGGATGCGAGCGTGGTACGAGGGCAGTACGAGGGTTACCGTGAAGGCGAAAAGGATGTCGCTGCTGACTCTTCGGTCGAGACATACGTGGCCCTGCGCCTGGACATCGATTCCGCACGCTGGGCAGGAGTGCCTTTCTTCATTCGTGCCGGGAAGAGTATGGCTGCGACCGCTACCGAGGTTATGGTCCGGTTTCATCCGCCGGCGCACAGGTTGTTCAGCACGAAAAGCAAGACACCGAACTACGTCCGCTTTCGGCTTGGACCGGAGAGGGTGGCGATCGGTCTCGGTGTGAACACGAAGGAACCCGGCGAAGCAATGAGCGGCCGCGCGAGCGAGCTGCTGATGTGCGACGAGGAGGCAGGCAAGATGGGAGCATACGAGCGCCTGATTGGCGATGCCTTGCGCGGCGACCCCACGTTGTTCGCGCGCCAGGACTCCATCGAGGAGGCCTGGCGAATCGTCGATCCTGTAATACACCGCGTGGATGGCCGCGGGAACCCGCCTCGATCCTATGCGGCAGGCGGATGGGGTCCGGTGCAGGCCGATGCACTGACGGCGGCGATCGGAGGGTGGCACAACCCCGGAGCCGGCTGTTAGGCCGGGCGCGCGCGTGGACTGGCGCATAAGTGGAGATAGCGCGGGTGCCGAGCAGGCTGCCGCGGCATTTATCGCAGAGTGCCTGCGGCAGGCAGTGAAGGAACGCGGGCTCGCAACATTTGCGGTGAGCGGAGGTCGTTCACCCTGGGGCATGTTCGAGCGACTGGCCGACGAAAGCGTGGAGTGGGATCGCGTGCACGTTTTGCAGGTGGATGAACGCGTAGTGCCTCTCGATGACGACGCGCGCAACTGGTCCCATTTCCTCGAGGGTTCGCTTGCGGAGCGGATTCCGAAGCAGAATCGGCATCCGATGCCGGTGGAAGAAGATGCCGAACTCGCGGTCGGACGGTACTCCGCGACACTCATCCAGTGGGCGGGGGTGCCGCCGCAACTGGACGTTGTGCATCTCGGCATAGGAGAGGATGGGCACACCGCGTCGCTCTTTGCCGATGATGTCCTGCTTCAGGATCGGCGGCACTGGGTCGGTGTGAGCCGGGTCTACGAAGGCCATCGTCGACTGACGCTGACCCTGCCGGTGCTCAATAGCGCGCGCGTGATTGCCTGGTTTGTCATCGGGGCAGGACGACGCGAGGTCCTTGAACGTCTGCGGAGGGGGGACGAGAGCATAGCGGCCAGCCACGTGCAGCGTGGTAAGGCGGTTGTCTTTACCAACGTCGATCTTCGCTGATCCGGGCTCCTACGGTTACCCTCGTGGTATCGCATGTCCCCCGAAGGCATTGCGCAGCATCGCCAGCAGGCGCGCGCCAAAATCGCCGCTGCCTTGCGAGGAAAAGCGCGCCATGAGTGCGGCGTTGATGACGGGGGCGGGTACACCCAGGTCGATCGCCTCCTGTGCGGTCCACCGGCCTTCACCGGAATCGGCAACCTCGGGTGCAATGCTGGCGAGCGACTCCCCGTCTTTCAGTACACCCGCCGTCAGTTCCAGCAGCCAGGAGCGAATGACAGTGCCGTGACACCACGCTTCGGCGATCTCCTCGAGCGGTAGCTCGAGGTCGTGTTGGCGCGCGGCCAGCAGCGAAAAACCTTCGGCATAGGCCTGCATGAGGCCGTACTCGATCCCGTTATGCACCATTTTCGCGAAATGACCCGCACCGGCGGGGCCGCAGTGTACCCAGCCCTTGTCCGGCGACGGAGCGAGAATGCGAGCGAGCGGTGCCACCCGTTCGATGGC
>DATGQI010000246.1:0-2834 GCA_035304285.1 Woeseiaceae bacterium
AACAGTACTCCGACTCAACCGCTGCATCCCGGCCGCCTGAATTGATCCCGCGGCGGGGACCACAAGAGACAAACGATGTCACGAAGAAGCCAGGCTCCAAAACGCACGATCCTGCCGGACCCGAAATTCTCGAGCGACCTGCTGGCGAAGTTCATGAACATGATCATGAACGACGGCAAGAAGTCTGTCGCCGAGCGCATCATCTATGGCGCGCTCGACCGTATTTCGGAGCGGCAGACGCACAGCGACGAGAAGGCGCTGGAACTGCTGGAGCAGGCGCTGGAGAACGTAAAGCCGGTCGTCGAGGTCAAATCCCGGCGCGTCGGCGGCGCAACCTACCAGGTACCGGTCGAGGTCAGGCCGGCACGGCGGCAGACGCTGGCAATGCGCTGGCTGATCGACGCCGCGCGTAACCGGAGCGAGAAATCCATGGCGTTCCGGCTGGCGCACGAATTGATGGACGCTGCCGATAATCGCGGCACGGCCGTAAAGAAGAAGGAAGACACGCACCGCATGGCAGAAGCCAACAAGGCTTTCTCGCACTACCGCTGGTAGCACTTCCGCACCCGAATCACGTAAGGAATATTTTAGTGGCACGCACGACACCCATCGAACGCTATCGCAATATCGGCATCATGGCTCACATCGATGCCGGCAAGACAACGACCACCGAGCGCGTTCTGTTTTACACCGGCGTATCGCACAAGATGGGCGAGGTGCACGAGGGCGCGGCCGTCATGGACTGGATGGAGCAGGAGCAGGAGCGTGGCATCACGATCACGTCCGCTGCCACCACCTGTTTCTGGCAGGGCATGGACAAGCAGTTCGAAGAGCACCGGATCAACATCATCGACACTCCGGGACACGTTGACTTCACGATTGAAGTGGAGCGCAGCCTGCGCGTGCTCGACGGCGCGGTGACGGTTCTCTGTTCCGTCGGCGGCGTGGAGCCGCAGACCGAGACTGTCTGGCGCCAGGGCAACAAGTACAAGGTCCCGCGTCTCATCTTCGTCAACAAGATGGACCGTGCCGGCGCCAACTTCCTGCGTGTCGTCCAGCAGGTCAGGGATCGGCTGGGCGCAAACCCCGTGCCGGTGCAATTGCCAATCGGTGCTGAAGAGAACTTCGAGGGCGTCGTGGACCTGGTCACCATGAAGGCGGTCTACTGGGACGACGCCACCATGGGCATGAATTTCGAGCTTCGCGACATCCCCGAGCACATGCAGGCAGAAGCTGCCAGCTGGCGCGAGAAAATGGTCGAGGCAGCTGCAGAAGCGGACGAAGAGCTTCTCGACAAGTTCCTGGGCGACGGCGAGCTCGACGAGGAAGAGATCCGTAAAGGACTGCGCCTGCGCACGCTCGCGGGCGAAATCGTCGTGGCGATGTGCGGCTCCGCCTTCAAGAACAAGGGCGTGCAGGCAATGCTCGATGGCGTTGTGCGATACATGCCGTCGCCTGCCGACGTGCCACCGATAAAAGGATTGCTCGATGACGAATCTGAAGGCTTTCGCCACGCAGATGACAACGAGCCATTCTCGGCACTTGCTTTCAAGATCGCCACCGACCCGTTCGTCGGCAATCTCACGTTCTTCCGGGTGTACTCCGGCGTCCTGAATTCGGGCGATACGATTTACAACTCGATCAAGAGCAAGCGCGAGCGCATCGGCCGTTTGCTGCAGATGCATTCGAACGACCGGAGGGAAATCAAGGAAGTTCGTGCGGGCGATATCGCCGCGGCTGTTGGTCTCAAGGATGTCACCACCGGCGACACGCTCACCGATCCAAAGAGCGTGATCACCCTGGAGAAGATGGAGTTTCCGGAGCCGGTGATTGCGGTTGCAGTCGAGCCGAAGACGAAGGTCGACCAGGAGAAGATGGGTATCGCGCTGCAGAAGCTCGCGAAAGAGGACCCGTCGTTCCGCGTGCATACGGATGAGGAGTCCGGCCAGACGATCATTTCCGGTATGGGCGAGCTGCACCTCGACATCATCGTCGACCGCATGAAGCGGGAGTTCAAGGTCGAGGCGAACGTCGGCAAGCCGCAGGTTGCCTACCGGGAAACGATTCGCAAAACGGTGGAGCAGGAAGGCAAATTCGTCCGGCAGTCGGGCGGCCGCGGCCAGTATGGCCACGTGTTCCTGCGCATCGAGCCCCAGGAGGCCGGTGCAGGTTACGAATTCGTCAATGCGATCGTCGGCGGCGTGGTACCGAAAGAGTACATCGGCGCAGTCGACAAGGGCGTTCGTGAGCAGATGGAAAACGGCGTGATCGCCGGCTACCCGGTCGTAGACGCGAAGGTGACCATCTATGACGGTTCCTACCATGACGTCGACTCCAGCGAAATGGCGTTCAAGATCGCCGGCTCGATGGCGTTCCGCGACGGTGCGCAGAAGGCGAGCCCGGTACTGTTGGAGCCGATCATGAAGGTGGAAGTAGTCACTCCCGAGGACTATTTCGGCGACGTGATGGGCGACCTGAACCGCAGGCGCGGGCTGCCGCAGGGCATGGACGAGGCACCTGCAGGAAAGATCATCCGTGCGGAAGTGCCGCTCGCGGAAATGTTCGGATACGCCACGGACCTCCGGTCGATGAGCCAGGGCCGTGCTACCTATTCGATGGAATTCGAAAAGTACAGCGAAGTTCCAAACAACGTCGCTGAAAGCGTGATGAAGAAGGCCAGCTAGCAAAAGAGCAAAAGGGGACAGATTTAATTAAATCTGTCCTTACCACCGGACAGCAAACCGGGGGCAGATTGAAAACTGTCCCGTAGCACCAGGAACGGAGTTATGTCGAAAGGAAAATTTGAGAGAACGAAGCCGCATGTAAACGTGGGC
>DATGQI010000247.1:0-23906 GCA_035304285.1 Woeseiaceae bacterium
ACTATTTCGATATTGGCATCGCCGTGTCCTCCGAGCGCGGGCTGATGGTGCCGGTCCTGAGAGACGTCGACCAGCTGAGCTTCGCCGAGATCGAGAGCGACATCGAAAGGCTCGGCAAAAAGGCGCGCGACGGCAGCATGACGATGGACGACCTCACCGGCGGCACTTTCACGATTACGAATGGCGGCATCTTCGGCTCACTGCTGTCGACGCCGATCCTGAATCCGCCGCAAAGCGCCATCCTCGGAATGCACGCAATCCAGGAACGTCCGGTGGTGGTCGACGGCGAGATCGCAGCGCGTTCGATGATGTACGTCGCGCTGACATACGACCATCGCATCATCGACGGTCGCGAAGCGGTGCAGTTCCTGGTCAGCATCAAGAACTCGCTGGAAGACCCCGGCAGGATGCTGCTCCAGTTCTGACACGCGCGCTCATACCCCCACCTGCGAAGGAAAACAATGAACGTGAGAAACGGGAATGGCTAGGAGTTTCGATGTCATCGTCATAGGCGCGGGCCCGGCCGGTTACATCGCTGCGATCCGGGCGAGTCAGCACGGCATGAACGTGGCGTGCATCGACGAATGGGAGAATCGCGACGGGAAAAGTGCGTTTGGCGGTACATGCCTGAACGCAGGCTGCATTCCTTCGAAAGCGCTGCTGGAATCTTCCGAACTCGTGCACCGGGCCCACCATGAATTCGGCAAGCACGGTATCAAGGTCCCGGGCCTGGAAGTCGACCTGGCAGCGATGCAGAAGCGAAAGCAGGGCATCGTACGCCAGCTCACCGGCGGAATTGCAGGGCTCTTCAAGGCGAACAAGGTCGAAGGGCTGGTGGGTCACGGCAAGCTGCTCGCCGACCGCAAGGTCGAGTTCACCCCCAAATCCGGCGAGCCGGAAGTACTGGAGGCGCGTTACGTTATCCTCGCGACCGGTTCGGCGCCCGTCGAGTTGAAGGTCGCGCCTTTCGACGGCGATCGCATCGTCGACTCGTGGGGAGCGCTCGAGTTCGAGAAGGTACCGCAGACACTCGGTGTCGTCGGTGCGGGCGTGATCGGGCTGGAATTAGGCAGTGTCTGGAGCCGACTCGGCTCCGAGGTGGTCGTTCTCGAAGCGATGGACCAGTTCCTGGCGGCGGTGGATCGCGACATCGCGAGCGAAGCCGCAAAGCAGTTCAAGCGCCAGGGCCTCGAAATTCATTTGGGTGCAAAAGTGACGGCCGCCGAGGCCTCGGACAAAGGCGTCAAGGTCGACTACGAAGACTCCTCCGGAAAGCAGTCCATCGAGGTCGAGAAGCTGGTGGTCGCCGTCGGCCGCAAACCCTACACGGACGGCCTCCTTGGCAAGGATTGCGGTATCCAGCTCGATGAGCGCGGCTTTATCGCCGTTGACCAGGAGTGCCGCACGCGCGTCAAGGGTGTGTTCGCGATCGGTGATTGCGTGCGCGGCCCGATGCTCGCGCACAAGGGTTCGGAAGAGGGCGTGATGGCGGCGGACCTGATCGCAGGCGAGGTCGCCGAGATGAACTACGACGTGATCCCTTCGGTCATCTACACCGCGCCGGAGATCGCCTGGGTCGGGAAGACCGAACAGGAAGTTGAAGCGAGCGGACGTGAATACAAGACCGGTTCCTTTCCGTTCGCCGCGAGCGGCCGCGCCAAGGGCATGGAACAGACCGCGGGCATGGTCAAGATTGTCTCCGCCCGGGACGACGACGAGATTCTCGGCGTGCACGTGCTCGGGCCGATGGCCGGCGAGTTGATCGCCGAGGCGGTGCTGGCCATGGAGTTTTCGGCCAGCACGGAGGACATCCAGCGCACCATCCACGCACACCCAACGCTTGCCGAAGCCTTGCACGAGGCGGCACTCGCCGTCGACAACCGCGCCCTCAACAACGTCAACAAGTAAAAGGGGACAGATTTATTTTCTCAAACGGCTCCTCGTGCGCTCGGCCGCCCGCGGGATCGATGCAGGATCCGATCGCCCGTGAGCTGCTCCACCTCGGTCACGAAGCCTTCTGATCCGGTCAGTTGGTTGCGCTGAACCGCTTCACGGATGAATTGCAGCTCTTGTTCTCGAATGCCACGCTCAACAAACTGCCGATAACATATTTGTCGCTGTCGGTGGTTGTCAGCAAGCGCCGCAAGACATGGATCGGCGTCCAGCCAATCGCAATCGGTAAAGCCGGCACGGGCCCGGTAGCTTGACCACCGATAGTATTCCGGTCTTTCGACGATTTTCGCTCGAACCGGATTAAGATCAACGTAACGAATGCAGGCGAGCAGATACCGATCCGATTCGATTGGGCTGCACTTAAAGCGACCCTCCCAACAGGTCCCGGTGCGACGCTTCAGTCGATTGATGCGCCTCGTATGTCGGCCGGCCAGCTGTTTCATCAGCAAACTGAGATTCGCGGCGTCATTGCCCGGATTTACTATCAGGTGAACATGGTTGGTCATCAGGCAATAGCCGTATACCCGGATCTGGAGCTTCTCCCTGAATTCCCGGAGCGTGTCCAGATATGTCAGGCGATCGCTGTCCGTAATGAATACTGCCTTACGGTTATGGCCGCGCTGCACGATGTGGTGCGGGAAGTGTGCGACTGCGATACGGGGCTTACGGGGCATCCTTGTCACCCGATCAAGTTCCAGATCGACAATGGTTTTAGATACGAGCGACGTGGTAAACAGGAATTCCTGCGTGCTTTGACCGAATACGGAGGACAAAAGGGGACAGATTTATTTTCCGATAAAAGGGGACAGATTTATTTTCCCAGCACTGTCAAGTGTGCCAGCGAGGAGAGCAGGGGGAAAATAAATCTGTCCCCTTTTGTCCTTTTGTCGTGGGGAAAATAAATCTGTCCCCTTTTGTCGACAAGTAGTCAGCTCTTTCGTCGCACGGAAGTGACGTTCGGCAGTTGCTCCAGTTTGCCGATGATGCTGCTCAGAGCGGCCAGGCCCGGTACGTAGATCCTGAGCTCCATGCTCGCTTGCATGCGTTGCTTGTCGGTGCTGGTCTGGATGCTGTCGATGCTCACCTTCTGGTCGGCCAGCACGCCGCTCACGTCGCGCAGCAATCCCTGGCGGTCGTACGCCTGCAGGACCAGTTCGACGGCGTAATTCTCGTCTGCCGGGTCCAGCCAGTCGACTTCTATGACGCGTTCCGGATGCCGGCCGTAGAGACTGCGAAAGTTCTTGCAGCTGCTGCGATGGATACCGACGCCGCGGCCCTTGGTGATGTATCCGACGATGCGCTCCGGCGGTACGGGACGGCAGCAGCGCGCGAGGGTGCACAGCAGGTCGCCGACGCCGCGGATCTCGACCTGCTCGTTGCCCGAGCCCTTGCGCCGCGGTCTGCGCTTTGCCGGTAGGGGTGCCTGGGGTTCTTCCTTGCGCAGGCGCTGGACTGCGTTCGCAACGGCCGTCGAAGTGACATCGCCCGCTCCGAGCGCTATATACAGTGCCTCGGCGTTCGGCAGTTTGAGCTCGGTTGCAATCCTGTCGGCCGTAAGTTCCCTGGCACTTAATCGCGCCATCTCCCGGTCCACGATTTCGCGGCCCTGGCTGCGGTTCTGGTCCTTGTCCTGCTGGCGAAACCAGTTCCTGACCTTCGCCCGGCTGCGCGACGCAGCCAGGTATCCGCCTTGGGGACTCAACCAGTCGCGACTGGGCTGCGCTTCCTTGCCCGTGATGATTTCGATCTTGTCGCCGTTCTGCACGCGATATGTCAGCGGCACGATCCGGCCGTTGACCTTCGCTCCACGACAGCGGTGCCCGACTTGCGTGTGCACGTGATACGCGAAATCGAGCGGCGTCGCGCCCGAGGGCATCTCGACGACGTCGCCCTTGGGACTCAACGCATACACGCGGTCCTCGAAAATATCGCCGCGAATCTGTTCCAGCAGGTCACCATCGCGCTCCGTCGGCTCCAGCAGTTGCCGCAGGAACTGGATCTTCTGGTCGAACGCTGCCTTCGGTCCGACGCCTTCCTTGTAGCGCCAGTGCGCGGCGATACCGAGTTCCGCCTCCCGGTGCATCTCGTGTGTCCGGATCTGCACCTCGACTACCTGGTTTCCCGGCCCGATGACGGCAGTGTGGAGCGAGCGGTAGCGATTTTCCTTTGGATTTGCGATGTAGTCGTCGAACTCACCGCGGAGATACGACCAACGGTTATGTACGACGCCGAGCGCGGCATAGCAGTCGCTGACACTGTCGACCAGCACCCGCACGGCGCGGATGTCGAAGATGTGCTCGAGCCCGCTGTCCTTGCGCTTCATCTTTCGCCAGATACTGTAGATGTGCTTAGGGCGCGCGGTTACTACCGCGTTCAGTTCGTTGGCTGCCAGCTCTGCGGCGAAAATCCGGCGCACGTTTTCGATCGCGGCCTCGCGTTCGGCGCGTTTTTCGTTCAGCTCTCGGCTGAGGCGTGTGTAGGTCTCCGGTTCAAGGTAGCGAAACGCAAGGTCTTCCAGCTCCCATTTCAGTTGCCACACGCCAAGCCGGTTCGCGAGCGGCGCGTAGATTTCCCGGGCCTCGATAGCGATCGCTCGCTGCTGCTCGCGGGAAAATTTCGTCGCGGCGCGCAGCCGGTACAACTGTTCCGCGATGCGAACGAGCACCAGCCGAACGTCCGATACCATCGCGAGCAGCATCCTGCGGAGACCCTCCGACTGGCTGAGCGCCAGTGCTTCTCCCGGCCGCCAATCCGGCGGCAGCGTTACGCGGCCAAGCTGTTCGAGGCCGGCGATGATGTCCTTGAGGTCCGCGAGCGGCGTCGACTCCAGATCCTCGACGCCGACCACGCCGTCCCTGAGGAGCGGATAGATTTCCGCAGCGGCCAGCAGCGATCGCGAAAGCCCCAGTTGCTCGAGCACCCCGGCAAGCTCGCGGCCTTCTGCCAGTTGCGGCAACTCGTCGCGGCCGGGCAGCGAGCTGAGCCACTGTCGCGCTACGGCGACGATGTCGTCGTGATCGCTGCTCAAACGCCGATTTTGCTGCTCTGTCGTTGCCATTTGTCGAAGTTTCGAGGGTGTGCGGAAAACCGAATACCGTTATCATACGCCCGCCGCGCGGGCTTATAGCGTAACAACGGTAACGTACGGGGGAATATGGCCGGACACAGCAAATGGGCGAACATTCAGCACCGGAAGGGCGCACAGGACAAGAAGCGGGGCAAGCTCTTCACCCGCTTGATCCGTGAAATCACCATCGCCGCGCGCATGGGCGGCAGCGACGTTGCATCCAATCCCCGCTTGCGGCTTGCGGTTGACAAGGCGAAGGCGCAAAGCGTGCCGAAAGACAACATCGACCGCGCGGTCAAGCGCGGCAGTGGCGAGCTCGAGGGTTCCGATTACCAGGAGATCCGCTACGAAGGCTACGGGCCGGGTGGCACCGCCGTCATGGTCGATTGCATGACCGATAATCGCAACCGTACGGTCGCCGATGTGCGGCACGCTTTTTCCAAGTACGGTGGAAATCTCGGCGCCGACGGCTCGGTCGGCTACCTGTTCAACCACGTCGGCCTGCTTTCGTATCCGCCGGGCAGCGACGAGGACGCCATCATGTCAGCGGCAATCGACGCGGGCGCCGAGGACGTGATCGTCGACGAGGACAAGTCGGTCCAGGTCCTGACCGACCCGGCCGAAATGGAAGATGTGCGCGATGTAATGCGGACAGCGGGCTTTCCGCCCGAGGAGGCTGAGCTGACCATGTGGGCTGCAACGACGACGGAACTGGGACTCGAGGAAGCGAGCTCGATGGTCAAGCTGCTTGAAGCCCTCGAAGACTTAGACGACGTACAGAACGTCTACAGCAACGCCGATATCGGCGATGAAGTGCTGTCTCAACTGTGAGCCCAGTGCACCCCGTCGCAAATAATGAACCTTTCCCGCGGCGCTTTTTCGCGCCTGGCGGCGGTGCGACGGGGTGCGCCAATTGACCGAGCGACACCGCATCCTGGGGATAGATCCCGGCTCACGCCTGACAGGCTACGGCGTGCTGGATTTTATCGACGATCGCGCCTTTTATGTCGCCAGCGGTTCGGTTCGCAGTTCCGAGGGAGACTTCGCCTCGCGCCTGCGGCTCATCTTTCGCTCAGTGACCGAGATCGCGGCCGAGTTCAGGCCGGACGCCGTGGTCATCGAGAGCATTTTCGTGCACCGCAACGCCATGAGCGCGCTGAAACTGGGGCAGGCGCGATCTGCCGCCCTCTGCGCCACCTTCGGGCTCGACATCGCGGTTCATGAATATGCGCCGCGCGAGATCAAGCAGGCAGTTGTCGGCAGCGGTGCCGCAACCAAGGTCCAGGTCCAGCACATGGTCATGTCGCTGCTGCAACTCGAGGGCGCACCGTCGCCCGATGCCGCGGATGCGCTGGCTGCTGCGCTGTGTCATGGTCACCAGCGGCGCCTGCACACACGCCTGGCAGGCGCTGCCGCCATCGCAGGGCTCCGATGATCGGCTCGGTGCGCGGGCGGCTGGCTCTGAAACAGCCGCCGAGGATACTGGTTGAATGTGCCGGCGTCGGCTACGAGATCGAGACGCCCATGTCGACCTTCCTCGAATTGCCGCAGGTTGGAGCCGACATCTTCCTGCACACGCACCTGCAGGTCAGGGAAGACGCGCAGTCGCTGTTCGGTTTCGCTACCGAGGAGGAAAAGCATTTGTTCCGCGGTTTGCTCCGGGTCAGTGGTGTCGGTGCGAAAATGGCACTGGCAATCCTGTCCGGCATGAGTGTGGTGGACTTCCATCGCTGTGTGCTGCACGAAGACACCGCGATGCTGGTGAAAATTCCCGGCGTCGGGCGGAAGACCGCCGAAAGGTTGATCATCGAAATGCGCGATCGCATCGACCAGCAGGCGGTTATGCCGAAAAGCGCTGCCGGTCGTATGACGGAACCGGATGCCCGAAGCGAAGCCTTCGACGCCCTGGTAGCGCTTGGTTACAAGCCGCAGGAAGTCAAGCGGCTCATGGGACAACTGGATCTCGATGACAAGACGGCGGAAGACATCATTCGCTCGGCATTACGCCAGGCAGTTGGTTGATCGATGACTGCTATCGAGCCCGATCGATTGACCAGTGCCGCGCCGCGATCCGAGGATCGTGCGTTCGATCGCGCCATCCGTCCCAAGGCGCTGGCCGACTACGTGGGCCAGCCGACCGTCAAGCAACAGATGGATATCTTCATCACCGCTGCGCGCAATCGCTGCGAGGCGCTGGACCACGTCCTCATCTTCGGGCCGCCCGGGCTGGGGAAGACAACGCTGGCTCACATCATCGCTTACGAGATGGGGGTAAACCTGCGGCAAACGTCGGGACCCGTTCTGGAGCGTCCCGGGGACCTCGCGGCGATACTCACGAATCTCGAGCCGAATGACGTCCTGTTCGTTGACGAAATCCATCGCCTGAGCCCCGTCGTCGAGGAAGTGCTTTATCCGGCGCTCGAGGATTTCCAGCTCGACATCGTGATCGGCGAAGGGCCCGCGGCGCGTTCCATCAAGCTCGATCTTGCCCCGTTTACGCTGGTCGGAGCTACGACTCGCGCGGGGCTCCTGACCTCGCCGCTGCGGGACCGGTTCGGCATCGTGCAGAGGCTTGAGTTTTACTCTACTGCGGAACTCGAGGCGATTGCCCACCGCTCGGCGGGCATCCTCAACCTGCCACTCGAGCCGGGCGGGGCTTCGCAAATCGCGAGCCGCGCGCGCGGCACGCCCCGCATCGTCAATCGCCTGCTGCGCCGGGTTCGCGATTTCGCCGAAGTGCAGGCGGACGGAGTGGTCACCGAAGAAGTCGCGGTCAACGCAATGGACATGCTGGCGGTAGACCCTAACGGATTCGATGCGATGGACCGCCGCCTGTTGCAGACGATCATCGAGAAGTTCGACGGAGGTCCCGTCGGCATCGAAAGCCTCGCGGCCGCTCTCGGCGAAGAACGGGGCACGATCGAGGATGTACTGGAGCCATACCTGATCCAGCAGGGCTTCATGATGCGCACGGCCCGCGGCAGGGTCGCCACGCGAAATGCCTACCTGCATTTCGGGCTTGCGCCGCCGGCACGCGAAGCCATGCCTGAACTGCCGTTGTTTCCCGATTCTTGAGTGACATCTTCCTTGGAGAACAGAAGTCGACCATTTACATGGCCCGTGCGCGTTTACTACGAGGATTCGGACGCGCAGGGGCTGGTCTACTTCGCGAACTACTTCAAGTTCATGGAGCGAGCGCGCACCGAGTGGCTGCGCTCGCTCGGTGTGGAACAGGATAAGCTGCTATACGAAAGCCGACGCTTCTTCGTAGTCGTCGATACCCGGGCAGACTTCCTGGTGCCGGCGCGCTTCAACGATGAACTCATCGTGACAGCGGGCCTGATCAGCCTTGCGCGAGCGAGTTTTCTGATCGAACAGAATATCCATCGTGATTCTCTCGATGGCGAATTGCTTTGCCGAGGCACGACGCGGGCGGCATTTGTAAACGCCGACACTTTAAAGCCCGCGCGACTGCCTGAAACTCTATTCGAGGACACCCGATCATGAACACCGATATGTCGATCCTGCACCTGATCATGGACGCCAGTATTCCGGTCAAGCTGGTAATGCTGATCCTGCTGGCTGCCTCTTTTGTTTCCTGGAGCATCATCTTCTCCAAGAGAAGCCTGATCAGCCGCACCAAGGATGCGTCCGACAAGTTCGAAGGCAACTTCTGGTCCGGGGGAGACCTGCAGACGCTTTATCGCAGCGCTACGCGCGAAAAAGGCGGCAGTATAGGCATGGCAAGCATCTTCGAGTCGGGTTTTCGCGAGTTCAACCGGGGCATTTCCCAGGAGAACGTGCAGCCTGACAAGCTCGTCGAGGAATGCCGCCGCGCCATGCGTGTTTCGATGATGCGGGAGGTCGACCGGCTGGAGCAGGGGCTCGCTACCCTCGCGACGATCGGTTCCACCAGTCCCTACGTCGGCCTGTTCGGCACGGTGTGGGGCATCATGAACTCCTTCATCGGGCTCGCTGGCCAGCACACCGCAACCCTGGCGCAGGTCGCACCAGGCATCTCGGAAGCCCTCATCGCCACCGCGATGGGCTTGTTCGCAGCCATTCCGGCAGTCGTCGCCTACAACCGATACGCGGACAAAGTCGTTCGCCTCGAAACACGTTACGACGGTTTTCTCGAGGAATTCTCCAGCATTCTCCAGCGGCATTCAGTGTCGAAGCGCAAGGGACTTTAGCCATGGCGACGCCGATGCAGAAGCGAAAACTCATGGGCGAGATCAACGTCGTCCCCTACATCGACGTCATGCTGGTGCTCCTGATCATCTTCATGGTCACGGCACCACTGCTGACGCAGGGGGTGAAAGTCGAATTGCCGAAGGCCGCCGCCGAGGCGATCACGGATGCGCCGGACCTGAAGCCGATCGTCGTGAGCGTCGACGCGGAAGGTAACCTCTACATCAACCTGGGCGATGATGAAGACCAACCGGCGAGCAGCCAGGACATCGTCGCGCGAACTTCCGCTGTGCTGCGCCGGAATGCCGAAACCCCGATCCTGGTGAAGGCGGACCGCGCGGTGCCCTACGGTAATGTCGTCGGCGCGATGGTTTTGCTGCAACAAGCCGGCGCCGCGAATGTCGGATTCGTCACGGACCCGCTGGACACTTACCCGGTTCCTGAATGATACGGCCGTTGAGTGACTCGTAACGATTACAACGTAGTTCCGGTCTTACTGGCCGTACTGCTACACGCGCTGATACTGGCGGTGATGGTAGTCGGGCTGGAATTGACGCACAGGGCCCGCCCGGTGGTGCCGCTCGCGATACAGGCGACTCTGGTCAGCGAGACGGACATGCAGCAGGCGCCGCCGGTCGCCGAGCCGCCCGTGGTTGAGGAGGAGACCGAGCCTGAACCCGAGCCCGAGCCCGAGCCGGAACCGCCGCAGCCTGATCCCGCCGAGCAGCAGCGCATCGAAGCGGAGCGGCTGAAGCGGCAGCAGGATCTCGAACAGGAGCAGGAGCGAATTCGCCAACAGCAGATCGTCGAACAACAGCGGCTCGAACAGGAAGCGGAAGAACGGCGCCAGCGGGAGGAAGCAGAGCGCCAGCGACAACAGCGTGAAGCAGAGGAGCGGCGCAAGCGCGAAGAAGCAGAGATCGAGCGCCAGCGGCAGGAAGCCGAGCGGAAGCGCCTGGAAGACCTGGAGCGCCAGCGGCTGGAGAACGAGCGCCGGCGGCGCGAAGCGGAAGAGGCCGAACGGAGGCGCCAGTTCGAGGCCGAACTCGCCGAGGAGCAACGGCGCCTGGATGCGATGAGTTCGGGAGAGCTGGACCGCTACATCTTCGCCATCACACGGCGCATTCAACAGGCATGGGTGCCGCCGGCGAGCGCCGGGCCGGGACTCAAGTGCGTCGTGCAGGTGACCCAGCTCCGCGGCGGACAGGTGGTAGGAGTCTCCATCACGTCTTGCAATGGCGACGAGGCCGTGCAACGTTCCATCGAGGCTGCGGTCTACAGGGCATCTCCATTGCCGGAACCCGACAATCCTGCCTTGTTCGACAGAAACTTGCGGATTACCTTCGAACCTGAACAATAGGCCCCGAGCCCGCATACGTATGTACAACGACATCGCCGCAATTCTTTAGGGATGCCACGGATATCAACTATGACAACAAATTTTACGCGCCGCATTTCCCTGTTCCTGCTTACGGTCCTTTCGCTGGTCTTCGCCAGTGTCAACGCGCTTGCGGAGCTGGAAATCCAGATCACGCGCGGCGCCGGTAACCAGGCGCCGATTGCTATCGTCCCTTTCGGCTGGGACGGTAACGTGAACCCGCCGGTCGATGTAGCCGGTGTCGTTGCCGCGGATCTTCAGCGAAGCGGAAGGTTCGCGCCAATCGAAGAAGGGGACATGTTGCAGAAGCCGACCGCCGGCGTGGATGTCGATTTCGACGACTGGTCGATACTGGGAGTCGAGGCGGTAGTCGTTGGCAAGCTTACGCAGACGGGAGAGAACGCGTTCAGCGTGCAGTTCCAGCTGTTCGACGTCTACCGCGGCGAGCAGCTGGTCGGCTACCGCATGCCGGCGACCCGTGGCACCCTGCGCCGCGCCGCCCATCGCGTCGCAGATATGATCTACGAGGAACTAACCGGAATTGCAGGGGTGTTCGACACGCAGATCGCCTACGTGACCGCAAGGCAAACCGGCGACCAGCGGATTTACGCGCTGGTCGTCTCCGATGCCGATGGGGAAAACGAGCATACCATCATGGAATCGCCGGACCCGATCATGTCACCGGCCTGGTCTCCCGACAGCCGGCGCCTGGCCTACGTATCGTTCGAGGGCAACGCGTCCTCGATCTTCGTGCAGACGCTCAGGACCGGCAACCGTATACAGGTTTCAAACCGCCCCGGCATCAATGGATCGCCCGCGTTCTCGCCTGATGGGCGGAAACTTGCGCTGACATTAGGCGGCGCCGACGGCAACCTCGACATCCATGTGCTCGATCTTGCGAGCCGCAACGTTCGGCGCCTGACGGAGAATCGCGCAATCGATACGGAGGCCACCTGGTCGCCGGACGGACGGCAGGTCTATTTCACTTCCGACCGGAGCGGTGGACCGCAGGTCTACCGGATCGGTGTGGATGGCGGAACGCCGGAGCGCGTTACCTTCGAAGGCAGTTATAATGCGCGGCCAAGGCTGTCGCCGGACGGCAAAAAACTGGCGACGGTGCACAACGATCGGGGCAATTTCCGTATCGCAGTAATGACGCTGGGCCAGAGTGGCGTACTGGTGTTGTCGACAGGCGCGCAGGATGAATCACCGAGTTTCGCGCCGAACAGCGACACGCTGATCTACGCTACGAGGCAAGGGGGGAATGGGGTACTCGAAACCGTGTCGGCGGACGGGTTGGTGCGACAACGGCTGGCCTCGGGCCAGGGAGACGTACGCGAGCCCGTGTGGTCACCATTCTCGCTGGATCGCTAGGGTTCCAGTGTTTCTTTAGGTTTAGCATGTAAGTTCATGAATTTTGGGAGCTTGCAGGCCCAATTCGGCATACAATCCACAAGGACATCGACATGACAGTTCACAGATTTCTCGGCGTCGGCCTGCTCGGTTTCTGGCTTGCGTCCTGCGGCTCGACACCGGTCCCGGACCCTGAGCCGATAGATAACGACACCACCGGCGCGGCAACGCGCGACGGTTCTTCGAGCGGCATGGACAGCGATCGTTTCGGGCAAGGTGAGGAATTCGGCGATGACTTCAACGACGGTCGCGGCGAGCTTGGCATGCTGATTTATTTCGACTTCGACCAGTCGGAGCTCAGCGCGGAATATGCCGACCTGCTTGCGCGGCACGCCGCGCGCCTGTCCGGCAGTTCCAGGACCAAGGTACGGCTGGAAGGGCATGCCGATGAGCGCGGATCCAGGGAGTACAATATCGGATTAGGCGAGCGCAGGGCGCAGGCCGTACGGCGCATGCTGCTGATCCAGGGCGCGACCGCCGAACAAATCTCTACCGTCAGCTTCGGTGAGGAGCGTCCGGCAGCAATGGGCAGCGACGAAGAGTCCTATGCGCTTAACAGGCGCGTGGAAATCAAGTACACCAACTGAGCGAGAGTCGCGTGTTCAAAGCAATGAAAGTTTCGGTAGCGCTGCTGCCCGTTATGCTCCTGTCAGCCTGTGCCGTTACGGACCCTGCCGACGATCCTGTCGTGCTGAAGCTCAATGACCTCGAGCGGCGCCTGATGTCCGTCGAACGAATCCTGGCGAGCGGCAGCCTGGTCGATATTGCGCTGCAGGTTGACAACCTCCAGCGCCAGGCAGCGGAGCTCCAGGGACGGACGGAGACTCTGGAGTACCAGGCGGACGAGGACGGCGAAAGGCAACGCGTTCTTTACCAGGACCTCGACCAGCGGATCCAGGCGCTCGAGCAGAGACTTCAGGGCGTCGGCGGCGGTTCGGTACGCGACGGCGGCACGCTGCAGCCGGGGCAGCTTCCCGTGCCGGGAGGGTCCGACAGGGACAACTACCAAGCCGCTTTCGAACTGCTGAAGGAGCAGCGCTACGAACCGGCTGCAAATGCGTTCAAACAGTTCCTGGCGAGCTATCCTGACAGCCAGCTCGCGGACAACGCGCAATACTGGCTCGCCGAGTCCTACTACGTCACTGACGAGTTCGAAGAAGCGTTGAGGCATTTCGCGGTGGTGATCGAAGATTTTCCACGCTCGCGCAAGGTTCCGGATGCGCTGCTCAAGATGGGTTACGCGAACTACGAACTGCAACGCTGGGACGAAGCTCGCGCTGCTTTGTCGAGGGTTCAGCGGGAGCATCCCGACACGACCGCTGCGCGGCTTGCCGAGCAGCGCCTGAACCGCATGGGGGAAGAAGGGCGGTAAGCCTCCGCTTGGTCATTTGTTGTCGCTCCGGTATCATGCCGCGCGGCGATGCGGGGCGTTAGCTCAGTGGTAGAGCATTCGGCTTTTAACCGACTGGTCGTAGGTTCAAATCCTACACGCCCCACCATTTCCCGATTTGCCAGAATTTTCACGCGCCGCTCTGCAGTGCGCCACGTCATGAACAATTTCAAATAAAACAGGCGACGACCCGTACGCCTGCCGCTATCATTAGCCGCTTTGCGCGGTGGCCGGCTTGACATCTGTGTCGCAGAGATCCTGGAAAATACATAAATTCGGTGGGAGCAGCCTTGCGGATGCGGCCTGCTTCCGACGAGTAGGCGACATTATCGAAGCGCAGCCCGACCAGGCACTGGGCGTCGTGGTCTCCGCCATGCGGGGCGTTACCGACCAGCTCCTGCGCCTCGTATCGATCGCCGCGAGAAGCGAACCCGGACATGTCACCGAGCTGCACGACATCGGCAGTCGCTACGCGCAGGCAGCGAAAGAGCTGGTCTCGGGCGATGCACGTGTCGTACTGCTGGATCAGTGGAGCGAGGATGCGAAGCACGTAGAAGGGCTGCTTGAGCCCGCAGCGTTTGCACCGTCGGCGCCGCCGCAACGTACCGCAGATATCGTGGCAGGCTATGGCGAATTGTGGTCGGCGCGCCTATTGGCTGCATATCTCCGACAGCGAATGGGTACCGACCGCGCCGGAACGTGGGTGGATGCACGGCGCGTGGTGACGATCCGGCATGGCGAACTGGGTCCGGCCGTTCTATGGGAGCGCTCGCGCAGGAACTGGAACAGCGTTTTACGGGAAGGCGCCAGTCCGGTAGTCGTGATCACCGGCTTCATCGCGTCCGACGAAGACGGCATTCAGACCACGCTCGGGCGCAACGGCAGCGATTTCTCCGCATCGATTTTTGCTGCGCTCGCATCCGCGGCTGAACTCACCATCTGGACCGACGTCGATGGCGTGATGAGCGCGGATCCCAACCGTGTGCCGGAAGCCAGGATTATCGATAGCCTCTCGTACAACGAGGCGATGGAACTGGCGTATTTCGGCGCCAAGGTCATCCATCCCCAAACGCTTGGGCCGGCGGTGGACAGCGACATCCCCGTGCTGATTCGCAACACTTTTCGCCCGGAGTTGCCGGGCAGTTATATTCGTGCCGGCTCGCGTTCTGCGGAGTTGATAAAAGGAATCACCGCAGTCAGCGGAATGGCACTCGTCAACCTCGAGGGATCGGGGATGATCGGCGTTCCCGGCACGGCAGACAGGCTGTTTGCCGCACTGCGTATTGCCGGTGTCTCCGTGACGCTGATTTCCCAGGCGAGTTCCGAACATTCGATCTGCATCGCCGTTCCGGAAGAGCTCGCGGAGCGCGCCCGCACCGTCATCATGGCCGCTTTCGCAGAGGACCTCGCCAGTGGCCAGATACAGAGCATCGACACGACCGGTTCGCAAAGCATCATCGCCGTCGTCGGCGATGGCATGGCCGGCTCTCCGGGTATTGCAGGGAAGTTTTTCGGCACCCTCGGCAGGGCCGGGGTCAACGTCCGCGCAATCGCGCAGGGTTCATCGGAGCGCAATATCTCCGCGGTGGTCGATACGGCGGAGGCAACGCGGGCTCTGCGCGCCGTGCACTCAGGCTTCTACCTGTCGGCGAAAACCATATCGATCGGACTGATCGGTCCCGGCACCGTCGGCAGCACGTTGCTCGAGCAGCTTCGCCTGCAAGGCAGCCGGCTGCGCGATGAATTCAACCTCGACCTGCGCATTCGGGCGATTGCGCGATCAGGCACGATGCTGCTGGGAGACCGGCACCTGGACCTTGGCCAATGGCGCGATACGATGCAGCGCTCCGCCATGCCGCTCGATTTCGAAGCATTTGAACGCCATGTGAACGCGGAGCATCTTCCACACGCCGCTATAGTCGATTGCACGGCCAGCGACGAGATCGCAGGCCGGTACCCGCGCTGGCTCAGGTCCGGCATACATGTCGTTACGCCGAACAAGAAGGCGTTCAGCGGCGATGCACGGACCTATGAGGAACTAAGGGAGAGCGCGCGCGCCGGAAGCTCGCACTGTTTCTATGAGACTACCGTGGGCGCTGCGCTGCCGATTATCCGGACAATGCGCGACCTCATCGACACGGGCGACCGCATTCACTCGGTGCAGGGAATCCTGTCAGGCACGCTTGCCTACCTGTTCAATGTGTACGACGGCAGCAGCCCCTTTTCCGAAATCGTGCTCGCGGCGCGCGAATCGGGTTATACGGAGCCCGATCCCCGCGATGACCTCTCCGGAATGGATGTCGCCCGCAAATTGACAATCCTCGCGCGCGAACTCGGCGCAACAACCGGCATCGGAGATTTTCCGGTGCAGAACCTGGTGCCGGAGTCGCTGCGCGACGTCAGCCTGGACGAGTTTCTGGCGCGCCTCCCCGAGTACGACGAGGACATGCACTCGCTGTTCCAGGATGCGAAGGCGCAAAAGCGCATTCTGCGCTACATCGCCAAGCTGACAGCCGACGGGGCCGCTTCTGTCGGACTCGAGATGGTCGAGGCATCAAGTCCTTTCGGCAACATCAACTTGACGGATAATCTCGTGCAGTTCGTCACCGACCGTTACTCCGCCAATCCGTTGGTCGTCCAGGGACCCGGTGCCGGTCCCGAGGTCACCGCGAGCGGCGTATTCAGCGACTTGCTGCGCCTCGCTGCCTTTCTCGGTAATGGCATTTCCGTATGAGAGGTGACGGCTGGACCGGCGCATTCGCGCCCGCGTCGATCGGTAACGTAGGGGTCGGCTTCGACATGCTCGGTCTCGCGCTCAAGGGAGTCGGGGACACTGTTTCCGTTCGAAAGCGGGACGAGGCGGGTGTTGCTGTCGTCGCGGCGCTCGATCCCGATGGCAGACCCCACTCCGAACTCTCGATCGACCCGAAAAAGAACACGGCTTCCATCGCCGCCGCGGCGCTGTGGCGTGCCGCCGCGGCACCGGGTGGCCTGGACCTGGTAGTACGAAAAGGCATCCCGCTGCAATCGGGGATGGGAAGTTCGGCAGCCTCGGCGGTCGCCGCGGTCGTTGCAGCCAATGCGCTGCTCGACTCACCTTTCGACATTGTCGAGCTGCTACCGTTTGCCCTCGAGGGAGAGAAGTTCGCCAGCGGCGGACTGCATGCGGACAACGTGGCTCCCAGCCTCCTGGGCGGCCTCGTCTTCTGCCCTCCGGCATTGCTGCCGGGCGCGGCGCCCGTCAAGGCTCCACCCGGATTGAGCAGCGTCCTTGTGCACCCGGCTCTGAAGATCGACACTGCAAAGGCGCGGCGGAGTCTCTCCAATACCTGCACAATGGAGCAATGGCTGACGCAACAGGGATACCTCGCGATGTTCATGCTGGCCTGCGAACGCAACGATCACCAGATGATTGCGCAATCGCTGCGCGATGTGATCATTGAACCGCAGCGCGCGGCTTCCGTGCCGCCATTTTACTATGTGAAGGACGCGGCCCTGGATGCCGGCGCCCTGGGTTGCTCCCTGTCGGGTAGCGGCCCGAGCATTTTCGCCTTGTGCGAGAACCGGCTGGCGGAGACGGTAGCCGAAGCTATGCAGAGAGCGTGCTCAGGAGCAGGAGTAGACTGCGCATCCTGGGTCAGCCCGATGAACTCGCCGGGCGCAGCAATCCTGGACACGACATGAAGTACGTGAGCACACGAGGCGGCGAGGCCGTCTCGCTCGACCAGGCAATTGCCGCCGGAATAGCGAAAGACGGTGGTCTTTTCGTGCCGGACCCGGTGCCCGCGTTCGCGCTGAAGGACTTCGAGGATGCAACAACCATTCATGAAGTAGCGCAGGTTCTTCTGGGGCCGTTCTTCGAAGGCTCCGCGCTCGCCCCGCATCTCGGCGCCATTATTGGCGAAACCTTCTCGTTCCCGATTCCGCTCACGAAGCTGTCCGTCGCCACCGGTGACCTGCACATGCTCGAGCTGTTTCACGGTCCCACCGCGGCCTTCAAGGACATCGGTGCAGGCTTCCTTGCAGCCTGCTTGAGCCGCCTGCAGCGGGACCAATCGGTTCCCCTGACCATCCTGGTGGCTACATCCGGCGATACCGGCGGCGCCGTCGCCGCCGCCTTCAATGAGCGGCCGGGAATGCGCGTTGTTGTCCTGTTTCCGGAAGGCAGGGTCTCGCAACGACAGGCGCGGCAACTTACCTGCTGGGGCGACAACGTTCTCTCCCTGGCGGTGCACGGAAGCTTCGACGACTGCCAGGCGCTGGTGAAGGAGGCCATGGCGAACGCGGACCTCAACGCGAGGCACCGCTTCAGCTCCGCCAACAGCATCAACATCGGCCGGCTCTTGCCACAGTGCACTTACTACGCCCATGCGAGCCTCGCGCGCTACCGCGAGAGCGGCCAGAAGCCTTCCTTTATCGTACCGACCGGCAATCTCGGTAATGGGCTTGCGCTGATGCTCTGCAAACAGATGGGTTTGCCCGTGGCCGACGTCATACTGGCGACGAACGAGAACCGGGTGATCGGAGACTACCTGGAAGAAGGCGAGTGGCTGCCGACGGAGAGCAAGCCGACTCTTGCCTCCGCGATGGATGTCGGCAACCCCAGCAACATGGAACGGGTTCTCGCACTGTTCGGTGATGCCGCATCTCTCCACAGGTTGATCAGGGCCGTATCGGTATCTGATCAGCATATCGAGGAAGAGATCCGTGAAGGCAATACCGACTTCGGCTTCGCCATCTGCCCCCACACGGCGACAGCTTGCCATGTCTACCGGCACCTGAGCGACGAGGAGCGGCGCATGAAAAACTGGATCGTGGTAGCGACTGCGCATCCAGCGAAGTTCGAGCAGATAGTCGAGCCGTTGACCGGGCACTTACTGGATCTGCCCGACTCGTTGCGGGCCATCCTCGATCGTCCGGTTCACTCCGTGTCCATCGGCCCTGATCTTGCGTCGTTCGAGATGGCGCTGGAAGACCGCTTCGGTCTTGACGCACGCTCGTCCGCAGGCGATAAATAGGAGTGTCGACGCGTGGACATTCGAACAATGACTGAATACCTTCCCGCGGAGCTGTCTCAAACCTATTTGTTGTTTCTGGTCGTTGCTGTCCTGTTGCTCTTCCTGTTGCTGTTCGTGCACCGCCGCCGACGCAAGGAGAAGCGAACCGTTTCGAAGGTTTTCTCAGCTATTGCGTATGAGCGCCTCGACGGTCTTGTTGTGCCGAACGGCGATGACGGCGAGATCCAGATCGATCATCTGCTGCTGACAGCGAAAGGGCTCCTCGTCATTGACGTAAAAGACGTCGTGGGCACGGTCTTCGGCAGCGACAAGATGCAGGACTGGACGGTCATCAACGAGGAGCGCCGATTTACTTTCGCCAATCCGCAGCCGGCCTTGTACGATCGTATCGCCGCGATACGCGCGATCGTCCGCCAGGTGCCGGTAACCGGTCGCATCCTGTTTCTCGACGGGGCTGCTTTCACCAAGGGAGTCCCGAGGCTGGTCGTCGATTGCGACGAGTTGCTGCAGGAATTCACGGAACAGGACAAGACCAGCGCAAAGATGAAGGTCGAAGCCTTCAAACCCCACTGGGAACTCATTCGCAGCAGGGCGGTTCCGTCCGAAGCGGGAAGGTTGATCCGCTACAGGGCCTGAGGCAACCGGAGTTAATGGTCCTCGGCGTCGCGGTCGATCCGGTTCACGGCAATCAGCTCGGCACGCCGCTCGCCGGCCGCAAGAATTTCCAGCCTGCAGCCGTTCCACACCACGGCATCCCCGCGCACGGGCAAACGGCCGAGAAGCTCGGTGACCAGCCCTCCGACGGTCGTCACTTCATCCTCGGGTTCCCAGGGCAAGTCGAGCCTGGTGCAGATCTTGCGCAAATCGACAGTGGCACGCACGTGGAGCGAGCCGTCAGGCTGGGGCCAGATGTCCTCTACCGGCCTGTCGCTCTCGTCGAGGATCTCACCGACGATCTCCTCCAGTACATCCTCCAGCGTAACGATTCCCTCGACGTCTCCGTACTCGTCTACGATTATCGCCATGTGTCGCCGCGCATCCTGGAACGTGCGCAGGAGCGCCAGCAAGGACATCGTCTCCGGTACGACGATGGGTTCCCGGACCAGCGTCGGCCAGTCTATCGATTCGCCGGGGTGGTCGTGCAGCCAGTAAAGAAGTTCCTTGACGATGACGATACCGGTGACCTGGTCGAGGTCGTTCTCAGGACTGAAGGGAAAGCGGCTGTACCCGGACCGGCGTGCAGTCGTGACGATTTCTTCGCGGCTCATCGCTTCGGACAACAACACGACCTGCTGGCGCGGCAGCATCACGTCCGATGCCGTCAACTGCCGCAAGTGCGTTGCGCCGACGATCATGTTGGCTGTGCGCACGCTGACGGCCCCTTCTGTCCGTCCGAGCGCCGCCAGGAGGCGAATCTCTTCTACCGAGGTCACCGGCGTCTCGGAATCGCCGCGCAGCGCGCGTGAAATGCGCTCGCTGACGGCAACCAGGGGTTTCAGGACTGACGTCATCGTCCAGATCCCGAGAGCTGCAGGTCTCGCCAGCACCCCTGCATAAGTAACCCCGAGGGTCTTTGGAATGATCTCGGTAAACAGGAGCACCGAGATCGTAAATACGATGGTGAAAACCCAGAGCGACTGGGTGCCGTACAAGGTTGTATAACTGGCGCCGGCCACTGCTGCGCCGATCGTGTGAGCGGCGGTATTCAGTATGAGTATCGCGGCAATCGGCCGGTCGATATTGCGCTTGTAGTCCGACATCAGCTGGCCGGCGCGTCTGTGATTCTGCGACAGCGTGCCCACCTGCGCCGGGCTGACCGACAGGAGCGTCGCTTCGAATACCGAGCAGAGGAAAGAAACTACCAGTACCACCGAGACCGCGGTGACGAGGAGGGTCATGATTACTCCGTTATGTGGTGGGTGTTACAAGTCACTAGTCAAGGTCCAGCGAACCCAGCACGAGGAGATAGTAGCTTACGATCCCGATGACCTTGTCGTCCTCGATGACCGGTGCGTGACTGATGCCGCAGCGTTCGAAAAGCCTGGCGCAGTGCCGGATGCTCATCCCGGGCCGTACTGAAATGACGGGTTTCGCCATGATCTCGAAAGCGTTGACGCGCTCCGGCGCTCGATCTTTCGCGATCACCTGCTTCGCGATGTCGGAGAACAGCACCATGCCATATTCGTCGTTTTCATGGCGCCTCTCGACGATGAGACTGGTAGCGCCGACACGTTTCATGATGCGCATCGCTTCCATGACGTCGATGCGTCCGTCGACGACGGTGACGTTCTCCCGCATCACCTGCCGCACCGTTATATCTTGTTGCCTCACAGCTCATCCTCCACTACGCCCTTTAGTTCGTCGGCCTGGCGCACTATACCGACGGCGTCTTCCACGTCGATCTGCACGGCAATACCCGTTCCCGGTTTTACGTCGAACTCGCCCACCTCGCTGATCCGTTCAAGTATGCGCCGGCTCAGGTGTTCTTCCACGAGCATCAGGAGGACATCTCTTTGCGTGGCGAGGGACATGCCAAAGAAGCTGGTCGGCTTGTTCAGGCCTTCGCCGCGGGCATGATGGATAACCGTACACCCCGTCGCTCCGCTCGCACGCGCGGCGTCCATCACGGGATCCGTCTTGCGCTCTTCGACGAATACAACGAGTAGTTTGAAGTGCATCTAGTTTCTCCTTGCTGGTTGAGCCAGCCTGAACACTAATCTGCCTGCGTGGCTGCCAGGCGTTTCCTCGCCTGACGCTTTTCAAGCAGGGCAGTAACCTGGGCGAAGCCGAGCACCGTAATGGCGGGCAGCATGCACGCGAAGGCAATGAGCCCGAAGCCGTCGAGGTAGGGGCTGCGGCCGGGAACCTGCTCTGCGAGGGACAGTCCCAGAGCCGTCACAACAGGCACGGTGACGGCAGTCGTACTGACCCCGCCCGTATCGTAGGCTAAGGCGACGATGCTGCGCGGTGAGGTAAAAGTCTGGATGATTACGATCATAACGCCCGCAGCGAGGCACCAATGCAATGGTACGCCAGTGACGATGCGAAGACAGCCGAGTGCAACTCCGAGCGCGACACCAATCGCAGCCGCCACACGGAGACCTGCGGCATGTATGGCGCCGCCCGATATCTCGTTGACCCTGCGTGCCACGGAGAGGAGCGCCGGTTCTGCAATAGCGGCGCCGAAAGCAATGCAAAAGGCAAAGGCATAAACCGGATAGTAGCTCGACCAGTGCGGAATTTCTGCCGTGCTGAGGGTCTTTGCAGTCAGCTGCTCTACCATCATCGTGCCGACCGGGAAGAGCGCCTTGTCGAGGCCTTTCAGGAACAGCGACAACCCGACTATCACAAACGCCAGGCCGATGATGATGTCCCTGCGGTTGGCGAGCCTCTGTCGCAGGACGATGCGATAAAAGAACAGCATGAAAAGTGCAATCGGCAGCACGTCCAGCGCTGTGCCCAGGATACTGAGAAAGAATTCCCATATCAGATCCATGCGAGCAACGTTCCGTAGGCCATTACGAAGATCATCGGTGTCAGCAGTACCAGCACGATCATGCCAAAGCCGTCGGTCAGGGGATTTCGTTCCGACAGCGAGGAAGCAAGTCCTATGCCGAGCGCGGTTACCAGGGGTACGGTGATCACCGATGTGGTGACGCCGCCTGCATCGAATGCGATGCCGATTGTCTCAGGCGGAGCGATAGTCGCTATTGCGACCACGAGGCTGTATCCGAAGATGATCATCAGGGGCAGGGACCAGCCGAAGACGATTCGGGTGACACCGAGCAAAAGCGCCACACCGACGGACAGGGCGACCACCAGGCGCAGGCCAAAGGCGTAACCGGCCTTCGCAACGTCGGTATCGGCAATTGCCCCGCCTGCGGCCGCGGCGTTTGCGGCTTGCGCGGCGACCGCGGTCAGGGCCGGTTCTGCGAAGGTGGTGCCGAATCCAAGGAGAAAGGCAAACAGCAACAGGAGGGGAAAGCTGCCTCGCTCTGCCAATGCGTTGGCCAGGGCGTCTCCGATCGGAAATAGCGCCAGTTCCAGGCCGTACACGAACAGGGTGAGCCCGATGAGCACGAGCAAAGCACCTTCGATGAGCCCTGATAACTGGCTGGCCGGCTGCTGCAAAACGGCGATCTGGAAAAAGAGGATAACGACGACAACAGGCGTCAGGTCCCGAATGCTGCCCAGCGTCATTCGCCAAAGAAGGGCCATGACGCTTTTTATTGGGGTAATGTCATGCAGGCCCGCAACTCATCCCAGGATCGATACGTAGCCTGCAGGTGTGGTTCTGAATAGTTCGCGCCCTCGAGAGCAATACTTTGGCAGCCTGCCGGCCGTCAGTATATCACCCGCGTCGCCCCGCAGCCGGCAAGCGGTGTTACAAGGCAAACAGGCGCTCGGCATTTCTCGTGCTGGCGATTGCGATGGTTTCCTCGGGCTGACCGCTGGCCTCGGCGAACACACGGAGGACTTCGCGCAGGTACATTGGCTCATTGCGCCTCGTCTTCGGTTTCTGGTGCAGCGTCCTCGGCAACAGGTACGGCGCGTCCGTTTCGATCATCAACCTGTCGAGGGGAATCTCACTCGCGAGTGTGCGAAGGCCTGAGCCTCTTCGCTCGTCGCAGATCCACCCGGTGATTCCGATGTAGAGGCCCATGTCAAGATAAGCGTGCAGCGCTTCCGCATCGCCCGTGAAGCAATGGGCGACACCGCCGGCTAACCGGTCGAACACAGGCTGCAGTATGGAGACGAAATCGGCGTGCGCGTCGCGCTGGTGCAGGAAGAGCGGCAAGCCGGTGGTTGCAGCCAGCGCAAGCTGCGCTTCAAAAGCCAGCCGCTGCGCCTGCCGCGGTGAGAAATCCCGGAAGTAGTCGAGGCCACATTCACCCACGGCAACGACGTTGTCGCTATTCAACAGGGCCAGCAGACGATCGTTCACTTCCGCGGTGTACTCACTGGCGTGATGCGGATGAACGCCCGCTGTTGCGTACAGCAAGCCGGGCCGGGTCGCTGCGAGTTTCGCCGCGTCCGCGCTACTCTCGGCACTGCTGCCGGTGACGATGAGTCGGCGCACACCGCACTTTGATGCACGTTCGATCACCGCATCGCGGTCGCCGTCAAAGCTGTCATGGGTCAGGTTTGCTCCAATATCGATCAGGTCCAGGCTCATACGACGGGATCCCTGTTTGCCGCACAGTCGGCCACTAGCGTGGACCCCAGCGGAAGACCGCAGCCGCCACCGTCAGGAAAACCACACTCATCAAACTAAGAATAGCGACCTGCGGCAGGATGTCTGAAAACGATCCTCCGTCGATCATGATGCCGCGCGCTGCATCCAGCACATGGGTCAGCGGAAAGACCTTCGCCGTCTGTTGAACCCACTCCGAGCTTCCTTCGAGTGAGAACCAGACTCCCGACAGCATCATCATGGGCCAGGTCACCAGGTTCAGTAACCCACCGGCGAGTTCTTCGCTGGTAACCCGCGCTGCG
>DATGQI010000248.1:0-5102 GCA_035304285.1 Woeseiaceae bacterium
CCCACGCCAGGTCGAGCCGCGCCGGACGATCTTCCACCGGTCCCACCCCGTCTTCCCAGTTGTAGCCGGAAAGAAAGTTGCCGCCGGGATAACGCACGATGGTTGGGCCGAGTTCGCGCGTCAGTTCCAGGACATCTCCCCGGAACCCCTGCTCATCGGCCGTGGGGTGTCCCGGCTCGTAGATGCCCCCGTAAACGCAGCGGCCCATGTGCTCGACGAACGTGCCGAACATGCGCCGGTCGAGTCCGGATACCACGAAGTCACGATCCACGACCACATGTGCTTCGCTCACGTCGCAGTACCTGGTAAGCATAAGGTCAACAAAGGCTGGTCCTCTTCAAAGCAGATGATAAAGAAGGTCATTGATGCGGTGCTCGGCGTCCGCCAGCGCTTTGTCGACCGGCTTCTGCCCGGCGATCGCCGACTCCAGTTCCTCGCCGATAATGTCCTGGATGGCGAACTGGCGCTGCACCCCGGAAGGCAGCGGGGTACCGGTCGTCGCCAGGACGGCGATGTTGCGGCGATGCGGTAAGGCCTTGAACCGCTCGCTCTCGATCACCTCCGTGAACGCGGGCAGATGACCGGTGCGAGCCCATTCAAAGTTGTTGTCGGCAAAGAACTTCATCAACCTGAACACTGCCTGGCGCTGCTTTAGCGTGCGTTCCTTCACCGGCATTACCCACGCGTGGCCATCGGCAAAGCTGGCATCGCTTGCCGGGAACAGCTGCGGGAAAGGCACGACCGTGTAACCGCCGGACAAGGGCCGGTTCGGTCGCTCCGATTCGGCGTGGTAATCGCCGATCAGCCAGGTACCCACCAGGTAGACGCCGCCATCGCCGTTCATGAAGCCACGTGTCGCGGCGGGATAGTCCTGGTTCTTCGTCGTCAGGTTCTCTGCGCTGATTATCCTGAACATCTCGACGATCCGCCGCGCCTCGGAAGTCTGCAGCCTGATGCGCTGCGGGTCGGCGAAGAAATCGGCATCCTGTTGCATCAGGAACGTGAAAAAGTTGCGGGTGTAGGCCGGCTTCTGGTTGGCCAGTGCCTGGACGAAATACGGCTTCCCGGTCGCCTGCCTGAATTGTCGCGCATGCGAAAGCAGCTCTTCCGGGCTGGAAGGCAGGATCGGCCGTCCTTCACGGGTGAGGCCGGCCTCCCGAAAGTAGTTCATGTTGATGTGCCATAGCGGAGCCCAGGTATCGAACGGCAACCCGTAAAGCTGGCCGTCTATCAAAACGCCCTTGAGACCGGCTCCGGTGAACGCCGCCGGTTCTACGCCTACCTCTCGCAGATCCTCGTCCAGGGGTTCGAGCAACCCGCGCGACTGGAAGTCCGGTATAGCCGACTCATGCATTGTGACGACGTCGGGGGCGTCGCCGGCGCCAATTTGTGCCGAAAGCTGGTTATAGCCGGGCCAGGCGACGATGCTCACGGTGACCTTGATATCAGGGTTGTCGGCGTTGAACTTGTTTAGCAGGGTGGTGATGATGCCGCACTCACCGGATGCTGCGGAGACATCGGTCCTGTTGCCGTACTGCGCACGGCAATCGCCGAAGAAACGCTGCACGACGATTTCATTGGGTTCCTGGGAGATGCCGCATGCGGTGGCTGAGAAAAGGATCGCTGCCGCGACTATTTTGCTCAAGCTTTGGTAGAAGAGCTGTAGGAGCCCGCCCCGCGGGCGACCTGCCAGCGACGTCCGATGGCTCCGCAATGGGTCGCCCGTGGGACGGGCTCCTACAGCGCTTGCATCCATGCCCGGAAGAAATGTCATGCGGCGGCGCCCGAGACTGCGCGGATGATGTACTTCTGGAAGAAGAGGTACACGACGAGGATCGGCAAGGACGCAAAGATCGCCTGCGCCATGAGGAAGCCGAGGCCCGTGGACTCGGCGAAGTTTATCTGCGTCGCGGCCACCCCAACCGTCAGCGTGTACATCTGCACGTTCGTGGCGGAAATCAGCGGCCACCAGTAGTCGTTCCAGGCGTGCAGGAAGGTGAAGATGCCGATCGTCGCCTGCGCCGGCAACGTCATTGGCAACAGGACGCGCCAGAAAATCCTGAATCGTGACGCGTTGTCGAGCGCCGCGGCTTCGTCGATCTCCTTCGGTATCGCCCGGAAATACTGGGTCATCAGGAAGACGCCAAACGGCGCGGACAACCCCGGCAATATCAGGCCGGCATAGGTGTTGTGCAGGTCCAGTGCACTGAAGATCTGGTAGCGGGCGATGATGACCGCCTGCTCGGGAACAGCGAGCCCGAACAGCACCAGGACGAAAATGATATTGCGTCCCGGGAATTCGAGCCGCGCGAACCCGTAGCCCGCGAGCGAGGACAGTATCAGCACCCCGAACATCATTCCCAGGGACACGATGACACTGTTCATGATCCACCGGATGACCGAGGAGCCGGCCATGATGTCAGCGTAGTTCTGCAGGGTGTACGGCGAGTGGAAAACGGAGCTTGTGTCCACCATCAGCTCCGCGTTCGACTTGAACGACAGGCCGAGTGCCCAGAGGATCGGTCCCAGCATCAGGATTCCGAGCGCGATCATCAACGCGGGCAGCAGCACGTTGCCAGAAAGGCCGTGAGATCGAGCGGCTACGCTCACAGGTCCTCCCTCCGGCGCGACAGGAAGTACTGTGCCATTGCAGCCATCAGGATCAGGCTGAACAGTATCTGTGACGCTGCGGCCGCGTAGCCGATGTCCCAGCGATTGAACCCAACCTCGTAGATGAACAGCACTACCGGCCGGGACGCATTGTTGGGTCCGCCGAGCGTCATGAGCTGCGCCTGCCCGAACAGCTGGAACTGCAGCACGATCTGGATAATGATGACCAGCGCAAACGTCCTGCGAATTGATGGAAAAGTTACCTTGCGCAGGGTCGTCCAGCGGCCGGCATTGTCGAGCGCGGCGGCCTCGTAGAGCGAGTTCGGCACCTGCTGCAAGGCCGCGAGGAACAGCATCATCGGCAAGCCGATGCACCACCATATCGTGGCGATCGCGATCGCCGGCAACGCCAGGTATTCGTTGCTGAGGAAAGCGACCGGTGGCCGCCCGAACGCTTCCAGGACGGTCGCGATGAATCCCCCGTCGGCAATGAAGATGACGCGCCACAGCAGCGTTACGATCGTGACCGAAAGCACCGATGAGGAAAAGAACACGCCGCGGAGCACGGCCGCGGTTCGTGTAGGCCGATTGAGCGCCAGGGCCAGCGCGAGACCGATAACGGCGAGCGCCGGGACCGTCAGTAGAAGGAAATAGAACGTGTTCCAGACGGTGCGCAGAAAGAACCCGTCATTGAACAGCCGCATGAAATTCTCGATGCCGACGAAGGTCCGGTCGCCGAAAAAGTCCGCCTTGTGCAGGCTCAGCCACATGCCCCAGACCAGCGGAACAACGATCAGCGCTATATAAAAGAAAAGGTATGGGGCGACGAAAACGGCATCTCGCCACTTGCCGCGTGTTACGGCCGGGGCCGCGGCAACTACCGGACCAGCTTGTGCCACCGTGGCCATGTCAGTCGTCCACCGCGGGCATGGCGTGATACCCGCGTTCTTCATCGAAGAGATGCGCCGCTCCGCCGTCGAATTCCAGCCCGACGACATCGCCGATGGCCACGCGGCTCATGCCGGCGTCCTCGGCGACAATGGTGCTGCCTTCCGCAAGCTCGACGTAAACCAGTGTCCGGTCCCCGAGCCGTTCCACGAACAGCGCCCTGCCCTTCGTGTCGCCTGCCTGTTGACCGGCAACCCTGACCGACTCCGCGCGGATGCCGAAGGTGAGTTTCGCTCGTTCGGGCAGGGAAGACTTTGCGATGCGGGTTGTCACCCGCGATCCGTCAGGCAGCTTCGCCTCCGCACACTCGCTTGCGGTCTCATCGATTTCCACGGGTACGAAGTTCATCGTCGGTGTGCCGACGAAACCCGCCACGAACGCCGTTGCCGGCCGCGTGTAAATTTCCATTGGCGTGCCGATCTGTTCGATGCGCTGCTTGTTCATGATGACGATGCGGTGCGCGAGCGTCATCGCTTCCACCTGGTCGTGCGTGACGAAGATGGTGGTGGCTTCAGCGCGCTGGTGCAGCTGGGCAATCTCGAGCCGTGTTCGTGCGCGCAGCGCCGCGTCCAGGTTTGACAGAGGCTCGTCGAACAGGAACAGCAGCGGTTCCTTGACCAGCGCGCGGCCTATCGCGACTCGCTGCCGCTGTCCGCCGGAGATCTGGCCCGGCTTCCGTTCCAGCAGTAGCTCGATCTCCAGCATCCTCGCCACGTCGGCGATGCGCCGCTCGATCTCGTCGCCGGCCACACCGACATTGCGCAGTCCGAAGGCCATGTTCTCGCGTACCGTCATATGCGGATAAAGCGCGTAGTGCTGGAACACCATCGCGACGCGGCGCTCTCCGGGAGGCAAGCCATCCACGCGCCGGCCGCCGATCCAGATCTCGCCCTCGTCCACGGACTCCAGTCCGGCGATCATCCGCAAGAGCGTCGACTTGCCGCAGCCTGACGGGCCGAGGAACACGACAAACTCCCCGGAACGAACGTGCAGGGAGACATCGGCAATGACCTGCGTGCGGCCGAAGGACTTGCTGATGTTCTTGAGCTCGATGTCCGCCACTCGGGTGTCCTTCTTTCCGGATGCCGCAACTGGCAAGCTTGATGCTCCGGCCGGGGCGTTTAAAGGGAAACCGTCGGCCATCCGTCCTGCGTCCATTCGACCGTCGAGATTCGTAACGTTGCGAGCCCTTCTTTTTGCGCATCATAAGCGTGATAGACGACGTACTCGCTGCCATCGTCCTTGAGGTACGCGTTGTGACCGGGGCCCCGGTAGTGCCGGTCGCCTTGCAGGAGCAGAGTGCCGTAACCGTCCATCATGGAGCGGCCGTCCCGCCCCACGAACGGGCCGGTTATGCTCCTGGAGCGGCCGACGACCATGTAATAGGAACTGCTCGTTCCGCGGCAGCAGTAGTCGTACGACGCGAAGAGATAGTAATAGCCGTCGCGCTCGACCAGGAAGGGCGCCTCGATGGCGCCCGGCGCGTCTTCCGGGACCGGCCGTGATGCAAGGGAAAAAACCTCCCGGTTGTCCGGAGAAGGCTT
>DATGQI010000249.1:0-9695 GCA_035304285.1 Woeseiaceae bacterium
CGATTTCGGGTAACAGTCCCCGGGCGCCGAACCTGCGTCCGTCGCTACTGTTGGCAGCAGTAAAATCATCCCCACCACGATAATCTTTTGCATAGGTCGGCCAGCGCTCTGTCAGACTGCGAGCAAGTGTCGCGTGCCCGAGAGCTGCACGCGACCGGTGAAAGGCGACGAATGAGCCGGTTTCTGTGATTGCTTCGTGATGGCAGAATGCGGAGGAGGCGTAGCAGGATGATTCTCGTTTCAACAACTTTTCGCATTCTCCGCAGGCGGATGTAGCGCGTGCCGCGATCCGTGCCGTCGTGGCTGTTACTGTCGCTCGCCCTGGCCGTCGTCCTGTGGCTCATTGCGACCGTGCTTGAGAACAGCCTGCGGGCGCCGGAGCCAGTCCCGCCCGATGTCCAACCTGCCGGCGAGCCAGGCCTGGATGCTGGCCGTTCCCCTGATAGCGTCGATCGAGCTGACGACGCCGAAGCGATGAGCTGCCAGGAGTCGGAAGACCAGCTGAAGCTGGTCATCGAGGACGCGCGTTCCTGTACCGTCGACGACGACTGCACCTTG
This sequence comes from Woeseiaceae bacterium, assembly GCA_035304285.1. Lineage (GTDB taxonomy): Bacteria > Pseudomonadota > Gammaproteobacteria > Steroidobacterales > Woeseiaceae > IDS-8. Next base: position 559 of record DATGQI010000249.1, read on the forward strand.
TTCGACTACGGTTACCCGCTCGACTGCATGACCTCCGTCGCGAAGGACCAGATACCGCGGTTGCGCGAGGAGTACCGCCGTTACGGCGAGGCCTGCGAACATCGTGTGTTCTACGATTGCCCCACCGCACCGTACGTTCGGCTCGCACTTTGTCGGAACAACCAGTGCATCGTGGAACTGGACAAGCGGGACGATCTCGAGGGTGCGACGCTGGACCAGCTCAATCGGGGGCGGGTGCCTTAAGCAAATTGCAACTCACGTTGAGGGGCTTCGGGCTCGCCCAGCGGGTCACCTTTGGCGGATTGCACTCGCGTAGAGGGTTTCGACCACCCCGCCTGCCGGCGCAGATTGCCTAGAGCGCGCTGTCGCCTGTTTCGCCGGTGCGGATGCGCAGCACCTGTTCCAGCGCGGTGACGAAGATCTTGCCGTCGCCGACCTTGCCGGTCTTCGCGCTGTTCACGATCGCCTCGATGACTTCCTCTACCCGGTCATCGGCAACGGCAACTTCGATCTTGGCCTTCGGCAGGAAGTCGACAACGTATTCGGCTCCGCGATAAAGCTCCGTATGGCCGCGTTGCCGGCCGAAGCCCTTCACCTCGCTCACCGTCATGCCCTGGACCCCAACTTCGCTCAAGGCGTTCCTGACGTCATCGAGGCGGAAGGGTTTGACGATAGCCGTAACTAGCTTCATACGCTCAAGTTCCTTGAGGTGGACCGGAGCCGGTATTCTATACGAGTCACCAAGTGGCCTGTAACAGTGACGTTCGAACTGTCTCGCTCGGTCTGGCGGCGCCTCGCCAGGTTTTTTCTTTCGGCCGATAGCTAAGGTTTTGGCCTCGCTCCGGATTGGCGCCAGCCACCACCATACTTTCGCGATGCCAGTCCCGATTTCACTGTTACCGGTTGCCGCCTGAAAACCCTGCCAGGACAGCTGCGGTATAGTCGGCCCCGCCGTCACTCCGACGATGGATGAACCAAGGTGCAGGTGAGGGCTGGATTTCACATAGCTGCAGGCGAGACTGCATGACGAGGACTCTGTTCGAGCGGCCGCAGTGGCATGCGGCGGTGGCGAAAATAATCTCCTCCGCCGAAGACCAGGCGATGGCGAAGGCGCTGATGGAGGCGATCGGCATGGCGGTGACCCACGAAGGAACCTGCCTTCTTGCCTTCCACAACAACGCGAGCCCGGACGTCCTGCACCACACCCTGGAACCTGCTGGCCGGAAGCACTACCTGGAGCGATACCTGGCAGGACCGTACCTGCTGGACCCGCTGTACCAGTTGGCAGTCCGCGATCGCAAGCCCGGCCTGTGCCGCTTTCGCGATGCAGTGCCGGACCGGTTCCGTTCGAGTGAGTACTACCGGCAGTATTGCGAACGCACCCACCTGCTAGACGAGATGGATTTCCTGGCGCAGGTAACGGAACACACGACCGTCGTCCTGGTCGTCGGCCGCCGCCACCGGATGTTCAGCAAGGCTGAACTGTCGAGGCTGCAGCTTATCCAGCCGACCGTCGAGGCGAGCATTCGAAGCATCTGGCGATTGTGGAACCTTCGCAGGGCGGAACCGCACGGCATGGATGCAATGCACCTGAAGCTGACGCGCTGCTTCAGGCATTTCGGGGAGTCCGTGCTCACCGACCGGGAGCGCCAGATCTGCCAGTTGTTGCTACGCGGCCACTCGTCGAAGTCCATAGCACGCGAACTGGAGATTGCACCAGGGACGGTGATGGTGCACAAGCGAAACCTGTTCGCCAAACTCGACATAAGCTCGCAGTACGAGCTGTTTTCCCTGCTGATCGACGAACTTCGCAGGAGCTGACGGGCAAGAGCTGGAGGAAGCGCTGTAGGAGCCCGCCCCGCGGGCGACATTACGTCTGGATGTACGCTGCCGGTTGTCGCCCGTGAGACGGGCTACTACATCGCCCGATTCCCGGCGAACTCGTAACAAGGCATCCGTACCGCTCGAATGGTATTCAGCCGCCCGGGTATTCCCCGGAGAATCCTCAGGAAAGCCGCAGCGTCAGGCATTTGCGGCAGTCCGGAAGATCCGGAAGAGGAACCAATCATGGTCGAATTCGATTTTGGGCTCGGTGACGACGTCGAGATGCTGCGGCAGACCTTGCGCGGCTTCACACGCGACCACATCGAGCCGCAAGCGGCGGAGATCGACGAGTCGAACCGCTTCCCGCGGGATCTCTGGCCGCAGCTCGGCGAACTGGGCCTTCTTGGCATCACCGTCGAAGAGGAGTTCGGCGGGTCCGGGCTCGGTTATCTCGAACATGTCGTCGCGATGGAGGAAATCAGCCGCGCATCGGCGGCGATCGGCCTGTCGTACGGCGCCCACTCAAACCTCTGCGTGAACCAGCTGCGCCGCTGGGGCAACGACGCGCAGAAGCGGCGATACCTGCCACGACTTGTTTCCGGCGAACACGTGGGAGCCCTCGCCATGAGCGAGCACGGCGCCGGATCCGACGTCATGGCCATGCGTACGACCGCCACGAAAAAGGACGGTCACTACGTCCTGTCCGGCAGCAAGATGTGGATCACGAATGCGCCGGAGGCCGACGTCGTGATCGTTTACGCAAACACCGACGGCGGTTCAGGGAAAGCTCGCCTGAGCGCTTTCATCGTGGAAAGCGGTATGCCGGGTTTTTCCACGGCGCAGAAGCTGGACAAGCTGGGGATGCGCGGATCGGACACCGGCGAGATCGTGCTGGACGATTGCCAGGTGCCGGAGCAGAACCTGCTTGGCAGCGAAGGACAGGGTGCGACGATCCTCATGAGCGGCCTGGACTACGAGAGGCTTGTCCTTGCCGGCGGTCCGCTCGGCATCATGCGCGCCTGCTTCGAGCTCGTCATGCCGTATGTGCATGATCGCAAGCAGTTCGGGCAACCGATAGGCACCTTCCAGCTCATACAGGGGAAGATCGCCGACATGTATACGATCATGAACGCCTGCCGTTCCTACGTTTATGCCGTTGCGCGTGCCGCCGACCGCTCGCAGACGACCCGGTTCGACGCCGCGGGTTGTATCCTGCTGGCCGCGGAGAAAGCGACCTGGATGGCAGGCGAAACCATACAGGCGCTGGGTGGAAACGGTTATATTAACGAGTATCCAGCCGGGCGCCTCTGGCGCGACGCAAAGCTCTACGAGATCGGCGCCGGCACCAGCGAAATCCGTCGCATGCTGATCGGACGCGAGCTGTTCAACGCCACCGGGTGATCGTCCTTCCGAATGCCGAAAATCAAAACCAAAATAAAGAGCTCGTCGGAAGAGTACGAGAAGAACGCCGCTGCCAACATGAACCTCGCCCGGGAGCTCAAGGAACTTCAGGAGGCGATTTCAAAAGGTGGTAGCGATCGCGCGCGGGAGAAACATCTTGCGCGCGGCAAGCTGCTGCCCCGGGACCGGATCCGCAGCCTCGTCGACAGGGGCGCACCCTTCCTCGAAGTCGGCCAGCTCGCTGCATACGGCATGTACGATAACCAGGTACCCGCAGCCGGCATCGTAACCGGGATCGGCCAGGTTAGCGGAGTCGACTGCATGATCGTCGCAAATGACGCAACGGTAAAAGGCGGAACCTACTACCCCCTCACCGTGAAGAAGCACCTGAGGGCCCAGGAAATCGCGGCACAGAACGCATTGCCTTGCATCTACCTGGTCGACTCCGGCGGAGCTTTCCTGCCGAAACAGGACGAGGTTTTCCCGGACCGCGACCACTTCGGGCGCATTTTCTTCAACCAGGCGCGCATGTCCGCGCGGGGCATCCCGCAGGTTGCTGCCGTACTGGGGTCCTGCACGGCCGGCGGCGCGTACGTGCCGGCGATGTGCGACGAAGCGATCATCGTCCGCAACCAGGGCACTATTTTTCTCGGCGGACCGCCGCTGGTCAAAGCGGCAACCGGCGAAGTCGTCGATGCCGAGTCGTTGGGCGGCGGAGACGTACACAGCAGGATATCCGGCGTGACGGACTATTTGGCCGCGAACGACATGGAAGCGCTGGCAACCGTGCGGGAAATCGTGTCGAACCTGAACCGTCCCCGCCCGGCACCGTTACAGCTTCGCGAAGCGGCAGAACCCGCGTATCCGGCCGAGGAGTTGTACGGCGTCGTTTCGCGCGATTTCCGTTTCCCCTACGACGTCCGGGAAGTTATCGCGCGGCTGGTGGATGGTTCGGAGTTCCAGGAGTTCAAGGCGCTGTACGGTCCGACCCTGGTGTGCGGTTTCGCGCACCTGTACGGATACCCGATCGGCATCATCGCGAACAATGGCATCCTGTTCTCGGAGTCCGCGCAGAAAGGCGCGCACTTCATCCAGTTGTGCAACCGGCGCGGCATCCCTTTGGTATTCCTGCAGAACATCGTCGGCTTCATGGTGGGAAAGAAATACGAACAGGCCGGAATTGCCAAGGACGGTGCGAAGATGGTCAACGCTGTGGCTACGTCTTCGGTTGCCAAGTTCACCGTAATTATCGGCGGGTCGTTCGGCGCCGGTAATTACGCGATGTGCGGGCGCGCCTACGGGCCGCGCTTCCTGTGGATGTGGCCGAACGCGCGCATCTCGGTCATGGGAGGGGACCAGGCGGCACTGGTGCTGTCCACGGTCCGCCGCGAAGGACTGGAGGCGCGGGGTGAGGAGTGGCCGGACGCGGAACAGAAAAAGTTCGAGGATGAGATTCGCAAACAGTATGACTCCCAGGGCCACCCTTATTACGCAAGCGCGAGGCTGTGGGACGATGGCGTCATCGATCCGGTCGACACACGGCGCGTGCTCGGGCAGGCCGTCTCCGCTGCGGTGAACCGGTTGCGCGACGAGGACATGCCCTACGGCATCTTTCGCATGTAGTCTTCTCTCGACCGGCTACCGGCGCGCAGAGCTTCGGCAGCGGGTATCATGTTTAGGGAACCAAGGGTGGGGCAGCAGACATGACTGAGCGACAGCTCGCGGGCAAGACACTATTCGTCACAGGCGGCAGCCGGGGTATCGGCCTTGCTATTGGGCTTCGCGCCGCGAAAGACGGTGCGAACGTCATCATTGCAGCGAAGACCGCTGAACCGCACCCAAAGCTGCCCGGAACAATCTACACGGCGGCGGAAGAGATCAAGGCAGCCGGCGGGAATGCGCTACCTGTCGTCTGCGACATCCGTTTCGAAGAGCAGGTGGAGGCGGCGGTGCGCCAGGGCGTCGAGGAATTCGGCGGCATCGACATCTGCGTAAACAATGCCAGCGCGATCGCGCTGGAGCCCACCTCGCGCATTACGATGCGCCGCTTCGACCTGATGCACCAGGTGAACACCCGGGGTACGTTCCTCGTGTCGAAGACCTGCCTGCCGCACCTGGAAAAGGCCGCCAACCCGCACATCCTGAACCTGTCGCCACCGCTGGAGATGGAGGAGAAGTGGTTCGCGCCGCATGTTGCCTATTCGATTGCGAAGTACGGCATGAGCCTCTGCGTGCTCGGCATGGCCGGCGAGTTCCGGAAGAAAGGGATAGCCGTCAACGCGCTGTGGCCACGGACCACCATCGCAACCGCCGCGGTGCAGAACCTGCTGGGTGGCGACGACCTCGTCCGCCGGTCGAGAAAGCCCGAGATACTGGGCGATGCCGCGCACGTGATCCTGTCGAAACCTGCCCGCGAGTTCACCGGCAATTTCTGCATCGACGACGAAACGCTGGAGAGCGCCGGCATTACGGATCTCTCCGGATATGCGGTCGATCCATCGGCGGAGCTCCAGCCCGACTTCTTCGTGAAGCCGCGCGCTTCCTGACCAACGTCCGGCGTGGCAACGCGGCAGGAGCAGTTTTCGGGTACGCGCGAGGTCAGCGAAGCGCACCGGTTCGACGCGTCCCGTCTCGAAGCTTACCTTCGGGATCATATGCCGGACTTCGCCGGACCGCTGGTCGTGCGGCAGTTCAAGGGTGGCCAGTCCAATCCCACGTACCTGCTCGAATCGCCCGGTGGAAGCTACGTCCTGCGGCGCAAGCCGCCGGGTAAGCTCCTGCGTTCGGCGCATGCCGTCGACCGGGAATACCGCGTCATCTCGGCCCTGCATCGTGCCGGTTTTCCCGTGCCGAAGCCCTACCTCATGTGCGAGGACGAGGAGGTCGTCGGCACTCCGTTTTTCGTGATGGCGTACGTCGAAGGGCGAATCTTCTGGAGTCTCGACCTGCCGGGTGTCGACCGCGAAGAGCGAGCGGCAATTTACGACCATGTAAACCAGACAATCGCGGACCTGCACCGGTTCGACTGGGTTGCACTCGGCCTCGAGGATTTCGGCAAGCCCGGTAATTATTTCGCCCGGCAGATCGCGCGCTGGTCGAAGCAGTATCGCGCATCCGAGACCGAGCAGATCGACGCGATGAACAGGCTCATGAGCTGGCTGCCGGAACACGTGCCGGAGGACGAATCCACCTCGCTGGTGCATGGGGACTACCGTCTCGACAACATGATCCTGCATCCGACCGAGCCACGCGTCATCGCGGTGCTCGACTGGGAACTGTCTACCATCGGTCATCCGCTTGGCGACTTCACCTATCACCTGATGGCGTGGCAGATGCCGGAAATCGGTGTCGGTTCCACGGGGCTCAGGGACAAGGACCTGGAGGCGCTCGGCATACCTACCGAGGAGGAATACGTACGGGCTTATTGCGAACGCACCGGACGCGATTCGATCGAGAACCGGGATTTCTACTCCGCCTACAACTTCTTCCGCATCGCCGCGATCCTGCAGGGCGTCGCCGGGCGCGTCAGGGACGGCACCGCGGCGAGCGCGCACGCCGAGAAAGCTGCGAGGGCAGTGAGGCCGCTCGCGGAGCTGGGCCTCGGCTTTACCGGTTGAGCTCGTTCAAGCTACTAGGCCGTGAGTTTTCGCTCCATGACGACGGCAGCTTCCCTCCGGTCGTAATACCCGGGAATCCGATTGGCAATCGTGAACCCCCGGTTTCGGTAAAACTTCTGCGCAAGCTGATTGCCTGCCCGAACCTCCAGCCGGATGTCCAGTATCCCGGCGGTGACGCAGGAAGCTTCCAGCCAGCGCAGGAGGGCGCTGCCGATTCCCGACTTCCGGAACCGCGGCTCAACGACCAGCAGGACCAGGTGCGCCCGCAGATCGCCGAAGTGCATGATCGCAAAGCCGGCGATCTGGCCGCCTACCGAGGCCACCAGCGCCATCGTGTCGGGATCTTCTATCTGCTGCCGTACGCGTGGCGGCGTCCAGCGCCAGCGAAGGCCGTGCTCTACATGCAGCCGTGAAAGGGCTGCCATGGCGGCCGCCTCGGAACGGTGAGCCGGCCTTAAGCTTAGTGAGCTGTCTGCTTTCATACCCGACCGCGGCATCCCAGGATGACCCAATCGTAAGATAACTTGCCGGCCCCGGGCCACCCCAATAGAATCCCGGCCCCAAAGATGTCATCAAAATACGAAGCACTGCTGGCGACGGCAATCGACGACCAGCCGGTCAGTTACACCGACGGGGACGCTATGCTGTACGCGCTCGGTGTCGGCTTCTGCAGTGCGCCGGACAACGTCAAGGAATTGCCCTACGCCTACGAAGCCCCGGCTTTGAAAACCGTTCCAACGTTCGCGAGCATGCTGCCGCCGTCGGACTTCCTGGCGGAGAGCGGACTCCAGGTCGCCAAAATCCTGCTCGGAGGGTTGCGTCTCGAGCTGTACCGGCCGTTGCCGGCCGCCGCGGAGTTGCTGCTGAACCGGCGGGTACTCGGGGTGTACGACAGGGGCGTCGCGCACGGCGCCATGATCGTGGTGCAGTCCGAGGCACGGCTGAAAAAAGACGACACTGCCCTCTTCACGCTCAACAGCACGCTGGTCGCGAGGGGCGATGGCGGAATCGGCGGCTCGAAGGGCACGCTGCCAGAGCGGCACCTGTTGCCGAAGCGCGATCCGGACCTGAGCTGCTCGAGTATCACGCGACCCGACCAGGCACTCCTGTTCCGACTTTCGGGAGATCGTAACCCCCTGCACGCCGATCCGGCGGTGGCGCGCGAGGCGGGTTTCGCCCGGCCATTGTTGCATGGCCGTTGTACGTACGGCATTGCTTGCCGGGCGATTCTCAACACGATCTGCGACTACGACCACACGCTCATAACCGGCTTCGATGCGCGCTTCTCCGCGCCGGTCTATCCGGGCGACACGCTTGTCACGGATATGTGGCAGGACCGGAACATCGTATCCTTCCGTTGCTCGGTAAAGGCGCGCAACAGCATCGTTCTGAGCAACGGGAAGTGTACGCTGGCCGCGTAGGTGCGGACCTGGAGTTTTAAGCCAATGAACGATCGTATTGACCTGCAGATCGAGAATCATGTGGCGCTGGTGCGCATTAACCGGCCGGAGAAACACAACGCGCTCGATCCCGAAGCATTCGAAGCCCTGGTTGAAGCTGGCCAGTTGTTAGGCCGGAACAAGACCGTGCGTGCCGTGGTTCTTGCCGGTGCCGGCGAAAGCTTTTGCTCGGGGATCGACATGTCGGTTTTTGACGGCGAGGAGGTCGCCGCTGCAAGGGAAGAGCTGATGCAGGACCGGGGGCCGACAGGGAATCTCTACCAAAGCGCGGCGATGGTTTGGCGCGAGCTGCCGGTTCCCGTCATCGCTTCCGTCCACGGCGTCGCCTACGGGGCGGGACTGCAGATTGCCATGGGTGCCGACATACGCATCGCAGCGCCATCGGCCAAATTCTCTATCATGGAAATCCGCTGGGGCATCATCCCCGATATGGGCATTACGGTAACGATGCGCCACACCGTACCGGCAGACAGGATCAGGCTTCTGGCCTACACCGGAAAAGTCGTCGACGGCACTGATGCGTTGAAGCTTGGCCTGGTCACCGCACTCGAAGACGACCCGCTCGGAGCGGCGAAGCAGCTGGCCACCGCTATAGCGGAGCGCTCGCCAGAGGCGGTCAGGGCAATCAAGTCGCTCCTCAACGAATCGCTTGATAAAGCGCCGGCAGAAGCGCTGCGGCGCGAAGCACAGTTGCAGCGTTCGCTGCTGGGTTCCGCCGGCAACCAGGAGGCGGTTATGGCGAATTTGCATAAGCGCGCACCGGAATTTGAGGACCCGCAGTAAGCCCGAGGTTGCAGGCTCGCGACCGTTCAAGAGGAACTCCAGGCATCGAGGG
>DATGQI010000250.1:0-49876 GCA_035304285.1 Woeseiaceae bacterium
TCATCAACGGTGGTGCGCACGCCGACAACAACGTAGACATCCAGGAATTCATGATCCTTCCCGTCGGCGCGCCGAATTTCACCGAAGCGTTACGCTATGGCGCGGAAATATTTCATTCGCTGAAGGGCGTGTTGAAAAACCGTGGCCTGAACACCGCTGTCGGGGACGAAGGTGGGTTCGCTCCCGACCTGCCATCGAATCGCGCGGCGCTGGACACCATAGTCGAGGCCATCGAGAAAGCGGGCTATTCCTGCGGCGAGGACATTCTGCTGGGACTGGATGTCGCGAGTTCCGAATTCTACGAAGGCGGTCGATACAGGCTTGCCTCAGAGAAACGCGACTTCGACGCAGCTGGCTTCGTCGACTTTCTCTCGGAGCTGGTAGATGCCTACCCGATCATCACGATCGAAGACGGCATGGACGAAAGCGACTGGGACGGGTGGCGGCTCCTCACGGAGCGCTTAGGCGAAAAGGTACAGCTCGTCGGGGACGACCTGTTCGTCACGAACACGCAAATTCTCGCCCGTGGGCTCGAGCAGAACATCGGAAATTCTATCTTGATAAAGCCGAACCAAATCGGTACCTTATCGGAAACTATTGATGCAATTACTATGGCTGTCGACGGGAACTTTTCGGCCGTCGTTTCACATCGGTCGGGCGAGACCTCGGACAGCACCATCGCCGACCTCGCAGTGGGAACGAGAGCAACGCAGATAAAAACCGGTTCGTTGTCACGCTCCGACCGCATCAGTAAATACAACCGCTTGCTGCGGATCGAGGAAGAACTCGGAGAGGACGCGACATACGCCGGGCGGGACGCTTTTTCGGTTCCGGTTTGATCCGGCGGTAGACGAAGACCATAAAGAAAACGATCAGAAGACGATAGCGTTCCACAGGGTATCTCTTCCGGAAAAAATAAGGGTTCGATCTTGTTCATGCGCTGGATCATCGTTGTTTTGGCTTTGGCCGCGCTTGCGATGCAGGGGCAACTCTGGTTTTCGGAAGACGGCTATCGCAAGACCCGCGACTTGCGACAGGCGGTCACGGAGCAGATCCTGCAGAACGCTTCGCTGAAAGCTCGCAACGATGCCCTCGAAGCCGAAGTCGTCAACCTGAAGCAGGGACGTGATGCTGCCGAGGAACGGGCGCGCACCGACCTGGGACTTATCGGCGGGAGCGAAACCTTCTACCAGGTCGTGCCGGGTTCAGGTAAGTCAGGCAACGACTCGTCCTGAGCGTGGTTCCTTCGACGGTCGCCTGATCGAAAGAAGCGATCGCGAAAAATGTATTCCTAAGGACTCTCCTGTGCCAGTTGCTCCAGCCGCATTGCCAGACTGGCGGCGCGCCTTCGGGGGCGCCAGGTCCACTGCTCGCATACGTCAGTCGTGCGCCGACTTCGAGGTGACGGAACGCTTGAGTTTCGAGCCGGATGGCGATGGTGAGCACGACTTCCTGTGGATTGAAAAAGAAGGGCAAAATACCCCGTGGGTGGCAGGAGTACTGGCGAAGTACGCCGGGATCAATTCATCGGATGTAGGCTACTCCGGACTCAAGGATCGACACGCTGTGACGCGCCAATGGTTCAGCGTTCGGCGTCCCGGCGCAGAGAAGGCGGACTGGAGCCGCTTCCGGGCGGAAGGTATCCGTATTCTTAAGGCCACTCGCCACGGACGCAAACTCAAGCGCGGCACGCATCGCGCCAACCACTTTCGGATCGCACTGCGCGAGGTATCGGCCCCGGCCGACGTCGTGGCTGTACTCGAGCGAATCCTCGAGCATGGCATGCCGAACTATTTCGGCGAGCAGCGCTTCGGGCATGAGGGACGCAACCTCTCGCTCGCTGAACGAATGTTCGCGGGTCGCCGCCTGCCGCGAAACCAGCGATCCATCGCCCTGTCTTCGGCACGGTCGTTCCTGTTCAATGTAGTCCTCGAGCGCCGGGTAGTGGAGCAGACATGGAATACCTTGATGCCGGGCGACTGCGCGAACCTTGATGGCAGCGGCAGCGTATTTCCGGTGCACGTTGTCGATGATGAGTTGCTGCACCGCGCCGCGACGCTCGACCTGCACCCGACGGGTCCGCTGTGGGGCAGCGGAGAATCCCAGGTGTCCGGTACGGTGGCGAGCCTCGAGGGGTCGGTGATCGCCTGCCACCCGAGCCTGGCGAGAGGGCTTGTGTCGCAGCGCGTCAGCTGTTCGCGTCGCGCGCTCCGGGCGCGCGTGTCGGAGCTCAGATGGCAGCAATCCCATGAGCACACCCTTTGGCTCGAGTTCACCTTAGGTCGCGGTGTGTTCGCTACCTCTTTGCTGCGGGAGCTTTGCCATACACCTTCAAGCTGATCTGCAGGGGCTCACTACTTTCTCAGCAGTACGTACAGGGCGCCAGTGCCGCCGTCAGCGGGTCGCGCGGATACGAATGCGAGTACCGGCTCCCAGCGCCGCAGCCACTGGTCCGCTTTTCGCTTCAGGACCGGGCCGTTATGCCCGGAGCCCAGGCCTTTGCCGTGCACGACGCGGACGCAGGTATAGCCGCGGATCAGGGACTGCTCGATGAAGGCGCTCAAAGCCTCCCTGGCCTCCGCCGAGTTCAGCCCATGCAGGTCTACCCAGGCCTGCACGCTGACGCCGCCTCGCGCGAGGCGGCGCATGGTTTTCAGGTTGACCGACGGGTGCCGGTAGTAAAGCGCGCTGCCATTGGCAATTTCAATAGCGTGCGAGTCCGCCTCGAGGCTTTCCCGAAGCGCCTGCCGTTCATCGAGTCGCGAGAATCGGGCGATCGCCCTTGCCCTTCGCCGCGGAGGCTCGACGGTGTCCGTGCGTATTGGCCGCGCATCAGCCATCGCGCGGCGGAACAGTTGGCCTTCATCGTCTGCGCCCGTATGGCTGCTCGAATTTTCCCACTGGTTCTTGCGTCGAGGCATGCTGGCTCCGTGTGATGCGAAACTGGGGTCCCGAGACAACTTTGAGTATAGTGTGCGCCGATTTTTGAGGGACGCGGGTAGTTCATCCGCGGGCGCCATCTTAGGGCATGCTCCGTGGTAGCTTATCCTCGCACAACCGGACCAGGGGGGTCTGCGCGGTAGAAATATTCCTACTGCAAATGCACCACAGCGGTCCATTTTTCCGTTCTTTTTCGTTGCGTAGGTCCACTATGCGCCTCAAAAGAACGGAAAAATGGCCTCGCTGTGGCACATTTTCGCTACGGAAATTTCTACCGCGCAGACCCCTAGCCCGGATATCTCCCCGCTAACCGCCGAGTTACCGGGGCACGGGCGCGCGACCGCAAGATGGGGGCTTTAATCGTAGTGTCAACAGGGATGGCAATTGAAAATTCTGGTCAGCAATGACGATGGGTACCTCGCCACCGGAATCAACGCGCTCGCCGAAGCGTTGTCCAGGGTGGCTGAGATCGTGGTCGTGGCGCCCGAACGAAATCACAGCGGGGCCAGTAACTCCCTGACGCTGCATTCACCTCTTCGCATCCGGAAGGTTGCCGAAGATCATTATTTCGTCGACGGCACCCCATCCGACTGCGTGCATCTCGCGCTTTCGGGCTTCCTGGACTTCGAACCGGACATCGTGGTTTCCGGGGTTAACCATGGGGCGAACCTCGGCGACGACGTCATCTACTCGGGCACCGTTGCGGCCGCGATGGAGGGACGCTTCCTCGGGTTTCCGGCAATCGCCGTGTCGCTGGTCGGTCATCGCGCGGTGCATTTCGACACCGCGGCCCGGGTCGCCTGCGACCTCGTCGAGCGCCTGCAGCGGAACCCGGCGCCCAAAGACGTCATCCTGAACGTGAATGTCCCGGACAGGCCGTACGAAGAACTTACCGGGGTTGTCGCTGCGCGCCTGGGATTCAGGCACCGCTCAGAACCGCTTATTGAGTCTGTCGATCCCCAGGGAAGCAAGATTTACTGGATCGGTCCTGCCGGACCCGGGCAGGATGCCGGACCCGGAACGGACTTCGCCGCGATCGCAGCGGGCGCGGTGTCGGTAACGCCGCTCAAAGTCGACCTCACGCGGCACGAGGCGCTCTCCAGGGTCTCTGATTGGCTGAGCCGTTAATGAACCGGAATTCCGGCGCCCGGGGCATCGGCATGACCTCCGCGCGCACACGCGATCGCCTGGTCGAGCGACTTGCCGCACAAGGCATCCGTTCCCGGGTGGTTCTGGAGCGCATTCGTAACGTGCCGCGGCACCTGTTCGTTGACGAAGCACTCGAAAGCCGGGCCTACGAGGACACGGCGCTGCCGATCGGGCAGGGCCAGACCATCAGCCAGCCGTACGTCGTCGCCCGCATGACCGAATCGCTACTCGAGGATTTCGACGGTGAACGGGTGCTCGAGATTGGCACCGGGTGCGGCTACCAGACCGCCGTGCTCGCGCCGCTCGTAAAGGAAATATTCACAGTCGAGCGAATTCCCGAGCTTTTGAGAAGGACTCGGCAGCGGCTGCGCGATCTGGATTTATACAATGTACGTTTCAGGCTCGGGGACGGCTGGGAAGGCTGGCGCAAGTACAGTCCTTACGACGGCATTATTGTCGCCGCAGCGGCGCCGGAGGTGCCACCCAAACTGCTGGAACAACTGGCGCCGGGCGGTCGCCTGATCATCCCGGTGGGACCGCCGCGGCGCCAGGAACTGTGCCGCGTCACCAGGACAAACGATCATTTCGAACGAGTATCGCTTGGAGCGGTTAGCTTCGTGCCGCTCGTACAAGGAAGGAAATTTTGAACATATTCCGATATATATACGAACTTAATAATGTAAATTCTGGGTTCGGTAGCACGGGACGGAGCGAAAGCTGATGCGCCTTTTCGGACCCTTGTACGAGCGCGTCCTGGAATGGTCGAGGCACCGCCACGCCGAACGCTATCTCGCCGGTCTTTCTTTCGCGGAATCTTCCTTCTTTCCGATACCGCCTGATGTCATGCTCGCGCCGATGTGCCTGGCCGAACGGAAGCGCGCATGGCGCTACGCTACCGTCACCACGGTTGCCTCCGTCCTTGGCGGCGTCGCCGGCTATGCAATCGGTTACTTCCTGTTCGAATTGATCGAACCGTGGCTGCAAACGACCCATTACTGGGAGAGTTATCTCGAGGCGCGAGCCTGGTTCAACAAATGGGGCGTACTGGCGGTGTTCGTCGCCGGTTTCTCTCCCATTCCCTACAAGATTTTTACCATCGCGGCTGGAGCTGCGGTGCTGACTTTTCCCTTGTTTGTACTGGCGTCCTTCCTCGGCCGCGGTGGCCGCTTTTACCTGGTAGCAGGCTTTATCGTGGCAGGCGGCGAACGCATGGCTACGCTGTTGCCCAGATACGTGGAACGCATTGGCTGGGCCGTCGTCGTGGTGGCAGTGGTGGGAGTCGGATTCTTAATGATGAAGGAATGAGACGACAGAGGAGTCGCTGCGGCGCTGCCGGTGCCGGAGTGCTTACGACTTATCGACTGTCCCTGCTCCTGGCGGTGCTTTTCCTTACTGCCTGTGGAACTGCGACGCGTCGTGACCACGCACCTGATACTCACATCGTGCGCGCAGGTGAGACGCTCTTCACCATCGCCTGGCGTTATGGCAGGGATTATCGTGATCTCGCGCGGTGGAACCGGCTCGGCGACGGCTCCCTCATCTACCCCGGCCAGGTAATCCAGCTCGACCCACCTGCCGGAGCGCGTGCGGCAGCGCCGCGCCAAGCGGCGAGCGCGGCGAATCCGCCTGCACCGCGGCGCTCAGAGCCGCTGCCGAGGATTCCGGCGGAGCCGCCACCGCCATGGGGATGGCCGACCTCGGGTGAGGTTGTCGTGGAATTCGGCGGTCGCCCGGGCAGCGGCACCGGCGTCCTGATCAACGGCAAGCCGGGGCAGCCGATCGAGGCAGCGGCCGCTGGGCGGGTGGTCTATTCCGGTGGTGGACTGATCGGCTATGGACAGCTTATTATCATCAAGCACAACGACACTTACCTCAGTGCATATGGGCACAACGCGTCGCTGCTGGTTCAGGAAGGTGAAGCCATCCGTAAGGGCCAGCGCATAGCAACGATGGGTGAGGGGCCGGGACGTGAGCCGCGACTGCATTTCGAGATCAGGCGCAACGGCAAGCCGGTTGACCCGCGACAATATCTGCCAGCGAGATAATCGACTTTACATCAGCGCCAGATTCGCATTGGCAGCTGTGGCGAGTACTCCATGGAACGGCAGCATTAGTACGTCAACGTCACAGTTCCGTGCGACAGAACGGGGTTTCATGCCGCGACTCCCTCGCCTGCAAGAGCGAGGAGTTCTACAGTGGCAGTTGCAGGTTGGTCAAAAGAAGCAATCCGCGCCGATGCGAGTGCGCTTTCTCCATACGACGCCAAGAGTCTCTACCTGAACGAGGTCGGGACCTCCCGGTTACTGTCAGCCGAGGAGGAGGTTCAGATCGCGCGGCGCATACGACAAGGCGACGAAGCAGCCCGGCGTCGGATGATTGAAAGCAACCTGAGACTCGTCGTGAAGCTTGCTCGCCGTTACATCGATCGGGGGCTGCCGCTGCTCGACCTGATCGAGGAAGGCAATCTCGGTTTGATCCATGCCGTCCGGAAGTTCGACCCCGAACGCGGCTTTCGCTTTTCCACCTATGCAACCTGGTGGATCCGCCAGACGATCGAGCGCGCAATCATGAACCAGACCCGCCCGGTTCGACTGCCCATCCACGTCATCAAGGACATCAACTCGTGCCTGCGCGCGGCGCGCTACCTGCGCCAGGTAAACGGTACGGCTCCTACCGCAGCCGAAATCGCACAACACTTGAAGCGCGAACCCGCCGACGTGGAACGGCTTATCGCTCTTCACGAGCGCGTCAGTATCGGCTCCGCTGCCAGCGACGACGACACCACGCCGCTCGACATGCTTGCCGACGAACCCGAAGCCGAGCCGCCGCAATGCGTCCAGCAGGAACGGGTAACGGCAATCCTCGACGCGTGGCTCTTGAAACTGGACGAGAAGCAGAGGGCTGTCGTTGAACAGCGCTTCGGACTGCATGGCTGCAAGCGCCTTACGCTGGAGGAAATCGGCCGCGAGATCGGCGTCACCCGCGAGCGAGTCCGGCAAATTCAGCTCGAAGCCCTGAACAACCTGAAAGGAATGATGGAGAGCCACGGCTTCAACGGCGCAGCCATGCTTGACTAGACTCCCTGACCCGGATATCTCACCAATTGCGCGGAATCGTTGAGATACCCGGTCTAGCTTCGCTCGTCGCCTCCGGATTGTTTGACGATCAGCGCGGCGGCGGCTCGGCGACCTTCGTTGATGAGGATGTTGAACGTCCGGCATGCAGCGGGCGTATCCATCGTTTCAAAGCCGATGCCGCGGCGCGCCAGCGCGAACACCAGTTCACGGGGCGGGAAAACAGGTTTCCAGCCGGTGCCGACCACGATCATCTCGGGAGCGTCGTCGAGGATGACCGTGAGGGAGCTCTCATCCAGCTGGCCAATGTCGTCGATACTCCAGTCATGAACCTCGCGCTCCGCTGTCAACATGACGTTTTTGTGGAGGACGTCATTGCCTATGCGGATGCGCCCCGGCTCGACCTGCCGCACCGTGATCTCGGAAATCTGTTCGCGGGTGAATTGCATCGCCGGCTCCGGGTTTGCTGCCGTCAGGGTTTCTGCAGCAGAAGTGTCGATCGCGCAGTAACGCCTGACTGATGATACAAAGATCGGGTTGCAGTTCAACCGCGAACGTGAAGAATACGCCCGGAACGCAGCAGTAATGAAAGCAGCAGGACACGCGGAAGGAGTCGTCGCGCACATGCCTTCAAAGAAGCACGTGATCGTGGTCCTGCCCGTCGCCGGCTCCGGCGGCGAGTTCCCGCCGGTTCCGCTGCGGCACCAGCGCTGGCTTGCCCGCTCACGGGCGAGTGACGCACACGGCGAAGTCCTGTCGCAAATCCTGTCAATTCTCTCTTTGCCGCCGCCACCTGAGGGTCTCGGCGCGCTGCGCCTGTGGGGGCAAACCGGAGCGCCTCCAGATGGATGGATCGCAGCGGCGGACCCGGTGTTTCTCGAGGCGCGGCTCAACCACCTTGTGTTGCACAGGCTCGACGAAGCGGAACTCGACGAGGCGGAGGTAGCAAGCCTGTTCGCCCACCTGCAGCAACACCTGGCGGAGAACGGCGACGAAGGGTTTTCAAGCGTCGGCAAAGTCGGGTATGTGCATCGCCGGCACGCTATGGAAGTTGCGCGGGCGTCGCCTGCCGTCGCGGAGGGCAGCTTCCCCGAAGACTTCTTACCGGACGGCGAGCGGTCGAGGGCACACGACAGGCTGCAGGGCGAAGTGCAGATGTGCCTGTACGAGTCGGCCGTCAACCAGCGCCGGACGCTCGAGGGGAAGCCGCCGGTCACCGGGTTATGGATGTGGGGGGGCGGCGTTGCACCGGCCGTACCGAAACGGCCGCTGCCGCCCTTGTTTGCAGACGAGCCGCTATGCCGGGGCTACTGGCTGGCCGCGTCCGCGGCGGTAGCGGGCTGGACGGGGGACCTGGAAGCCTGCCTTGCGCGTTCGCCCGACGGGTTCGTGGCCGTCCTCCCGGCGTCCGCAGTGGCTGGTAGCCCAGATCGAATAGATGCTCATCTCGACTTTCTGCGCCGGATGCTGCGACGTGGCAGACTGCGCGCGGTGACGCTGCTTGGGCAGGGCTTCCGGGTGGATATCGGACGCTGGGACGCGCTGCGGCTGTGGCGCCGAAAATTTACAATGCGCGGGGAAGAGCACGGCGGATGACGCTGACAAGAGAAAGGCCGGTGCGACGCAGGAAATTGCCGGGCGCAGCGGCTGTCGCGGGCTTAAGCGGCCTGGATCCCGTTCTCGCGAGACTTTACGCCGCTCGCGGCATCTCGGCAGAAGCGGAACTCGACCTCACCCTGCAGCGCCTTGCCCCGGTTCGCACGCTCACTGGCGTGGATGGCGCGGTGGCAGTACTCATGAGGAGCCGCCGGCGCCGCATCATCGTAATCGGCGATTTCGATGTCGACGGCGCGACCAGCACGGCGCTTGTCGTCCGGTGCCTGCGGGACTTCGGTTTTGCGGACGTCGATTACCTCGTGCCGAATCGCTTCGAGTACGGCTACGGACTGACGCCTGAGATCGTGCGCGTCGCCGCCGGCATGTCGCCGGCGCTGCTGCTGACTGTGGACAATGGTGTCTCCAGCCTCGAGGGCGTTGCCGAGGCGCGCAGCCTCGGCATCGAGGTCGTCATCACGGATCATCACCTGCCGGGCGTAGACCTGCCGGAGGCCGCGGCAATCGTCAATCCGAACCTCGCAGGGTCGACCTTCGGCAGCCCGAACCTCGCGGGTGTCGGCGTCGCCTTCTACGTCATGGCTGCACTCGGCAAGGCGTTGCAGCGAGAGGGGCAGCAAGAAGCCGCTCGCATACCGGCACGCTACCTGGACCTCGTCGCCCTCGGCACGGTCGCGGACGTCGTCAGGCTCGACCAGAACAATCGAATACTCGTCACCCAGGGCTTGCGGAGAATTCGGGCAGGGAGTTGCGTTGCCGGGATTAGGGCATTGCTGGCGGTAGCCGGCCGGCACCAGGAGCGGGTAAGCAGCACGGACCTCGGCTTTGCCGTAGGCCCACGGCTGAACGCAGCGGGAAGGCTCGAGGATATGTCGGTGGGGATCGAATGCCTCCTCACCGACGATGCGGATTCCGCCATGCGCTCCGCGGAAGCGCTCGATCGTATCAACCACGAGCGTCGCGATATCGAGTCATCGATGCGCGACCAGGCGTTCGCGTTCATCGATCGCCTCGACGAGGAAGGGCTACCCGGCTGCGTCTGCGTCTACGACCAGTCCTGGCACCAGGGCGTGGTGGGACTGATCGCCTCGCGGGTGAAAGAGCGTTGCCATCGCCCCGTCATTGCGTTCGCGCGCGAGCAGGACGGTCAGCTGAAGGGTTCGGCCCGCTCGGTGCCCGGCATCCATATCCGCGATCTGCTGGAAGCCATCTCGACCGTACGGCCCGGGCTCGTGCCCAAATTCGGCGGGCATGCAATGGCGGCGGGCCTGAGCTTGCCAGCGGCGCATCTCGAGGAATTCAAGGTGCTGGCTTGCGAACAATTATCCCGGCTATACCCGCAGGCGGATTTCAGCGGAGTACTCTTAAGCGACGGCGCTTTGCCGGCGTCCTCGATGAACCTGGATTTCGCGCGGCTTCTCCGGGACGGCGGTCCCTGGGGAGCAGGTTTTCCGGAGCCGCTCTGGTGCGGTGACTTCGAGCTCATTGAACAGAGGATCGTCGGCGGGTTGCACCTCAAGCTGAAGGTGAGGCCGCTGGACGGCGAGAGCCAACTTGACGCAATTGCTTTCAACCAGGCGAGCGCGGCCTTCCGCGGGAGCGTCAGGATGGCTTACCGGCTCGACGTCAATCAATGGCGAGGAGTCGAGTCGCCACAGCTGGTTGTCGAACAAATCAGCAGGCTGGCGTCGCAGACGACGTGATAACATGCCGCGTTTTTCGGCGCGGCGCGGCCTTAGGCTTTCGGGGCACAGGATGGTCGAAAGAGAAAATTGGAAAACCGGCAACATGGAACCCACCCAGATCAAGCAGCAGATCACGGACCTCACCGAGCGCACCGAAGCGTTGAGGAGGTACCTTTGACTACGAAAACCGCGCTGAACGCCTGACGGAAGTACGGCGCGAGCTGGAACAGCCGGACGTCTGGAACGAACCTGAAAAAGCCCAGGCGCTGGGGCAGGAGCGCGCTGCACTGGAAAAGATCGTCGTCAACCTGGACAAGTTGTCGCGCGGCCTCGAAGACGCCGGTGAATTGTTCGAGCTCGCGCTGGACGAGGACGACAAGAGCACGCTCGATGCCCTCGTAACGGAAATTTCCGGCTATGCCGAACGCATTGAGGAACTCGAATTCCGGCGCATGTTCAGCGGCGAACTGGACAGCGCCAATGCCTTCCTCGATATCCAGTCGGGTGCCGGCGGCACCGAAGCCCAGGACTGGGCCGAGATGCTGCTGCGCATGTACCTGCGCTGGGCCGAAGCGCACGAGTTCGATACCGAGATCATAGAGGCCTCGGCCGGGGAAGTGGCCGGCATCAAGAGCGCGACTGTGCGAGTGATCGGCGAGTTTGCTTACGGCTGGCTGCGTACGGAGACAGGTGTGCATCGGCTGGTGCGGAAATCCCCTTTCGACTCCGGCAACCGCCGTCATACTTCGTTTGCCTCGGTCTTCGTATCTCCCGAAATCGACGACGAGATCGAAATCGATATCGACCCGTCGGAGCTCCGTATAGACGTGTATCGCGCGAGCGGCGCCGGCGGTCAGCACGTGAACCGCACGGAGTCGGCGGTGCGGATAACCCATCTTCCGACCAACATCGTGGTGCAATGCCAGAACGACCGCTCACAGCACAAGAACAAGGCCACGGCGATGAAGCAACTGAAGGCAAAGCTGTATGAACTGGAACTGCAGACTCGGCGCGCGAAGGCGGCCGAGGTCGAAGACAGCAAAGCCGACGTCGGCTGGGGAAGTCAGATAAGATCCTATGTCCTCGACCAGAGCCGGATAAAAGACCTTCGTACCGGCGTCGAAACAGGCAACACGCAGGCGGTGCTCGACGGCGACGTCGACCGCTTTATCGAAGCCAGTCTGAAGCAGGGGCTGTAAGTGAGGAATGACGACGTAAAGCAGCCGGACGAAAACGCGCTCATCGCCGAGCGGCGTCGAAAGCTGGATGAGCTTCGGGCGATGAGAGAGGCTTACCCGAACGATTTTCGACGCAACGCCCTGGCAGAAGAGTTGCACTGCACGTTCGGACCCCATGACCCGGACAAGCTGGCGGAAGTTTCGCCCCGCGTGCGGGTGGCCGGACGGATGATGGCGAAACGCGTCATGGGCAAGGCAAGCTTCATCAAGTTGCAGGATCGCACCGGGCAGATCCAGGTGTTTCTCGAACGCGACCGCTTGCCCGAGGGCGTTTACCAGGATTTCAGGAAGTGGGACATCGGTGACATCGTTGGAGCCGAGGGACTGCTCTTCAAGACCAAAACGGGCGAGCTGACGGTAAGGGCGGAGACCTTGCGCCTGCTGACGAAATCGCTGCGCCCGCTGCCCGAGAAGTGGCACGGACTTGCGGACATGGAAACCCGCTACCGACAGCGCTACGTCGACCTGATCATGAACGAGAAGAGTCGCGACGTGTTTCGCACCCGCGCCCGTATCGTTGCCTATATCCGCGCCTTCATGGAGTCGCAGGATTTCCTCGAAGTCGAAACCCCGATGATGCAGACGCTAGCGGGCGGCGCGGTCGCCAGGCCTTTCACGACCCATCACAACGCGCTCGACATGCAGCTCTACCTGCGCATTGCGCCGGAGCTGTACCTGAAGCGCCTGATCGTCGGCGGGCTGGAACGCGTCTACGAGATCAATCGCAGTTTCCGGAACGAGGGTGTTTCTACCCAGCACAACCCGGAATTCACGATGCTGGAATTGTACCGTGCGTACGCCGACTATCATGACCTGATGGAAATGGTGGAGGCGCTGCTGACAGGAATGTCGCAGGCGATTCTCGGCACGACCGTGATCGAATACCAGGGAGAGCAGTACGATCTTGGCAAGCCGTTCAGGCGGCTGACGGTCGAAGAGGCGATTATCGAGTTCAATCCCGGCTTCGACGCGGCCAGGATTCGCGATCGCGACTACCTCAGGGATTTTGCAGAAGGGGTCGGCGCCCGGGTCGAAGAGAACTATGGCAGCGGCAAGCTGCAGATCGAGATCTTCGACAAGACCTGCGAGGCGGCGCTGCGCCAGCCGACGTTCGTTGTCGCATATCCGACCGAGGTATCTCCGCTGTCGCGGCGTAACGATGACGATCCCTTCGTTACCGATCGCTTCGAACTTTTCATCGCGGGGCGCGAGATGGCGAACGGCTTTTCCGAGTTGAACGATCCCGAAGATCAGGCCGAACGCTTCCGTGCCCAGGTCGAAAGTCGCGACGCCGGCGACGACGAGGCGATGGTCTACGACGCCGACTACATCCGTGCGCTCGAATACGGCATGCCGCCCACTGCGGGGCTGGGAGTGGGAATCGACCGGCTCGTCATGCTGTTCACGGACTCGCCATCGATTCGCGACGTGCTGCTGTTCCCGCACATGCGCCTGGAAACCACGTAGGAGCCGCCTCAGGCGAAAAGGAGCGCAGAGCCCGTCGCTTGTCGCCCGTGGGACGGGCTCCTACAGCGTGTAACCAGCGGGTGTCTCAACCTGGCAGACGTTCGGGCGAAACTGCTGTAGGAGCCCGTCCCACGGGCGACAAGCGACCGAAGAATCCTTGAACGTATCGCAGGCTCACTCCGGCAGCGCGTAAGGAAGGTCGACCGGAGTTGCCGGTTGTCCTTCGAGCGATAGCGTCAGCTTGTGCAGGTCTGCCGGAACCACGGCGAGCAGGTGCTCGCCCGCTGCGTTCAGTACTTCGCCGACGTCGCGGTCGTCGTGCCGCAATTTGTCGCCGGTGCCGGCAAGCGGCTCCTCCGTTCGATAATGCATCAGTCGCCGCTTGCTTTTTCCAAGATGCTGCGTGCGCGCCACGACCTCCTGTCCGGTATAGCAGCCCTTGGTGAAACTGATGGCGCCGAGACAGTCGAGGTTCAGCATGTGTGGCGTGTATTTCTCCGTCGTCGCCGCATCGATCATCGGCATTCCTGCATTGATGAGTGCGAGTCGCCATTCGGCGTCCGGCAATGGCCGTGAGAGGACCAGCCCCGCCTCCTGCATCGCTGCCAGCGCGCCATACACTTCGACGCATTGCGATGGGGCGCCCGTATCTACGGCGACGACGCCGGCGTTCCGGGCCGCCGATCCGGCGCCTCCCTGCCGAAGAAGACCCAGCTCGTCCAGCGCGGCGATGTCCCTCTCATCCGACACAGCGAAAGCTCCCCAATCACTGCCTGCAAGTGAGATGTCGACACTGGCGCGGAACCTGAACATGAGCAGGCGCCTGGTCAACGCCTCCGCCATGCCTGCAGGCACGGAAAGAAAGGTTTCGTCGCTGCCACCCCACGCCTCGATAATTCGCATCACCGTAATGACACGACCCTTGGGATTGCACCAGGCTGCCGGCAGGGACGGCTCATCGTCGAGCCTTGCAAGGTCCTGCGTGAGCTGGCCCTGCAGGAACGAACGGGCGTCGGGTCCAGACACGCGCAGGATGTCGAACAGCCTGTTCAAAGTCGCGAACAACCCGGGTTGCTAACCACATTGCGGGAGCATGACTGCATCATGCCACACAGTCTGGCATACTCCCCGCGTGTCTGACGAACAGGACAATTCCACGGACCCCGGTCAAGCGGCGCCTGCCGGCGGCGAGGGCACGGTACGCACTTTCATTCCCGCGGGCCGGACTGAAGCAGACACGGCTTTATCCATAAGAAATAACAAGCCCGAAGAGCAGACGGTCCCGGTGGAAATCGGGGGGCGTAGAGGTCCGGACCCGACTCGCTTCGGCGATTGGGAGTTGAAGGGAAGATGCATCGATTTCTGACACCCGGCCGCCCTGGCTGGCGCAAAAGCGGACTAGTTCGAAGGCAATAGCGCAGTGAAACCGACGATGAGTAGCGGCGTAAACAGTCGCGGACGGCCCCTGTCGCCGCACCTGTTCATTTATCGCTGGCCGATCACGATGGTGATGTCGGTACTGCACCGCGGCACCGGTATTTTCCTTTCCCTCGGGTTCCTCGTGCTCGCCGCCTGGCTTATGACCGCTGCAGACGGGGCGGAAGCCTATGGCAGCTTCGCCGAACTGCTGCAGTCGGTTGGCGGCCGGATCCTGCTTGCGCTTTTCAGTTTCGCCTTCTTTTTCCACCTGGGAAGCGGCATACGTCATCTCGTCTGGGACCTGGGTTACGGCTTCGAAATACCACAGGCCAATGCCGGATCCTGGGCCATCATTGCCGGCACATTCGTGTTGACGATCCTCTACTGGCTGTTCCTGTGAGGCCGTGGTAATGCCGATGAGTGACCGGCGCACGCCGCTTGGCCGCGCACTTGGTGACGGATCCGCGAAAGACGGCACCGGACACTGGTGGACACAAAGGATATCGTCCGTTGCTCTCCTGCTGCTCGGCGCCTGGTTCCTCGTGTCTCTGACGCGGCTGCCGGGCTTTGATCATGCAAACGTGCAAGAGTGGCTCGGTCAGCCATGGACCGCAGTGCTGATGCTGCTGCTGGTCCTCACAATTGCACGACACTCGGACTTGGGGTTACAGGTGGTGATCGAGGACTATGTGCACCAGCCTTTCCTTAAAATTGCTGCGATCGTCCTGATGCATTTCCTGCACATACTGGTGGCGGCTGTGTCGATCTTCGCTATCTTGCGGATGGCTTTCTAGGTGAGCGCATACGATTTTATCGACCACACGGTGGACGTGGTCGTAGTGGGTGCCGGCGGCGCAGGACTTCGGGCGACCTTCGGCCTCGCCGAGGCAGGCTTCGATACCGCCTGCGTTACCAAGGTCTTTCCCACGCGGAGCCACACGGTTGCGGCGCAGGGCGGCATCAGTGCGGCGCTCGGCAACATGGGTCCAGACGACTGGCGCTGGCACATGTATGACACCGTGAAAGGTTCCGACTGGCTCGGTGACCAGGACGCGATCGAGTTCATGTGCAAGGAAGCGCCGGATGCTGTGATTGAACTGGAACACTACGGTTTACCGTTCTCCCGGACCGAAGTCGGCCTGATCTACCAGCGCCCGTTCGGCGGCATGACGACGAACTTCGGCGAAGGTACTGCCCAGCGCACCTGCGCCGCCGCCGACCGCACCGGTCACGCAATGCTGCACACGCTTTACCAGCAGTCGCTCAAGCACGATGCCAGGTTCTTCGTCGAATACTTTGCTATCGATCTCATCATGGAAGATGGCGCATGCCGGGGAGTAATTGCTCTTAACCTGGAAGATGGACGGCTGCACCGCTTCCGGTCTCACCAGGTGGTTCTCGCGACCGGCGGGTACGGCCGGGCCTATTTTTCCTGTACCTCTGCACATACCTGCACCGGTGACGGTAACGCCATGGTGCTGCGCGCAGGATTGCCGCTGCAGGACATGGAGTTCGTGCAGTTTCATCCGACCGGAATCTACGGTCCTGGCATGCTCATCACCGAAGGCGTGCGTGGCGAGGGCGGGTATCTCACGAACTCTGAAGGCGAACGCTTCATGGAACGCTACGCGCCCAATGCGAAGGATCTCGCATCCCGGGACGTCGTCAGCCGCTCCATGACCATCGAAATTCGCGAGGGGCGGGGTGTTGGTCCGGACAAGGACCACCTGTACCTGCACCTCGAGCATCTTGGCCGCGAAGTTATCGAAGAGCGGCTGCCCGGCATCGCCGAGACGACACGGATATTCGCCGGCGTCGATGTGACCAAGGCGCCGATCCCCGTCCTGCCGACAGTGCACTACAACATGGGCGGGATTCCAGCGAACCGGCATGGGCAGGTCGTCACCATGAGAGATGGCAACGCCGAGTCGCCGGTCCCCGGACTGATGGCGGTCGGCGAAGCCGCTTGCGTATCCGTCCATGGCGCCAATCGCCTCGGCTCCAATTCGCTGCTTGACCTCGTCGTGTTCGGACGGGCCGCCGCGCGTCATTGCGCCGAAACGATGACTCCCGGAGCAAGGCACCGGGACCTGCGAGCGGACGCAGGCGACGAAAGTGTCGCCCGGCTTGACGCTTTACTCCACGCGAACGGCTCGAGGCCGACGGCAGAGGTGCGTCTCGAGATGCAGAAAACGATGCAGGGACACGCCACGGTGTTTCGTACCGGCGAGGTATTGGCAGAGGGCATCGCGGAACTGCGGAAGACCTTCGCGAGCCAGTCAGACCTGCGCATTACCGACCGTTCTCTCATCTGGAACACGGACCTGGTGGAGACGCTGGAACTTCAGAACCTGTTGCTGAATGCGACCGCAACCATCGAGTCGGCGGCCAATCGCCTGGAAAGCCGGGGCGCGCATGCACGCGAGGATTACCCGGACAGAGACGACGTCAACTGGATGAAGCACACGCTGGCCTGGGTAGACCGGACCGGCAGCGTAAGCTTCGACTATCGGCCAGTGCACCTGGCGACCATGACGGACGAAGTCGAGCCCGTACCGCCGAAAGCGCGGACGTATTAGGTGCATCCTGATTTCGCCGGGGCGCACCAGGAGATGTTGTAGTGGCTGATTTCAGATTGCCCGCAAACTCGCGGATCGTTAAGGGCAAGCATTTTTCGGCAGCGGAGGGTGCGGCGAACGTGCGCCGTTTTGCCGTCTATCGCTACGATCCGGAGAGCGGGGCGAACCCGCGACTGGATACCTACGACGTGGACATGGACCGTTGTGGACCGATGGTTCTCGACGTACTGATCAAGATCAAGAACGAGATCGATCCGACGCTTACGTTTCGCCGTTCGTGCCGCGAGGGCATTTGCGGTTCCTGCGCGATGTCCATAGACGGCAAGAACACGCTGGCATGCACCACGACCACCGAGAGCCTGTCGGGTGATGTCAAAATCTACCCGTTGCCGCACATGCCGGTGGTCAAGGACCTGGTTCCGGACCTTACGAATTTCTTTGCGCAGTACGCAGCGATCAAGCCGTGGCTCAAAACGCGGACGCCGGCGCCGCCGGATCGTGAACGGCTGCAAAGCAAGGAGGAGCAGGAGCGCATCGACATGCCTTCCGCCTGCATCCTTTGTGCGTGCTGCTCGACCGGGTGCCCGAGTTACTGGTGGAACAGCGACCGCTTCTTGGGTCCCGCGACCCTGCTTGCAGCCTGGCGCTGGCTCGCTGACAGTCGTGACGAGGCGACGGGAGAACGGCTCGACGACCTCGAGGATCCGTTCCGGCTCTATCGCTGCCATACGATCATGAACTGCACGCAGACCTGTCCGAAAGGCCTGAACCCGGCCCGGGCGATCGCCGAGACCAAGAAGATGCTGGCGGAAAGGAGACACTGACACTTGAGCCGGGACGACGGTCGTGTGAGGTGGCAATGCAGGCGCGGCATGCGCGAGCTGGATGAGTTGCTGGCAGGTTATTTCGACCGGTCCTATGGTGCATCCAGCGAAGCTGAAAAAACAGCGTTCCGTGAACTTTTGGCACTCCCCGACCCGGAACTCGCGAGGTATCTTGTGACGGGGCAGGCAAGCGCCGACGGAGTATCAGCCAGTGTCGTCGAACGGATTCGAAGCCGTTCTGGAGCCGGTCGCCGCCCATCGTAGAGGGCTACTGGTCTTTTCGGCCTGTGCAACCTTGATTGGCATTGCCCTCATCGGCGATATGCCGCTGCGGCCATCGCTGAAGGCTCTGTTCGCGCTGCTGTGGATGTGGCGCGGCTTGCTGGAGTTGGCTTCGCTGTTCCGCGGCATGTCCCGGACGAGGCGGCTCCGCATACGCTCCACCGGCGCGGCGGAGGCGCTGTCCAACGGGGGGCGGGTGCGGCCCCTCGAACTGCTCGCCGGTAGCGTGATCCTGTCTCGGGTCGCCTGGCTGCGGCTTCGCTTCGATGATGGTCTCCAGTACGGCGAACTGGTGTTCACCTCCGGTCGCCGGAACGATGACTGGCGACGACTGATGCTCATCTGGCGCCAGCGGGCCTTTGGAGGGCCGCGGGGAAGCTGATACTATCTTCGCCGTTTCCATGCAGCCGTGCCGTGCCGCACCCTGAAAAGCGCCTTGATCGCGCCCCTTGACCAGCACCCTTGCAAGCGCATCCTTGCAGGCATTACCGCGAGCAGGCGACACTTGCGGGCGCCGCAGCAAAGCGCCGGTGCCGCCCGCCGTTCGGAGCAGGGGGGCGAAAGAGGTGGTATCCCGTCACATTTCCCTTGCAACGCGTACGAAACCCGAATGATTAAGGCTGAAACCAGAGAACTTTCGAAATGGCGGCCGGTCTATTGCCGAGTCGGTCGCGGTGCCGGCCGGCCGGGCCGCTTGCTGGATTGCCAGTATGGCGCCTGAATCACCGGACGCCCAGCTGGTCCGTCGTGTCCAGAAAGGTGACAAGGGCGC
Organism: Woeseiaceae bacterium; assembly: GCA_035304285.1. Classification (GTDB taxonomy): domain Bacteria; phylum Pseudomonadota; class Gammaproteobacteria; order Steroidobacterales; family Woeseiaceae; genus IDS-8. Next base: position 19,044 of record DATGQI010000250.1, read on the forward strand.
GTTTGACCTGCTCGTGCTGAAGTATCAGCACAAGATCGTAAACCTGGTAATGCGTTATGTGCGGGACCCCGATCAGGCGCTGGACATCACCCAGGAGGCCTTCCTCAAGGCTTATCGGGCGATGCCGCGCTTCCGCGGAGAAAGTGCGTTCTATACGTGGCTCTACAGGATTGCCGTGAATACCGCGAAGAACTATCTTGCTGCACAGCGCAGGCGTCCAATGGACGTGGAACTCGATATGCAGGACCCGGAGCAGTTCGACCTGCACGCGAAACTGAAGGAAACCGACACCCCGGAAGGAGTCACCCTCAGCCGTGAGCTTCACGAGACGGTTGAACGGGCCATCGAGGCGTTGCCTGACGATCTCCGCACAGCGATTGTGCTGCGGGAACTCGATGGCATGAGCTACGAGGAAATTGCCCAGACCATGGATTGCCCGGTCGGAACGGTCCGGTCGAGAATTTTTCGCGCACGCGATGCGATCGGCAAGAAAATCGGCAACCTGGTGGATTAAGATACATCCGGTCGTCCATGCGGCTACCGGCAGACGGGACTCTACGAAGTTCACATCGATCACACTATCGACGACACTAATGACGATTCGATCCATACAAAACGTCGCACGACCGGAACACCCGGGTTTTGCGGGGATCAGAACAACATGGGCGCTATAACAATGGGCGAACAAACCCGGGCTGGTAACTTATGAACGATGCATTGAAAATGCAGATATCGGCTTTTGTCGACGGTGAACTGCCTGAGAACGAGAGCGAATTGCTGTTGCGGCGATTGAGCCAGGATGCCGCCCTGCGTAGCCAGGTTGATCAGTACCTCCGAATTGGCCGGCTCATTCGCCATGAACGGGAAGTTCCCGGAATGAACAAGTTGCGCGGCCGCATCGCAACGGCGCTCGGAGAACAGCCGAGCGAAACGCAAACCCAGGCGGCACCTGCTTCGCGCCGCTTGCTGAAGCCCGCAGCTGGTTTCGCCGTCGCGGCCTCTGTCGCGATAGTGGCGCTGGTGGGGCTGCGCCAGAGCGAGCTGCCGGATGCATCCGGAATGACAGAGGCAGGCGCCCTGGCGTCACAATCTCCTTCAGAGCAGCCGGTAGCCGGCTACACCGAACCGCTGCCGGAGGACGTACTGTCGAGCCGTCCGAGCGACATGCTGACCCAGTATTACCTGAGCCATGGCGCTACCTCGGCCGACCTGGGAGCTAACGGAATATTGACGCGCCTGGTGACACTCGAACTTCGCCAGGGCGAGTTGGCCGAGCCGGCGGCGCTGCCGGATGAAGCGCAGGATGACGCACCGGCTACCGAGCGAAATTCTGAAGACAAACGACGCACGGTGAAGCCATAGAACGTTTCGCGAGCAGTCGAGGCGGCGAGCAGGAAATGAAACCAGCAACGTACACAGCGAAATTTATCTGGCTGCCCTCATTTTGCCTGTTTCTCGCGGGAACACTTGCAGGCACGTCGGCCGCGGGCCGCGACCGTCTTAGTCCCGCCGAATGGCTCGAACGGATGTCGCAAGCTGTCTCCACCATCGATTATGAGGGCACGGTGATTCGCCGGCAGGATGGCGAGGCCCAGGCGCTCAAGGTCGTGCACAAGGTGATAGATGGCGTTGTCAACGAGAAGGTCATCACGCAGGAAGGCGACGGCCTCGAAATCATCCGTATCGGTAATGAAGTGCACTGCATCCTGCCCGACAAGAAGTCTGTTCTCATAGAAAAGTGGAACGACCGCAGTACGCTGTTCTCGACGTTGCCGAGCAGCGAAGTGACTTTCGGCGCCCAGTACGATTTGTCCGTGGTGCGGGAAGAGCGGGTTGCTGGCCGCCCTGCCGTGCTGCTGGCGGTTCGCCCTCACGATTCGTTTCGTTTCGGGCACCGCATCTGGCTGGACCGGGAAACGGCATTTCCGCTGCGGACGGAACTGGTTGGAAACGATGGCGCGATGGTCGAACAGTTCAAGTTTGCCGATATCAACCTGGAATCGGCAGTGTCGCAACAGGCGCTTGCGCCATCGATAGATCTCGAAAGCTTTACCTGGTACACAGATCCGGTTCGCGGCGAGGCAGCCGAGGTCGAGACGGACTGGGTCTGCGACGATTTGCCCGCCGGCTTTCGCGTGATATCCACCAGGCACGAACAGCTGCCGGGAGCGGATACGCCGGTCACACATATCGTGTATGGAGATGGTCTCGCAACAGTGTCCGTTTTCATTGCCGAACAGCCAGACGAGGAAATTGCGCGCCGCTCGAACCTTGGCGCAGCCAGTTCGTTCAGCATCGAGTCGGGCGATTACCAGATCACCGCGGTGGGTGAAGTGCCTGCCGAGACGGTGCAACGCATCGCGAGTGCGATGCGGATGCGTTAACGGGCAATCCCTGCACCTGGCTCCCTCAGATACACCCGAAGGCACAGTCGTAACAGCGAGCGGCACGTTCGCCACTGTGCGGGTGGAGGCGAGTCTTGCATGCGCGCGATGCGCTGCCGGCCGCGGATGCGGCGCAGGCCTCCTGCAAAAGGGTCGAACCCGCACCTTCGAGGCGAGGGTGCCTGCTGATCTTCATCTCGAACCGGGCGATATCGTAAGGCTCGAACTCAAGCCGGACCACCTGTTGCAGGCGGCATCGCTTGCGTACGGCTTGCCGCTGTTGGGAATCATGTTGGGGGTGGGCGCTGCCTCGGGCCTGGCGGATGCGGACAACGAACCGCTGGCGATCGCGTGCGGGTTGCTGGGTCTTGTTGCCGGGGTTGTGGCGGGACGGCGGGCACTGCGGAGGGAAGAGTGCCTGCAAAACGTGACACCCGTTGCGGTGCGCCGCCTGCCGGTGCCGCCGGCGGCCGAAAGCCGCCCTTAGTATGCGCACGTTCAAGGTCTTCAGCCGGCAGGGTTGCCACCTCTGCGAAGTCATGGTGGAGGAACTCCTCCCGCTGGCGCGAGGGCGAGCGCTGGTAGAGGTCGTGGACGTGGATGCGGACGCGGCTCTTCGGGAGGAGTACGGTCTGCGGGTGCCAGTCTTGACGTGTAACGGCCGCCTGCTTTGCGAGTATCACCTCGACCCCGCGGCGGTCGAGGAAGCATTGCGGGATCGAACCGGCAACGAGCCCGAAGGGCTCCCGTCATGAGGTTTCAGAGGATCATGCCTGCTGCCAGGCCAGTCTCACGGATTGCCTGAAACGTATATACTTCGCCGTTTGCCGCCGGAGCCTGCCTCCTGTTCGCGGCAGGATTACCCCTTTTGTCAATGAACCTCATCCGCAACTTTTCGATTATCGCCCACATCGACCATGGGAAGTCGACGCTTGCGGACCGCTTCATACAGCTTTGCGGAGGCCTGCAGGACAGGGAAATGCTCGAGCAGGTTCTCGACTCGATGGACCTGGAACGAGAACGCGGCATCACCATCAAGGCACATAGCGTATCGCTCAAGTATCCGGCACCTGACGGGAAGGTGTACCAGCTCAACTTCATCGATACGCCGGGTCATGTCGATTTCTCCTATGAGGTGTCGCGCTCGCTTGCGGCCTGCGAAGGCGCGTTGCTGGTCGTCGATGCGGCACAGGGGGTAGAGGCGCAGAGCGTCGCCAATTGCATCACGGCGATCGACCAGGGCCTCGAGGTTCTCCCGGTACTGAACAAGATCGACCTGCCGGCGGCGGAGCCGGACAAGGTCATTCACGAGATCGAGGACATCATCGGGATCGACGCGCAGCAGGCCGCGCGCGTCAGCGCCAAAACCGGCGAAGGGGTTGCCGAACTCCTGGAGCGTATCGTCAAGGAGATTCCTCCGCCGCGGGGTGAACCTGATGCACCGCTGCAGGCATTGATTATCGATTCGTGGTTCGATAATTACGTTGGCGTCGTTTCACTGGTGCGCGTAATGAACGGGAGCTTGAAGAAGGGCAGCAAGATTACGATCATGTCGACCCAGCGTTCCTACAATGCCGACCGCGTCGGGAGCTTTACGCCAAAGATGGTGGATCGCGACTCGTTACAGACGGGAGAGGTCGGCTTCGTGATCGCGGCGATCAAGGACATCTACGGAGCGCCGGTCGGCGACACTATCACCGCGACAGCGCGTCCCTGCAGTGATCCCTTGCCCGGGTTCAAGCAGATCCAGCCGCGCGTCTTTGCCGGCCTGTTTCCCATCAGTTCAGACGATTACGAGAATTTTCGGGACGCCCTGGAAAAGCTGCGGCTCAACGATGCCGCCCTGCACTTCGAACCTGAAACCTCAGCGGCGCTGGGTTTCGGTTTCCGCTGCGGCTTTCTGGGCATGCTGCATATGGAGATCGTCCAGGAACGGCTGGAAAGGGAGTACAAGCTCGACCTCATAACTACTGCGCCGACGGTCATTTTCGAAGTCCTGATGCGAGACGGCAAGCTCCTGTACGTGGATAATCCATCCAAGCTTCCTCCGGTCAACGAAATTGTCGAACTCAGGGAACCGGTCATTACGGCGAACATACTCGTGCCCGAGAAGCACATAGGCTCGGTGATGAAGCTTTGCATCGAGAAGCGCGGCGTGCAAAAACACATGCGCTACCTGGGCAGCCAGGTTTCACTGGTGTACGAGATGCCGCTGGCGGAAGTCGTGCTGGATTTCTTCGACCGTCTCAAGTCCGTTAGCCGAGGCTTTGCTTCCTTCGACTATACCTTCGAGCGTTTCGAGCCAGCGGCGCTGGTGCGGCTCGACATCCTCATAAACAAGGAGCGTGTAGATGCGCTGTCGATGATCGTACATCGAGCCTCGGCCGATTCCCGGGGACGGGACCTGGTCGAACGTATGCGCGAACTCATTCCCCGCCAGATGTTCGACGTTGCGATCCAGGCGGCCGTCGGCAGCCAGATCATCGCACGCAGCACCGTCAAGGCGCTCAGGAAGAACGTGACCGCCAAATGTTACGGCGGTGACGTAACGCGCAAGCGGAAACTGCTGGAAAAGCAAAAAGCGGGCAAACGTCGTATGAAGCAGATTGGTTCCGTGGAAATACCGCAAGAGGCATTCCTTGCCGTATTGCGGACAGACAAGTGAGAAGCTGGAATTGAACATTAACCTCGCCTTGATATTGACCCTGCTGACCGCGCTGACCGGGGCCATCGTCGCATTCGATCGCTTCTACCTGCAGAAGCGGGAGGACAAGAAAGAGCCGAACCGCGCGCTCGGCACGATCATCGATTACTCGAGGTCGTTCTTCCCGGTCCTGCTTTTCGTCCTGGTCATTCGTTCTTTCATTTTCGAGCCATTCAGGATCCCTTCCGGCTCGATGATGCCGACGCTGCTGCAGGGGGATTACATCTTCGTAAAGAAGTATTCCTACGGACTCAGGCTGCCTGTCCTCGAAACGAAGATCATTGAAACCGGCGAACCGGAACGCGGCGACGTCGTGGTTTTTCGCCTTCCGGAAGAGCCGAGTGTGAATTACATCAAGCGTGTGGTCGGCCTGCCCGGAGACACGATCGAATACTCAAACCATCGCCTGACGGTCAACGGCGAGGCGGTGCCGCTGTCAGCCGACCCGGATCCGCCGGCCGAGGATATCGCGCCCCGCTTTGTAGAAAACCTCGGCGACCGCGAGCATGCGATCCTGATCGCGCATCCGGGCAACACGATCAAAGACGGGGTGTACGAAGTACCCGAGGGTCACTACTTCATGCTGGGGGACAACAGGGACAACAGCCGGGACAGCCGATTCCTGGGCTACATCCCGGAAACTCACCTGGTCGGAGAGGCTGTTCGCATCTGGATGCACATGGACGGGCTCGAGGTTCCGGACTGGGAACGCATCGGGATGAAGATCCAATAATGTGGTGCGAGTCACTGATTCCGCGGTTAAAATCGCGCTACTTTAAGCAAAGAGTAGCGCGCACTCTTGCTATAGCGGAGAAGGAACGATGAACTGGCTCGATAACCGGAACAGTTGCGTAGTGCCGAAGCGCTTGCCGGCGGCACGACGATTTGATGCGCGGCAGGCCGGGATGACCACCGTCGGTTTCCTCATTCTCGCCGTCTTCGTCGGCCTGTTCGCGTTTGCCTTCATTCGCCTGACGCCGGTGTACCTCAATTACATGAAGGTGGCCGGAGTGCTGGACGGCGTACACAAGGAGTTCGACAGCCAGAACGCCTCCCGCAACGCGATTCGTACCTCCATATCCAGGCGCTTCGACGTCGAGAGCGTGAGCCAGATCAGCGCGAAAGACATCAAGGTGACGACGGACAGCAATGGCTTCCTCGTGCAGGCTGACTACAACCATACGGCGCCTTTCGTGGGCAACGTATCCTTTACGGTGCACTTCCAAAAGGAAGTTCTCGTCCGCCGCTAAGGAAACCACTGCAGGGGCAGCCATCCCGCAGTAGCCTCAAGTCGCATCCTGCGGCTTGGACTAAAGTCTCTTTTGATCGACAATGGCGGTTCTTGCAAACTTGGTCTTTTCGAGCCGTCATCTTGGACAAAGCCGCAGCCTGGCTGAAGCATAAGCTGGACTATGAATTTCGCGACCAGCAGTTGCTGAAGCAGGCACTGACTCACCGCAGTACCCCCGGTCCGAACAACGAAAGACTCGAGTATCTCGGCGATGCCGTTCTAGACGTTGTGGTATCGGAAGCGACCTACAAACTGCGTCCGGACGCGAGTGAAGGCGTCCTGAGCCGTATTCGTTCGTCCCTGGTCAAGGATACGATGCTGACGGAACTGGCAACCGAGCTCGAGCTGGCATCACACCTGATCCTGGGCGCAGGCGTGAAGAAGGGCGATGGATACGGGCGCTCTTCCATTCTCGGCGATGCTCTCGAAGCGATCTTCGGAGCTATCTACCTCGACTCCGGTTTCGACGAGGCACGCCGGGTTATCCGGAAGGTGTACGGCGACCGGCTTCGGGAGCTCCCGGAGTCGGCTTCTCGCAGGGACCCCAAGACGCAGCTGCAGGAGTTCCTGCAGGCGCGAAAGCTGGAGCTGCCGCATTACCGGGTAGAGAGCGTCGCCGGGCAGGCGCACCGCCAGACTTTCGCGGTGAGTTGCAATATCGATGCACTGGAGGCGAGCACAATCGGGCGCGGCAGCTCGCGCCGACGGGCCGAACAGGATGCGGCCATGAAGATGCTGGCGCTCGTCGACGAGTCCGCCTGAATGGCCCGGGCTTTCCGCGCAGGATTCGTGGCAGTCGTCGGGCGTCCGAACGTCGGCAAGTCGACGCTGGTCAATGCGTTGGTAGGCAGCAAGGTCAGTATCGTGACGCCAAAGCCGCAGACCACTCGCCACCGGATCCTTGGTGTGCATACTTCACGGGACGCGCAGGTCATGTTCGTGGATACCCCCGGCCTGCACAGGGATGCCGGCAAGGCGATGAACCGATTGATGAACCGCGCGGCAGTCAATGCGCTTCAGGACGCGGACCTTGTCCTGTTCATGTGCGAAGCAGACCGCTGGACCGAGGACGACCAGAACGCGCTTGCACGCATCGGCGGAGTATCGAAGCCGGTGATAGCCTTGTTGAACAAGATCGACAGGGTTCATCCGAAAGAGGAACTGCTTGGCAGGATCGCCGCAATCTCGGCCAAGGCGGACTTCGTGGAAGTCATCCCCATCTCGGCAAGGCTCAACGACAACCTGGACAGGTTGATGTCGGTCATCCCGGGGTTCTTACCGGAATCGCCGCCGCTCTTCCCGGAAGGAATGATTACCGACAGGAGTGAACCGTTCCATGTTGCCGAGCTTGTTCGCGAACAACTGACCCTCAATCTCCGCCAGGAAATCCCGTACGGGCTTACGGTGCAAATTGAGCAATACAAGAAGACGGACGAGAAGCTCGAGGTCCACGCGGTCATCTGGGTAGAGCGGGACAGCCAGAAGGGCATCGTGGTGGGTAAGGGGGGGGCGGTACTGAAGAAAATCGGCCGCTCCGTCCGGCTGGAGCTGAAAGAGCGGCTGGGAGTGCCGGTGCACATCGAGCTGTGGGTTAAGGTCAAGGAGAACTGGGCGGACAACGAGGAGCAACTGCAAAGGCTCGGCTACGATCCTGGTTGAAGAGCCCAAGCGCGGTAAAACGATATGATCCGTCGCGTGCAGAACGAACCGGTGTGGCTGTTGCATCATCGCGATTACCAGGATTCCAGCCGCATACTGGAACTGTTGAGCCGCGAGCACGGGCGGCTGTCTGTAGTCGCCAGGGGAAGCCGCTCCGCGAAGTCGCGCCTGAAAGGCATTTTGCGCCCGTTCCTGCCGTTGCAGGTTTCCTGGGTCAGTCGCACGGACCTCGGAACACTGACGGGTGCCGAGTTGCGAGGTGCGCCGGTTGCCCTGCACGGCGACGCCCTGCTGTCGGGCTACTACGCGAACGAACTGTTGCTGCACCTGGTGCACCGGCACGATCCACAACCGGAAATCTTCAAAGTTTACGGTGCCACCATCGAGAGCCTTTCCGGCGGCCGCGAGATCAACGCAAAACTGCGCACATTCGAAATCGAACTTCTGCGTCTGCTAGGCTACGCGCTGAACCTGGATCATGACGCGGAGTCGCAGGCGCCATTGTCGGCGGCGCGTTCCTACGTGTACCGGCCGGAGCAGGGACCCTCGGCCGCAGACGACGCTGCCGGATCCATGACTTTTACCGGCAGCGAACTGATAGCCATCCGTAACGGAGACTTCTCGGACCCGGAAACGCTACGCTCGGCCGCGCGCCTGCTTCGGGAGGTCATCGCGTTTCACTTGGGCGGCAGGGAACTGAAGAGCCGCAAGGTCTTCCGCGATATGCGGCGGGCAGCCGGCCTCTCAGGAAAGACCGAGTCACAAGAATGACAATGACGGGATCACATCGTGACGATTGAAGCACTACATCTTGGAGTTAACATCGACCACGTCGCGACGCTGAGGCAGGCGCGCGGAACGAGCTACCCGGACCCGGTCGCGGCGGCGCTCCTTGCAGAGGAGGGCGGGGCTGACAGCATCACGCTTCACCTGCGGGAGGATCGCCGGCATATCCAGGACAGGGATGTCGAGGCGTTGAAGGAAGCATTGTCCACGCACATGAATCTTGAAATGGCGGTCACCGAAGAAATGATCGCGATCGCCTGCCGGACCAGGCCATCGGACTGTTGCCTTGTGCCCGAGAACCGGGCGGAGCTGACTACCGAGGGCGGGCTGGACGTCCTCGCGCGGATGGACAGCATTACCGCTGCGTGCAGGCGACTCTCCGATCACGGTATACGCGTCTCGCTTTTCGTCGACCCCGATCCACGCCAGCTCGATGCGGCACGGAAAACCGGCGCCCCGGTGGTGGAAATTCATACGGGGGCATACGCAGACGCCAGCGGCGAGCGGCGCCTTCGGGAACTGGAACGGGTCAGGGAAGCTGCCGCTCACGCGCGGCAGTCAGGGCTCACGGTGCATGCCGGCCATGGACTGCACTACGACAACGTGCAGCAGGTAGCCGAGATTCCGGAAATCGTCGAACTCAACATCGGCCACGCCATCGTTGCTCGTTCGGTGTTCGCTGGAATGAAGTCCGCCGTCGCCGAGATGAAGCGCCTCATGAACGAAGCGAGAAGCCGGTGATCTTCGGCGTCGGCACGGACATCGTGGAGATCGCTCGCATGCAGCAAACGTACGACCGCTTCGGCGAACGTTTCGTGGAGCGGCTGCTGATGCCGGAGGAGCGAGCCTTGTTCGCCAGCAGCAAATGGCCGGTTCGCTTTCTCGCGATGCGCTTTGCCGGCAAGGAGGCAACAGTGAAGGCGATGGGGACCGGCTTCGCTCACGGCGTCTGGATACGCGATGTCGGCATCATAAATAATGAGTGGGGCAGGCCGCTCGTCATCTTCTCGGAGCGAGGCCTTCGAGTATGCCGGGAACTGGGTGTCGGTGAGAGTCACGTAAGCCTGACCGACGACGCCGGACTGGTAATGGCCTTCGCGGTAGCGATGCGAGCCTGATTATGATTAATTACCTTAAAAAACGCGCATAATGCATTGTTTTTCTTTTGATATTGAAACCATTCCCGACGTAGAGTTCGGGCGTCGCGTGTACGACCTCGACGGCCTGAGCGACGAGGATGTCGCCTCCGCGATGGCGGCGATCCGGCAGCAAGCCACCGGCAGCGAGTTCCTGCCGCTCTACCAGCATCGCGTGGTCGCCATCTCCGTTGCCCTGCGTACCAGGGATACGTTCCACGTCTGGAGCCTTGGCGATCGCGACGCGAGCGAGGCCGAGCTGATCGGCCGGTTCTACGACGGTCTCGAACGCTACACGCCGGACCTTGTGTCCTGGAACGGCAGCGGCTTCGACCTGCCCGTGCTTCATTATCGTGCGTTACGGCATCGGATCCAGGCGCCGCGATACTGGGAACAGGGCGATAAGGATCGCGAGTTCCGCTACAACAACTACCTTAGCCGCTTCCACTGGCGTCACATCGATCTCATGGACGTGCTGTCGGGTTTCCAGCCCCGGGGTGGTGCCAAGCTCGACCACGTAGCGGCAATGCTCGGATTCCCGGGTAAGCTCGGCATGAGCGGAGACAAGGTGTGGAAACGCTGGCTCGAAGGCGGTATCGACGACATCCGCAACTATTGCGAAACGGATGTGCTCAACACGTATCTTGTATACCTCCGCTTTGAATTCATGCGCGGCAAGCTGGACGCCACGGACTTGAAGCGTGAACTGGACCTTGTACGTTCCTCTCTCCTGGCTTTGAACCTGCCCCACCTCAACGAATTTGCCGCCGCATGGTTGGATGACGCGTAGACGCGAGCCGGAAACCGCGAGGATCGATTCCCTGACCCACGACGGCAGGGGCATCGCGGCCATCGCAGGCAAAAAGATATTCGTGCCGGGCGCCCTGCCGGGAGAAGAGGTGCGAATACTGAGGCGCAAGATCCGGCGCGGCCATGACGAGGCGGATCTGCTGGAAGTCCTCGTGCCCTCGCCTGGGCGAGTGAAGCCTCGCTGTGAAGCGTTCGGGATTTGCGGCGGTTGCGCGCTGCAACATGTCGCTGCCGTCGAGCAGCGCGAGATCAAGCAGAAGTCGCTGAAGGACAGCCTCGAACGGATCGGGAACGTCAGTCCGGACCGGTGGCTGCCGCCATTGTTCGATGTCGCGGAAGAGGGAGCGTGGCGGTATCGCCGGCGCGCCCGGCTGGCAGTGCGGGATGTGGCCGCCAAGGGCCGGGTGCTGGTGGGCTTTAAAGAGAGGCGGGCGGCGATAGTGACCGACATGCACCGCTGCGAGGTGCTGTCCCCGCCTCTTGGCGAGTTGATCGATCCCTTGAGCGATCTCATCGGGCAGCTGAGTATCAGGGCGAGGCTGCCGCAGGTTGAACTCGCAGTGGGCGATAACACGGTGGAACTGGTTTTCCGGGTGCTCGACCCTCCGACGGCCGATGACAGGGCGAAGCTGCTGCAATTCGGCAAGCGGCACGGTTTGCGCGTGTCGCTTCAGCCCGGCGGCCTCGAGTCGGTCGTGCCCCTGGACCCGGAGACCCGGCGGGAAGCGCTCTCCTACGAGCTGCCGGAATTCGACGTGCGGGTGTGCTTCGAGGCTACCGATTTCGTGCAGGTGAACGGACCGGTCAACCGCCAGATGGTCGCGCGCGCCGTGGACCTGCTGCAATTGACGGACCACGACCGCGTGCTGGACCTTTACTGCGGCATCGGCAACTTCTCGCTGCCCATGGCGAGGCGCGCGCGCAGCGTGCTGGGGATCGAGGGTGAGGCTTGCCAGGTAAAGCGGGCTTCGCAGAATGCCGGGCTGAATGGCATCACGAACTGCGAATTTCGCGCAGGCGACCTGGCAGCCGTGGAAGGCACGGAGCCATGGATGCGGCAGTCCTTTAACAAAGTTCTGCTGGACCCGCCGCGAAGCGGCGCGGAAGCCTTGGTGCGCAGCCTTGCGAAAACCCGGGCCGAGCGAGTGGTCTACGTGTCCTGTCACCCGGCGACGCTCGCCCGCGACGCGGGCATCCTCTCGAGGACCCAGGGCTACCGGCTGGAGGCGGCGGGCATTGCGGATATGTTCCCGCACACCGCGCACGTCGAGGCGATAGCGCTTTTCTGCAGGTAGTGTGGCTTCCACCACCTCGATCAGGTCTCAAAAGGAGAACATAAATAGTCGGTTACGCTGTATTTGAAGAATAAAGTTCAATAAACTGGCACACACACCCGGAGCGGATTATTAAAGTATGGCGCTAGGCCCCGTAATGCTTGACGTCGAAGGACTGCAGCTCACGCCCGCGGACCGGGAGCTGCTGGCCGAACCGGCGGTGGGCGGAGTGATCCTGTTCAGCCGCAATTATGCGTCGCCGTCACAACTGGCGGACCTGGTGGCGTCCATCCGCGCCTTGCGCAGCCCGGCGCTCCTGATCGCGGTGGACCACGAGGGAGGGCGCGTGCAGCGCTTCCGTGACGGGTTCAGCGCCATCCCGCCGATGCGTCGCATCGGCCGCGAATATGACCGCGACCCGGATGAGGCACTGGTGCTCGCGCGAACTGCAGGATGGCTGATCGCATCGGAATTGCGCGCCGCGGATATCGACCTGTCGTTTGCGCCGTGCGTGGATCTCGACCGCGGCATGAGCGAAGTCATCGGTGAGAGGGCTTTCCATTCCGATCCTGAGGCCGTGGCGGCGATTTCGGCGAGCTTTTGCCGCGGGCTGCGCGAGGCGGGGATGGCGGCCATTGCCAAGCATTTCCCCGGGCACGGCGGGGTTGTTGCCGATTCGCACGAGAAGCTGCCCGTCGATCGCCGCGAATACGGCGACCTTCTGGACGACATGCGGCCGTACGAAAGGCTGATCGGCCACCGGCTGCTGGCGGGCGTGATGCTGGCGCACGTGGTCTACGTGGAGACCGACCCGCTTCCGGCGGGATTCTCGCGCTACTGGATCGAGAACCAGTTGCGGACACAGCTCCACTTTGACGGCGCGGTTTTTTGCGACGACCTCAGCATGAAAGCGGCGGCCGAGTTCGGCCCGATGCCGAAGCGCGCGGCACTCGCGCTGGAGGCAGGTTGCGACATGGTGCTGGTCTGCAATGACCGGCCCGCAGCCCGCGCGACCGTGGCAACCCTGCGCGACTACTCGAATCCATTATCACTGGTGCGGCTCGCGCGGCTTCACGGCACCGGTCACTTGCTTCGCGAAACGCTGCTGGCGAGCGACGAGTGGCAGGCGGCAGCCCAGCGCCTCAACCGCTGGTGCGAACGCCCGCAACTGGTACTTTGACAGGGTGATATTGATGGATTCTGTTGGTCTGTCAGGGTACTGGCTGAATGCCTGATCCGGCGCACGGCCGGACAGCCGGTCCATTTGCCGTCCTGGCAGGCTCCGGCTTCAGCGATTTCGCCAGCCTGTCGCCGGGGCGGCTGCTCGTCACGGCCTACGGGGCGCCATCTGCGCCGGTCCGTGAAATCGAGTTCAGCGGCCGCCGCATATGGTTCCTGCCCCGCCACGGGGACCGGCACGACATTCCCCCGCACCGGATCAACTACCGGGCGAACCTGGCAGCTCTGAAGCTCCTGGGAGTGGGGGAAGTCCTCGCGCTCAACACGGTAGGGGTAATCGCGCCCGGGCTCGGCCCGGGTCAGCTGGCCGTCCCGAGCCAGCTGATCGACTACACCTATGGACGGGATCACAGTATTTACGACGGCAGTTCCGCTAGTCTCGACCATATCGACTTCACCGAGCCGTTCTCCGGGTCCTTGCGCCGGCAGATCCTTGACGCGGCCAGGGCCGCGGACGTGCCCTGTCATGATGGCGGCGTCTACGCGGTTACCCAGGGCCCCCGGCTGGAGACCGCCGCGGAAATCGACCGGCTGGAGCGCGACGGAGCCGACTTCATCGGCATGACGGCCATGCCCGAGGCGGCCATCGCCAGGGAACTGCAGATGAACTACGCGTGCCTTTCATTGATCGTTAATTTCGCCGCCGGGCGCGGGGCGAAGGACATACACGAGGACATCGAAGCGAGTTTGCTGGAGGCGAAGACCCGGGCGCTGCGTCTCATGCAGCAGTTGTTCAACGGACCATCGCATGGCGCCGATGGCGGCAGGCGCGACCGCAGCGGCCGCAGGCACTAAGTCCGAGCTAATGAAACCCCTGCAGCGCGAACTCCTGGAAAAGCTGATTGAGGCGTCGGCGGAGCCGCTACTCGCTGCGAGCACCGAGCGCCCTGACTGGCCCGTAGTACTCTGCAATGCGGCGTTCGGGCGACTGCACGGCGATAAGCCGGTACTCGAACGTCCTCTTGCGGACGTCGTCGAGACGCTTCTCGGCCGGGACCTCGCGCTGGAAGTCAGTGAAACGATACGGTCCGGCCAGGAGACCACCATTCCCGTGCTCCTTCGCAAGCGCGAATACCTGCTCGTGCTGCGCCCGGTGTCGGTCGATTCGTCCAGCAAGTATTACGCGCTCTACTGGCGCAGCGGCCACGATAGCGGCCCCGCGGCGTCACACGAGGACATGCACCACGCGCTGCTCAAGGCAAAACGCAGGATTCGCGACCTGTCGCGCGACGACCCGGTCACCGGAATGTTGAACGAGGCGGCGTTTCGTGAAGTCCTGGAACATGACTGGGCAGTCGCTGCGAGGGAAAAGAGCAGCCTCGCGCTGATTTCATTCACGCTTGACGATTTTGATGCCTATCTCGAAGTATTCGGGCGGCATGCGACCGACTCCTGCCTGCGCCGCGTCGCACAGGCTATCCGTCGTTGCATGCGGCGCGCAAGCGACGTCGCTGCGCGCATCGCGACCGACGGGGATGCGCTGGTCGTGCTGTCCCACGCTTCAGACGAGGCCGGGGTAATGGAGTTCGCCGAACGAATAGCCAGCGCGGTGCGGGAACTGGGCCTGCATCATCCGCGTTCGAAGGCTGCGCGGTTTGTCACGGTATCGCACCGGTCGCGAGTCGTGCAGGTTGACCGGAGCAAGCAACGGCCGGCGGAGTTCCTCGACAGTGTCATGAGAGCCGAAGCCAGCGCCTGAGTTTACTCGGCGCCTTCGCTCAGACCTCCGGCCGGGTCTTCCTTCGGCCTCGTCACCCTGGCGACGACGCCAAAACGCGGATGATCGAAGTACCGCAGGTCGCCGGTTCTCATGATGCGATCTTCAAGAATGCGGTAGCGCACCGGCTGTGCGAAGGGGTCGAATTCATCGCCGCCGTCGGCCTCCTGCACGCGACCGTCGCTGTAGCTGATCAGCCTGTCGGTCGCCGTCATCGCGCTGTCGGGTTCGCTGGCATCGAGAGCAAGGTCCACCACCAGGTGCAGGTAGCGTCCCCGGTACAGGGTAATGCTGCCTTCCAGCCCGGGTGGCGGCTCGCCGAGCGCGCGGAGGTGCAGCGCGGGGGCCGCATCTTTGGGCGGCGTCGTCTGCGTCCACGCCGCATGCATGATGGGCTGGTACGCGTCCAGCCGCTCGAGCTTCCGGTAGATGTCGCTCATTGTGAAATTTTCGGAATCGAGCAGTTGCAGTTCGATTCGCCTGCTTAACGGATCACCTTCATCCTCCACGTCCCCGGTCGGCTCGGTATCGGAATATTCAGGTACAGGCTCCTGAAGGTCGCCGAAAGAGTTCTGCGCGAGGTCGGCCGGCAGTTCTTCTTCCGCATCCGGCACGAGCGTCGGTTCGTCGGGAACGAATACCTCGTTGCCGGCCGAGTCTGCTGCACGATAGGAGAAAACGATCAGCTCGACATTGAAGTGCGGTTCGCCGGCAGGCAAGGGAGCCTCCTCCTGCGCGCCCGCTGCCGGGACGAGAAAGCTTAAGTATGCGAGCTGGACGACCAGAACGATTGCGAACACACGGTTCGCTTTTGCCTTCAGGAATGCGCCGTGCGGCGATTTCAATGCTTGCATGCTGGTCTCATTCCGCTTCCACACAGGATCACAGGATAACAGGCTGTTCAACCCGCCAGCCTGCGGGCACTCGATTCGTCAGCCGACAGGTTCTGCAACAGCTGCTCGACGAAGGTGAATCTATCGTCATCATCCGGCAATTCCAAGCGAAACTGCAGGCGCTCGGCGCCTTGCATCCGGTAGGTATGGCTGTCGCTTTGCACCAGCCGGACGAGAGCGACGGGGTCGACCAGCGTCCGCTTGCCGAACACCATGTAGCCGCCGTTGCGAGATGCGTCGATCTTTTCAATGCAGAGGGCCGAAGCGTCCAGCTTGATGCCGGCGATGCGCATGAAGTTCTTCGCGGCAGCAGGCAGCAGGCCGAAACGGTCGATCATTTCGACCTGCATCTCGCGCAGCTCGTCATGGCTCCCGGCGCTCGCGATGCGTTTGTACAGCATCAGTCGCAAATGCACGTCAGGCACGTAATCTTCGGGCAGCAGCGCCGGCAAGTGCATGTTGATTTCGACGCCGGCGTGCAGGGGCTCGAGCAAATCCGGCTCCTTGCCGGACTTCAAAGAACTTACTGCCCGGCTCAGTAGCTCCGTGTAGAGCGAAAAGCCGATCTCCTGGATCTGCCCGCTTTGCGTGTCGCCGAGCAACTCCCCTGCGCCACGTATCTCGAGATCGTGCGTCGCGAGGATGAAGCCGGATCCAAGGTCCTCGAGCGAATCGATCGCCTCCAGCCGCTTGATCGCATCGGCCGTCATGGCGACCCGCGGCGGCGCCACCAGGTAGGCATAGGCGCGATGATGCGAACGACCGACCCGGCCGCGCAGCTGGTGCAGTTGCGCCAGCCCGAAGCGGTCGGCGCGATTGACGATGATGGTATTTGCTGTAGGCACATCGATGCCGCTTTCGATGATCGTCGTGCACAGCAAGACGTTGAAGCGGCGGTGGTAGAAATCGAGCATGACCTGCTCGAGCTCACGCTCGGGCATCTGGCCGTGCCCGATACGTATGGTCGCTTCCGGAACCAGCGCGCGAACGCGTTCGGCGACGCGTTCGATGTCCTCCACCCGGTTGTGGATGAAGTAGACCTGTCCTCCGCGCTTGATCTCGCGAAGTATCGCCTCGCGTATTACTGCGTCGTTCCACTCGGTGACAAACGTCTTGACCGACAGGCGGTGAGCCGGAGGCGTGGTGATGAGCGACATCTCCCGCAGTCCGCCGAGCGCCATGTTCAGGGTTCGCGGAATAGGCGTGGCCGTCAGCGTCAGGACGTCTACTTCGGCACGCAACGACTTGATGGCTTCCTTGTGGCGCACGCCGAAACGATGCTCTTCGTCAACGATGACGAGGCCGATGTCACGAAAATCCTTAGTGTGCTGCAGCAGGCGATGCGTGCCTATGACCACATCCACGTCGCCCGACCGAAGTCCCTCGACGACGCTTTGCGCATCCTTTCGGGAGCGGAACCGGGACAGGACTTCCACGCGTACGGG
The DNA here is from genome assembly GCA_035304285.1 of Woeseiaceae bacterium. Lineage (GTDB taxonomy): Bacteria > Pseudomonadota > Gammaproteobacteria > Steroidobacterales > Woeseiaceae > IDS-8. Next base: position 36,382 of record DATGQI010000250.1, read on the forward strand.
CCAGTCGGCGAAACGGTCCTTGAACGTCTGGCCGTGTTGTTGCGCGAGCAGGGTCGTCGGCACGAGTATTGCGACCTGCTTGCCGCCATGCACTGCCGCGAACGTGGCGCGCAGCGCGACTTCCGTCTTGCCGAAGCCAACGTCGCCGCAAACGACGCGGTCCATCGGGCTGCCTGACTGAAGGTCCGCAAGGACCTCGTCGATCGTGCGGCTCTGGTCCTCCGTCGGCTCGAACGGAAAGCCGTTCTCGAATGCCCGGTATTCCGCTTCCGGCCAGCGCAGGCGGTTCCCGGGACGCGCAGCGCGCCGCGCGTAGACGTCGAGCAGTTCCGCGGCCACGTCGCGAATTTTCCGGATTGCGCGCTGCTTTGCCTTGGCCCACTGGTCGCTGCCGAGCTTGTGGAGCGGTGCGTTTTCCGGTGAGGCGCCCGTGTAGCGGGAGATCAGGTCGAGTGATGCAACAGGGACGTAGAGCTTGTCGCCGTCGGCATATTCGAGGTTCAGGAACTCACCCGTCACTCCGCCGGTCTCCAGGGTCACGAGGCCGAGATACCGTCCGACGCCGTACTCCGCGTGCACGACAGGCGCCCCGGGTGCGAGATCGTTCAGCTCGCGAATAATCGTTTCCGGGTCGCGCTCCGCGCGCCGCCGGCGAGACCGCTGTCGTGGCTTCTCGCCGATGAGCTGGTGCTCGGTGATGATCGCCAAGCCATCCGCCGGCAGCAGGACGCCACCTTCGATCGGTGCAATCGTCACGCCGACTGCTTCGCTGCCTTCCAGGAACGCCTGCCAGTCTTCGAAACGGGCAATCTCACGTCCGCGTCCGCGCATCATGTCAATGATGCTCTCGCGCCGGCCGGCGGAATCCGCGGTAAGCAATACGCGACCGTCGAAGTCCCCGAGGAAACGCATCAGTGCCGCGGCCGCATCTTCGTAACGCGCCTCGACACGCACAGCGGGCGGCAGTTTGGTCGACAGGTTTGCGACTCCGCCTGCTTCCGGCAACGACTGCGCCGAGTAGCTCACCAGGGGCACGCCGGAGAGACGCTTCCTGACTTCGTCCGGCTCGTGAAAACTTTCCTGCGGTTTCAGTATCGGCCGCTCGGCATCGAGGCTGCACAGTTCGTAGCGCTCGCCGATTTCCTTCCACGCGTTATCGAAAATCGCATCGAGCCCGGCAGGCGCCAGGATAAGCGAGGACTCGGGCAGGTAGTCGAACAGCGTGGCGGTCGTCTCGAAGAACAGGGGCAGGTAGTACTCGATGCCGCCGTGCGCGATGCCCTCCGAAATCTCGCGGTAGACGCGGGACTTTGACGGCTGCCCCTCGAAGCGGGAGCGGTAGTTGCGCCTGAAGCGCGTGACGTCGTCCTCATCGAGCGGGATCTCGCGGGCAGGCAGGATCTGGATTTCTGTCGCAGTCTCCGCGGTGAGCTGGGTTTCGGGATCGAAATAGCGCAGCGATTCGACATCATCGTCGAAGAAGTCGATACGCACGGGCGCTGCCGATCCCATCGGGAAGACGTCGAGCAGCGATCCGCGCACCGCGATCTCGCCATGCTCCGTTACCTGTGGCACGCGCAGGTAGCCGCTGGCCGTCAGGCGCTCGAGAAACTCCTGGCGGTCGAGCTGCTGGCCCTCGCGCAGGTGCAGGGAACGCGCCGCGATATAGTCCACCGGCGGAAGGCGTTGCAGCAGGCTCGGGGCCGAAGCGATGACGATGCCCCGGTCCGCCTGCGGCAGCGCCGCCATCACCGACAGCCGGTCGGAGACGATGTCCTGGTGCGGTGAAAAACTGTCGTAGGGCAGGGTCTCCCATTCGACGAAATGCCGGACCGGCAGGCCTCGCTCCGCGAAGAAGTGGATTTCGGCCTCGAGCTGGTCGGCGTGCCGGGGATCGGTAGCGAGCACGAGCAGCGGCCCTTTCGCGTACCGCGCGATCTCGACGGCCGCAAGCGCGGTACTCGCGCCGATGGCGCGACCGATGGCGGTGACTTGCCCCGATGCAAGGGCGCGTGAGGGGAGAAGCAATGACCGAGGAGACACGATTCGACTGGAGGGAGTAACGGCCCCCAATTATCGCACAATCGGAGGAGGTGCGGACGCGGCCGCCAGGGCGACTTCAGTGCCTGCTGTACCCGGGAATGCTTATGAGAGCCTGCAGCACCGCCGGAGGTTCAAGATGCTGCCGCCCGTGGCAATGCGGCAGGTCGGATCTTGCTAGCGCTTCGAGACCGAGTGAATCACCTTGTCGTACTCGAAGAACACGACGAAGTTGCTGTACTCCCAGCGCGTGATCGGCGGGTCGCCAACCGGGCTTACGCGCGACTGCGGCTCGCCGAAATTCGCCTCGACACGAGCCTGCGACATTCCCCGCGTCGGCTTGCCCGATTCTTCGAACCGCGAAGCGGAATCCGTTCCCCGCATGTCCAGCGTATCGGCGCCGGCGATGCCGGCGAAACCGCCCACCAGGGCCACGAGTGCAATAACGCTGAGCTTAGACATGTACAGCCTCCCCAATCGGCAACGCGGCGACTATAGCACCGGGTATACCTTCAAAGAACTATCGCTACGGCATCGTGACGGCAGCGAACTCATCCGCTGCCGTCACTAGCCTTCAATCCCCAATTGCCGGTCACTTATCTGCGCTCATTGTGGCAAGCAAGCACCGGCCGGCATGTGAGAGGCGTCACATTTCTCCTGCGGCGTGCGCGTGTCGTTGCGGTTGAGCGACCTCGCGGCTGGCGTTCATCGGATGGTTCTGACCTGCTAATGAGCTTGCCACGATTCATGAACGGTGAGGCTGGTGGTGGGCGGGGCCTCGGCTGGGGGGAGGGCTTGCCAGGAACGCCGTAAACCCATCCATGGGGGCTCTGCGCAAACATCCCTGTTTGCGACAGTCCTGGCAAGCCCTCCCCCCAACCAAGTCCCCTTGTGACAGGTTGGCGGGCGTTCATGACTCGTGGCAAGCGCCGTGGCGAAACCTGGTGGAAGGTAGGTGCTCGACGGGCAAAGTCGCACACCCAACTTCGATCGTTGGCGATGGTTCGCCGCGTCGCCATGCTTGGCATGCTGTTGGCAGCACGAATAGATGCCGCGCCGGGACGATCCAAGCGTCGCGGCGTTCGCCATAGCGTCGCAGCACGAGCCTCGACGACACCCACACGACTGGAGGCGTTATTCATGAACCCGCGCCACCGATCGGGAGGAGACTTGGTGGGTGGGAGGCGCTCCCAGGATTGTCGCGAACAGGGATGTTCGCGCAAAGCCTCCATGGATGGATTCACGGCGGTCCTGGGAGCGCCTCCCACCCGCCGAGGCTCCGTTCACCACTACCGCCCCAGTTCATGAATGACGCCCGCGAGGGTTTTTTCCCGCCGAACCTGGCTCCAAGCAGAGAACCGCTAGCACCGCCGCAGTTCAATGAATAACGTCCCGCCAAAGTTGCCTCCGAGCCGCGAAGCCGCACCACACACCGGATGTGGTTTAATTGCCCGCGATGATCAGCGCCGTGGAACTCTTTGTCGGACTTCGCTACCTGCGAGCCAAGCGGCGCACCAAGTTCGTTTCCTTCATTACGCTCATTTCGCTGCTCGGCATAGCCCTCGGTGTCGCCGCGTTGATCGTCATCCTTTCGGTGATGAACGGCTTCGAGGCCGAGCTGCGGACGCGGCTGCTCAGCATGACGGCGCATGGATACGTGACGGGCAGCGACGGGCGCGTGCAGGACTGGGAGTCGCTGCATGCGGAGATCGTGGCGACGCCCGGCGTGCACTCGGCGGCGCCGGTGATCGAGATGGAGGGCATGATTCGCAGCGGCCGGGTATTGACCGCCGTGATGGTGCACGGGGTGCTGCCGGAATATGAGCGAGAGACCTCGGGTGACGTGGTGAACTACGTCGAGGGAAGTCTCGATGTGCTGGAGCCGGATGCGCGACATATCGTGCTCGGGCGCAGCCTGGCATTCGACCTGGGCGTGTCGATCGGGGACGGCCTCGTGCTGCTGATGCCGCGTCCTTCGGGTGATGGCGGTATGGAACCGGTCCTGGAGCGCTTCATCGTGCGCGGCGTTTTCGAGGCGGGCGTGCAGGAGCATGACTCGTCTCTCGCGCTGGTGCATGCATCCGATGCAGGAAGACTGATGGCGCTGGGAGGTGCGATGACGTCGGTGCGTTTCCGCGCCGACGATCTCGGGTGAACTGCAGGAGCGTCTTGGCGGCGAGTATCGAAGCAGCGACTGGACCATCGAGAATGCAAGCTACTTTCGCGCCATTCGTCTCGAGAAGATGATGATGTCGCTCATCCTGTCCCTGATCATCGGCGTGGCGGCGTTCAACATCGTTGCCAGCCTGGTGATGGTGGTGACCGACAAGACCGGCGATATCGCGATCCTGCGCACACTGGGGATGGGGCCGAACGACGTCGTCCGGGTCTTTTTTATCCAGGGTGCGGCGATCGGCTGGTTTGGCGTCTTCCTCGGTGTGCTGTCGGGCATCGTGCTCGCGTTGAATGTGCCGGAGCTGGTGCCGGCGCTGGAACGCATGTTTGGTTTCCAGGTGATGCCGGGCGACGTCTATTACGTCAGCAGGATTCCCTCGTTACTGGAAGTCGAGGACGTGACGATCATCGCGATCGCCGCGTTCGTCCTGACGTCGCTCGCGACGCTTTATCCGGCGCGGCGCGCTGCAAAGGTTAATCCCGCGTCCGCTCTGCGGTACGAATGACGTATGGCGATCGGCTACGAATATTGGGCAGGTATGCGCTACGTCCGTTCGCGCAGCAGCAACCGGTTCGTTTCTCTGATCTCGGCGATCTCGATGCTGGGCATTGCGATCGCCGTCGCCGTGCTCATCGTGGTGCTTTCGGTGGTGAACGGATTCGAGCGTGAATTGCGGGAACGGCTGCTGGCCATGTCCGCGCACGCGACCATCGAAGATCCGCGCGGCCGTATTGCGGACTGGCAGGTTTGGGTGGAGGAGGCACTTGAAAATCCGCGCGTGGTTGCGGCCGCTCCGTATGTCGATGGACAGGGCCTGCTGGTGCACGGGGACAGGTTGAGCGGGGCAGAACTGCGAGGTATCGACCCGGAACTCGAAGACAGCGTGTCGGGTATAGCTGGCGTGATGACCGAAGGAAACCTGGCGAGCCTCGCGTCGGGAGGATTCAACATAGTCCTCGGTGTTGAGCTCGCCAATGAACTGCAGGCAACGACCGGTGACAAGATAACCGTGACACTGGCGGAAGGCATCGTGACCCCGGCGGGAGTCCTGCCGCGAACAAAGCGCTTTACGGTCACGGGTCTCTATCGCGTCGGGATGTACGAGTTCGACCGGCGCCTCGCCCTCGTCAACATCGAAGACGCGTCGCTCCTCTATCGTCTCGGTGGCGGTGCTACCGGTGTACGCCTTTCCGTAACGGACATCTACCGGGCGCCGGAGATCGTGCGCGAAGTGGCGATGGAGGCGGGCGGTGGCGTACTCGTCAGCGACTGGACGCGCCGGCATGTCAACTTTTTCCGCTCGATACAGATCACGAAATCGATTCTGTTCGTCATTCTGCTGATGGTGGTTGCCGTCGCGGCGTTCAACATCGTTTCGACCCTGGTCATGGTCGTGAAAGACAAGCAGTCGGACATCGCAATTTTAAAGACCGCCGGCGCGCCGCCGTCGAGCATCCTGAAGATTTTCGTGACGCAGGGCACGATCATCGGCATTGTCGGCACTGTGGCCGGACTCGTTCTCGGCGTTCTGCTCACTTTGAATCTAGAGACCGTCGTCGGTTTCCTGGAGGGCACGTTCGGCATCAAGCTTCTGGCGGCGGACGTCTACTTCATCAGCGACCTGCCGGCAGAACTGGATGTGGGAGACGTCGTGAGAATCTGCACAATCACCATGGTCCTTGCGCTGCTGTCCACGCTCTATCCTGCATGGCGCGCTGCACGGACGTTGCCGGCCGAGGCATTAAGATATGAATAGCAGACCGGAAACGGCCGCAACGAAGCATAGAGCGGACACGCCAGTGCTCGAATGTCGCGGAGTCGTCAGGCGATTTCGCGAAGGCAGCGAGATGCTGGAAGTGCTTTCCGGCGCTGATCTCGCGATTGCGCAGGCGGAGCGCGTAGCCATTGTCGGCACCTCCGGGTCGGGCAAGACGACGCTGCTGCAGATCATGGGCGGCCTCGACGATCCCACGTCCGGCACGGTACTCGTCGGCGGCCAATCGATGGCTAACGTCGGTGAGAAGGCGAAAGGCGAACTACGCAACCGATACATCGGATTCGTCTACCAGTTCCACCACCTGTTGCCGGAATTCACGGCGGAGGAGAATGTCGCCATGCCGCTTCTCATCCGCCACGTGCGGAAACCGCAGGCGCTCGAGCAGGCACGCGCCCTGTTATCGCGAGTTGGCCTCGCCGAACGGCTGTCGCACAAGCCCGGTGAACTGTCGGGTGGAGAGCGGCAGCGCGCCGCCGTCGCTCGCGCCTTGATCACGCGTCCGATGCTCGTGCTCGCGGACGAACCGACCGGCAACCTGGATGCCGGCAACGGCGAGCACGTTCTCGGCCTGATGCTCGAGCTGAACCGCGAACTCAGCACGAGTCTCGTCATCGTCACGCACGACCATTCGATCGCGCGCCGGATGGACCGGGTCCTGGTCCTCGAGCACGGTCGGCTCCAGCCTGCAACGTTGTAGGAGCCGTTCCGCCGCGACGCGTGTCGCCCGCGGGGCGGGCTCCTACAGCTAGGACTGCGTGGAATCGAGCGCTGTAGGAGCCCGTCTTACGGGCGACAGGCCAAAGCGCACTTTGCGACATGTCGCTCGTCCTGCGGGCCCCCGCCGCTAGTTCGCGTCCGGGTCGCGTGGCCTTCGGCGGCGTTTTGCAGCGATGTATTCGGCGAGCGATGCGCGCCACAGCAGGTCGAGCGTTACGTATCCCACCAAGGCCGCGAGCGCGCCGAGGAGGATGCACCCGAGCAGCAACGGTTGCCAGATCGCGAGGAACCGGTCGCTTATCCAGACGAACGATAGTTCGAAGGAGAAGGGCTGGGGTTGCAGGCTCAGGATTTTGAGCCCCACCCGGTAACACAGGAAGTATATCGGCCCCACCGTCAGCGGATTGGTGATAAAGGTGGTGAGCGCCGCAACGGGAATGTTGATCCGCAGCGCGAGGGCGCAAAGCGCCGCAATAAGAACATGGCCTGGAACGGGGAGAAACCCGACGAAGAGGCCCAGCGAAAATGCCGGCACCACGTTGCGCCGCCTGATCCCCCACAGTTGACGGTCGTGCAACATGTGGTCGAATGGCGCGAGAAACCATCGGCCCTGGAGCCGCTCGCGTTTCAGCGCGAATCTACGAAAAAATCGCCTTGGCATCGGCAGCTAGAATTCGGTCTCATGTCTGGGGTTTCGATGCCGACGTCGACGGCATCGCAAGGGCGGCATCATAACGACAAACCGCAGGGAAGCGGAAAATGCTTCGACTCTGCCTGTGCGTGCTGGCTGGCGCATATGCGCTGTCGATTTTCCGTGATCTTCCGGGCGATGCAGCGCTCGTGGGCACGGCTTTGTCCACAGGCCTGTGCCTTTGCCTCAAGAAGCTGCGCGCGGCAGGCTTTCTGCTCCTGGGCCTCGTCGTGATGTGGATCGCTTCGCGCGCGATGCTCGTCGACCGGCTGCAGCCGGAGTTGCAGGGAGAGCCACTTGCCGTGACGGTGCAAGTCGCGACCTTCCCGGAGGTTCTGCCGGGTTCCGTGCGGTTTGTCGCCCATCCTGTTGATGATCCTGTTCAAGCGGGCTTGTCCGCGCCTGCGCTTCCCGGAAAGATCCGGCTGAGCTGGTACGAACCTCCGGGGGTTCCCCGTATCGGCGAAATATGGCGCTTGCAGGTACGCCTGAAACGGCCACGCGGTTTCGCAAACGGCACCGGCTTCGATTATGAACTATGGCTCGCGCGCCAGCATATCGGCGCGACCGGCTACGTCGTGGCCGGTGCCGCGAACCTGAAGCTCGACAACGTCAAGGACCGGCGCTCCCTGCTGAGGCAGCGTCTCGTCGACCGGATCGTGAAGGTTACCGGCGACAACGACGCGTCTGCGGTGCTGCTCGCCATTACCGTCGGTGCGCGTCACCTGATCGGCAAGGAGCAGTGGGAGCGTTACGCCATCAGCGGCACCAGTCACCTGATGGCCATATCGGGGCTGCACATCGGTCTCGCCGCGGGCGGCGCGTGGCTGCTTTGCCGGCTGCTATGCCCCTTTTTCTCCCGCTCGGTCAACGTACGTGACCTGGCGGCATTGACGGCGGTCACGGCGGCTTGCGCCTATGCCGAAATATCAGGCCTCGCGATACCCGCGCGACGCGCGGCACTGATGGCGTTACTCGTGGCTATACCGTTCATCCTGCGCCGCCAGCTGTCGCCCGACAAGGTCCTCGCCGCGAGTTGTATCGCCATCTTCGCGAGCGACCCGATGGCGATTCACGCACCGGGATTCAAACTTTCGTTCGGTGCGGTGGCGATCCTCCTGTGGATAGCGCAGCAACGCTCAAGCTACGCGACGGGTGGGCCGTCTCCAGCAAGCCGCGTGCTGTCCGCCGCCAGGAGCCTCTCGACGTTGCAGGTCACGCTGCTGTTGGGATTGTTCCCGATGACGGTGCTGGTCTTCGGCCGCATCTCGTGGCTCGCTCCGCTCGTCAACCTGCTGGTCCTGCCGTTATTCAATATGGTCACGGTGCCGGCGGCACTCTTGGGGCTTTTGCTCGACGGGCCTCTTGCGATCGCCGGCGATAGTCTCCTTCGCGTGTCCTGGCATAGCGTCCGGCTGACTCTTTTCCTGGTCGACACCGTGTCAGCCTGGCCACCGGCGCGGGTCTACACTGCCACGCCACGCGGAATCATGGTGTTCGTCGTCATGCTGGCCGCGCTTCCGGCCCTGCTGCCTCCCGGTTTTCCCGGTCGCAAAGTCGCCTGGATCGCCGCAATGGCGATTCTGCTCTACCGGCCCCCAACGCCACCGGCAGGTTGCGTCGATCTCGTAGCGCTGGAAGTGGGGCAGGGTCTGTCGGCGGTGCTGCGGACCCGGACTCGTACGCTCGTATACGACACCGGCCCCTCGTTCCGCGGCGGCAGCGATATCGGGCAGCTGGTACTGGTGCCGTGGCTGAGGTCGGCCGGCGTGAGGCAGGTGGACCTGCTCGTCGTGAGTCATTCGGACGACGACCATGCCGGGGGGACCCGCTCACTCGTGAATGCCCTCGAGGTAAAGGAAATCCTGGGAGGCGAACGGCTTCCGTCGATCAGCCAGTCGCAGCTCGCCTGCCGCAGCGGGCAGGCATGGCTGTGGGACGGAATCCGCTTTGGCTTCATGCACCCGGGCGTATATCCGCTGCAGGGCAACAATAACGCGTCCTGTGTCCTGGAAATTGCCGCCGGCCCGCACAGGATATTACTTACCGGCGATATCGAGTCGCCGATCGAGAATCACCTGGTGCGATCTGCAGCGCTGTCCCCTGTCGATATCGTTGTTGTTCCACATCACGGCAGCCGGACGTCCTCCGGCCGCGCTTTCGTAGAGGCGTTGCGCCCGTCCGTCGCGATCGTGTCTGCCGGACACGATAATCGCTGGGGCTTCCCGAAAGACGACGTGGTGGCTCGCTGGCAAGAAGCCGGCGCGCGCGTAATGAACACGGCGGCCTCCGGCGCAATACATTATCGCGTCTGCGCGGAAGGTGGCGTCCAACTGAAGAGCGAACAGCGCAGCCGGGGGCGGCGTTACTGGCATGACACCGTGACCGGGCCATAGCAGGGGCCCGCCCTCTGCGCGAGTTCATTTGTATTCAACGAACTCGCGCGCCGAGCGGGCCCCTACGGATCGCCGGGAAGAATTTTTGGGCCGGGCGCTGTATATTCCGCTTTTCACCGGGTCAGGCTATATGGTTGAAATCGTTAAATCCGGCGGCTGGCTTATGGCGCCGATCATCCTTTGCGCCATCCTCACGATGGGCATCATCCTGGAACGCTTCTGGACCCTGCAACAGAAGAGGGTCATTCCCGAAGATCTCACCAGCAAGGTGTGGGGCTGGGTCAAGAAGGACGCGCTCGACCAGCGCCAGATCCAGACACTGCACCAGGGGTCTCCGCTCGGCCAGATTCTCGCGGCCGGATTGATCAATCGCGACCGCGAGCGCTCCGTAATGAAAGACAGCATCGAGGATACGGGCAGGCACGTCGTGCACGAACTCGAGCGCTACCTCGATACGCTCGGAACGGTTGCCGCGATCTCTCCGCTCCTCGGTCTCCTGGGTACGGTTTTCGGCATGATCGAGGTATTCGCCGCCATCACCACGCAGGGTATCGGCAATCCCACCGTATTGGCAGGGGGCATCGCGCAGGCCCTCATCACCACTGCCGCGGGACTGACGGTCGCAATTCCGGCTCTTATCGGCCACCGCTACTATCGCAATCGCGTCGACACCCTGGTCGTGAACATGGAGAAAGAAGCGATCAAGCTGGTCGAGGCGCTGCACCGGCGCCAGGCGCGGGGTGGTGCTGATTCGTGAAACTCTCCAGCCAGTCCCGGCCGGAACCGGATGTCAACCTGACCCCGTTGATCGACGTGGTCTTCCTGCTGCTGATTTTCTTCATGGTTTCGACCAGCTTCGTCAAGCAGTCGCAGATCACCATCCGCCTCCCGGAAGCGGAAAGCACCGCGATGGTGGAGGAACCGCCGGAGAAGATCGACATCATGATCACCGACCAGGGCACTTACCTCGTCAATGGACGGGAGCTGATCAACAACCGTCCCGAGACTATCCGCAACGCGCTGCAGCGTGTCTCAGGCGGAAATACGGATCTTCCGCTTACCATCAGCGCAGACGCAAATGCTCGTCACCAGCACGTCGTTACCGCTATGGACGTCGCCGGCCGGCTCGGCTTTGTGCGCATCAGCATAGCGACCGTCGACGATCCCACGAATGACTGAAGTCCCTGCTTTGCTGGGACTGGGCAAAAAATGAGTCGTATTCGTCCCCAGGTCGCCGGCGTTTACGGGCGCCTGTGGAGATATGTCCTTCCCTACCGGGGAATAAGCGCCATCGCCGTGATCGGCATGGCTGCGACGGCGGCAGTCGAGGCCGGGATGGTTTCGCTGCTACAGCCGTTGACCGACGACGCGCTGGTCGCACGAAATCTCGAGACCGTCAGGTGGATGCCGGTCGCGTTCATCGCAATCTTTATCGCCAGGGGCCTGGCCGGCTTCGCAACAGAGATGTCTCTCGGCTGGATCGGGCGCGGTGTCATCAGCTCCCTGCGGCGTGACGTCTTCCAGAAGTTCCTCTCGCTGCCAGCGCGCTTTTTCGAGAATCATGCGGCCGGCCCGCTGTTGTCGAGAATGACTTACAACGTCGAGATGGTGGCGGAGTCCGTTACCAGTGTCGTAACGATCCTCATCCGCGACCTGCTGACGATCGTCGCAGCCGTAGCCGTAATGCTTTACCAGAGCGTACGCTTGACGATATTCATAGCCTTCCTGTTGCCGATTATCAGCATCCTGATCCAGGTGCTGAACAAGGCCTTTCGACGCTACAGCAGTCGCATCCAGGATTCGATAGGCGAGGTTACGCAGGTAACGGAAGAGGTGATTACCGGCAACCGGATCGTGAAAATTTTCGGTGGTTACGAATACGAAAAGCACCGACTGTTCGAAGTGGACGAACGAAATCGAAGGCAGAACCTGAAGCTGGTGCGCTCGCGCGCCTTAGGCGTCGCCGTCACGCAGGTGATCTTCGGCTTCGGCGTGGCGGGAGTTATCTACGTGGCTGCCATCGAGTCCGTGGAAGGAAAGCTGTCGCCAGGCAATTTCATTGCCTTCTTCGGCGCGATGATGCTGATGCTGCAGCCCTTGCGGCGCCTGACCAGCGTCAGCGCGACACTGCAGCGCGGTATCGCCGCGGGGAGCAGCCTGTTCAAGATCATCGATGAACCGGACGAGGTCGACTCCGGCAGTTTCCATGCCGAATCGGTGCAGGGCACGGTCGAATTTCGCAACGTAAGTTTCAACTACGGCGACGAGAAATCTCCGATACTGCACAATGTGTCGGTCAAGGTAGAGGCGGGCCACTCGCTTGCGATCGTCGGACATTCGGGAAGCGGCAAGTCGACGCTGGTAAGCCTGTTGCCGCGCTTTTATGACGTCTCAGGCGGAGAGATACTCCTTGATGGCACTCCGGTGCGGGAGTACGCGCTGGATAACCTCCGCTCGCATATCAGTCTCGTAAGCCAGGACGTCGTGCTGTTCAACGACACGATTGCTCACAACCTGGCATACGGGCAGCTCAGGCAATGCTCCCGGGCAGAACTGCTACGCGCGGTAGAGGCTGCAAATCTTGCAGACTTTGTTGCCGAATTGCCGAATGGTCTCGATACCATGGTTGGAGATCGCGGAGTGCTCCTTTCCGGGGGGCAAAGACAGCGGATCGCGATCGGGCGCGCCCTGTTGAAGGACGCCCCCGTGCTGATTCTCGACGAAGCGACCTCGGCCCTGGATTCGCAGGCCGAGCGGCACATACAGGAGGCCCTGCAGGTACTCATGCGAGACCGCACCACGCTCGTCATAGCGCACCGGCTTTCTACCGTGGAGAGCGCGGACAGAATCATCGTGCTGGACCGTGGCCGCATTATCGAATCCGGCACGCACCGGGAACTCCTGGAGCAGGACGGCCACTATGCGCACCTCTATCGCATGCAGTTCAACGAGGAGGCCTAGTGGCCTGTATCGTCAGAATCGGTAGTGTCTGCGCGCGCCTCAAACGCGATGGCGGCGTTGCGACTCCTCGCAATAGCTGTGCTATTACTCGTCGTCGCGCCTTGCCCTCGCGTCCGACGCATCCCGCAGACACTACCGATTCGGACGATACAGGCCACTAGTCGGCCAGGACCGTGCAACAGTGAGTGGCTTCATCAACCGGATCTGGTATGGCGATTCGCCATGGTACCGGGTATTGCTGCCGCTAAGCTGGCTCTTCGCGCGACTGACGTCGTGGCGCCGCCATCTGTACCGTTCGGGAACTCTTCGCTCCTTCGATGTCGGCAAGCCGGTCATCGTCATCGGCAACATTGCAAGCGGCGGCACCGGCAAGACGCCCGTGACGATATGGCTTGCATCCTTCCTGAAGCACAGGGGATTCCGGCCCGGCATCGTGAGCCGCGGCTACGGCGGCTCGGTTGGCAGGTTCCCGTTGCAGGTTTCGGACGACTCCGATGCAAGAGTCGTCGGCGACGAACCGCTTCTCATGGCGCGGCGGGTGATCTGTCCTGTCGTCGTTCATCCGGATCGCGTTGCCGCTGCATCGTTGCTCATCGAGATGGGCTGTGACGTTATCGTCGCGGACGACGGCCTGCAGCACTACCGCCTGGGAAGGCAGTTCGAGATTGCGGTTTTCGATGGCGCGAGGGGTATCGGCAACGGCCGCCTCTTTCCTGCCGGGCCGCTAAGGGAACCCG
>DATGQI010000251.1:0-3885 GCA_035304285.1 Woeseiaceae bacterium
GGCGCTCGCAACAGGACCGCACACTCCATCAACAAAGGTCCGGTGCCAGACCTCGAGAATGACCATCGTCAGAATCCGCCGGCTCAGGTTTTCCTGCCCGCTCCGATGCCTTTCGAGGACCGAGCGCACATATCCCTCCTGGAAGTAGCCGCGCTCCAACGCTCGCCGGCTGAGAAGCAGGTCACGGACCGATCCGTACAACTCCGAACGGAACCAGCGCGCGATCGGCGTCGGGAACCCCTGCTTCTTGCGGTAGATGATGTCCTTCGGCAGCCAGCGTTCCGCCGTGGTCTTCAACAGATGCTTTCCACTCCTTCCACTGAGGCGGTATTCGTCGGGTAGCGACATGCAGAATTCCACCAGCTTGTGATCGAGCAGCGGAACGCGCAACTCCACGGATGCTGCCATGGTCATCTTGTCGGCCTTGATCAGCAGATCGTCCGGCAACCAGCTCTTGAAGTCGACGTAGGCCATCCGGCGCAAGTCGCTCGCAGACGAAAGATGCGCAAACAATGCCCCGAAGTGCTCGGCCACGACATCGCCCACCGAGGCGGCAAATTCGGGTCGGTACATGCGACCGCGCAGCGAGTGCGTCACATCGTTCGGAACGCTCAGGTACGACGCGCCGACATCTCGGCCGAGCCAGTCCAGGTACTTGACCACCTTCTCGCTCTTGGCATGCCTGGCCAGGAACCGCGCCAGCCATGCCGCTCCGGTCAATCGTCGCAAACCCGCCGACCTGCCCAGCACGGACATGGTTCGGTAGATCGGATACCCGGCGAGGATCTCGTCCCCGCCTTCGCCGGAAAGGACAACCGTAACGTCCTTGCGCGCGCGTTCCGCAAGCAGGTGCAGCGCAATGCCCGCGGCTTCCACGATCGGCTCCTCGGCGCGCAGCACGAAAGCCTCGATGTTGCTGAGGAAATCGCCGCTCCTGAGGACATGCTCCGTGTGATCGGTCCCAAGGTGCCGCGCCACCGATCGCGCGAACGGCAGTTCATTGTCCTGCGGGCTGTCCTCGTACCCAATCGAGAACGTCTTGACGCGCTGGCTGCCGAGACTGCACATGTTCGCGACAACGACGCTGGAATCCAGCCCGCCGCTGAGGAACGCGCCGATCGGCACGTCGCTGATCATTCTCAGGGAGACGCTTTCCCTGACGAGCTCCGCCAACCGCTCCTGGGCTTCGTCGAATCCGATCTGCAGGACGCCGGCGTCTGGCAGGTCCCAGTAACGTGTAGTTCTGGGCGCACCATTCACCCACTCGAGATAGCAGCCGGGGAGAAGTTTGTGAATTCCCCCGAAGACCGTCGTGTCCCCCGGCACGAATCCGGTCGTGACGAAGAAGTCCACGGCTCCCGCATCGACTCGCGCCGACTCGCCCAAGGCAAGCAGTAACGGTTTGACTTCGGACGCGAACAGCAAGCGCCCACCTGCAGTCGCGTAGTAGAGCGGTTTGATCCCCATTCTGTCACGGGCCAGGAAGATCTTCCCATCCCGCTTGTCGAAGACTGCGAAGGCGAACATGCCCCGGAAGTGGTCAACACAACTCGCGCCGTACTCCTCGTAGGCGTGGACGATGACCTCGGTGTCGGTGTTGGTGCGGAATGCGTGGCCCCTGCGCTCGAGATCCTTTCGAAGCTCCTGGAAGTTGAAGATCTCGCCGTTGAACACGACGAGCACCGACCGATCCTCATTGAAGACAGGCTGCTCGCCCGCGGAAAGGTCGATGATCGTCAGGCGTCGGTGCCCCAAGGCAATGGGCCCCGCGAAGTACAGTCCTTCCGCGTCTGGCCCCCGCTCGGCCATGAGGCGCGTCATCTGCAGCACCAGTTCACGATCGATCGCGTCGGGATCGGCAGGCGCGTAGATCCCGCAAAATCCGCACATTTGGGTCCCGAAAGTCCAGTCAGTGTCCGGCGCGAAATCCGCGCCCTGAGAATGGCCGGCAACCGAACCCCGCCCGACTGACCGTCGGCACGCACCGGCGATCCCGAATACCAGGGCGTTGCCCCGAGCGCCCATTGCGCGCTGCCTCGGGCGGGGATCAACCCGCGCGGCGAGCCCGGAAGCGCATGCCGTCCGAATTCCCTTCGAGATCATAGCCGAGACCACGGGGCGCTTTCCGGGCCGATTCGCCTCTTCCGTGACGATTTTCCGGCATTCATCTGGAATGCGTCGCAGGTCCCTCGCGAACGGCCTCGGTTGTAAGCCCGTACGGTGCAGTTCGACGTGTCATACGTCGGCGCTGCCGCGCCCCGCGAGACGCGAACGGCCGGAGTCCGGGGCGCAGAGCCGGTATGACCATGCCGGTCCTTCGAGCCCACCGGGTGCAGCCCCGGGGCGTCGGGTGGCAAGTGGGCACCGCCGTTGGTATCCGTGACATCGTGGAGACGCAATCCTGTGGCGCAAACCCTTCCACAAATCAACCATGCGGTGCGGCTCTCGATTCGCCGATCCTTACTCGCTCCGTTCCTGCGGCGTATCGCGCGCCGAGGCCCTCTTACGTCGATCATCGAATCGGCACGCGGCAATGACTGGAGTGCCGCCGCCGACCGGCTCTTGAGCCGCCTGGTACAGCATCAGGGCCTCGGGGCCGGGTTCCATGATGCGCTCCGTTCCCGGATCAACCACGACACTGCCGCTGAACTGCTCCTCACCGCCGTCAGGAAGCGATTGCTGCTCGGCCCTGCCGAAGCGTGGCAAACCCTGGAAATCCAGGAGCTTGCGGCCAGCCTGCTGCAACAATGTATCAACAACGAGTATGTATGGTTCGTATCGGATGAGGAGCGCGCCCTGCTGGAGCGCTGGGACGAGGAGCTCCGATGTGCCGGCACGAGCCAGGCGATCGAATGGCGGAAGTTGTTCTCGCTGGCGATGTACCGCTCAGTCCACGAGATCGCCGACGGTCGGTTCCCGGAGTTGTTCGATCGCGCCGAAACCATGCCGGACACCGGCCGGAACATCGTCGGCAGGCACCTTGCGGAGATCAAGGACGAGTCGAGCCTGCGCGACACGATCCGGTCGTACGGAGCCATCGAGCGAGAGGCATCGCGAAAGGTGGCGGCGACCTACGAGCGATACCCCTATCCACGCTGGCTCGACTGGGACTTTCCGCCGCCGGGAACCCGGGCGCGCCGCCTGCGTCATTTCTTCTCGCCGGACGAACTGGATTTCTGCTCGCGCCCGTTCAACGTCCTGGTCGCCGGATGCGGCACCGGGAGCAAGGCGATAGGCTATGCCATCGGCTACGGGCCGCACGCCCGGATTACGGCGGTCGACCTGAGCCGCACGAGCCTGGCATACGGAGCCCGCATGGCCCGAAGCAAGGGCCTCAGGAACATCGACTTCCTGCAGATGGACCTCCTCGACCTGCCCAAGCTCCAGCAGGAGTTCGACGTTGTCGAATGTACGGGCGTGCTGCATCACCTCGAGGATCCGCTGGAGGGCGGCCGCGCGATCACGTCCCGAGTGCGTTCGGGCGGGTTGGTTCACATCTCGCTGTACAGCGAGCTTGCCCGTCGCGGCCTGGTCAGGTTGCGTCTTCACTATGGCCTGAATCCGAACGCCTCGGACGACGATGTCCGCGCGTTTCGTCGCCGCCTGATGACCGAGTCGCCCCAATCCATCGAGCGTGAACTCGGCCTGCGGGGCGACTTCTTCGACCTGAGCCGCTGCCGCGACCTGCTCTTCCATCCCCTCGAGCATCGATTCACGCTACCCGGTGTCGGCAAGTTGCTGGATCACCTCGGCGTCGAATTCCGCGGCCTTCAGCGCCCCGACCTGATCCCTCATCAGTACTGGACGCCATACCCCCCTGATACCGCAATCCGGGATCTCCTCGCCTGGCACAGGTTCGAGATGGCCAACCCCGACGCGTTCACG
>DATGQI010000252.1:0-5541 GCA_035304285.1 Woeseiaceae bacterium
CACGCGGCATTGCTGGATCAGGGTTGCCCCCATTGTCCAATATTCCCCACTGCTGCCTCCCGTAGGAGTCTGGGCCGTGTCTCAGTCCCAGTGTGGCTGATCGTCCTCTCAGACCAGCTACGGATCGTCGCCTTGGTAGGCCTTTACCCCACCAACAAGCTAATCCGACTTAGGCTCATCCATTAGCGCGAAGCTCCGAAGAGTCCTCCGCTTTCCCCCGTAGGGCGTATGCGGTATTAGCTCGAGTTTCCCCGAGTTGTCCCCCACTAATGGGCAGATTCCTAAGTATTACTCACCCGTCCGCCACTCGTCGCCAAGGAGCAAGCTCCTCGCGTTACCGTTCGACTTGCATGTGTTAGGCATGCCGCCAGCGTTCAATCTGAGCCAGGATCAAACTCTTCAGTTTAAAGCTTTGAGCTTTAGCTAAAGAACGCGATCCCCAAAATTACTAAGAATTGAAGTATTTGGTTCTCACGTTTGATTTCGCCAATAAGGCAAACTCCAACGCGAGCACCCACACAAATTATCTGATTAAGTTGTTAAAGAACGAGTCGTGCGTCGTGCATTACAGGAACAGACACTTCATCCGGCACCAGTCCTTCAGTGCCGTCAGGCTAATGCCTGTTCCTCTAACTTCGGAGAGTCCCGTTTCCGGGCAGACCGACAATTCTACAGGCGAACAAGGCCCAACCACAACAGCAAATTTGCGAAAAACGTGCTGGCGAGATTGGATTGTTTGACTGTTTCGGGGTCTGGCTGAGGGCCACCGTTCCCCCAGCGAGCGGGGCATTATAACGGCCGACGACCTGTCGTCAACTGTTAATTTCACTCCCCCTCGGTTCCCTGCTTTCGTCGTTGTTTGACGCCTCAGACCGCCCGGAGTTCCTTGGTTGGCGCGGCTTTCCGCGCACCGGGCAGGCAGGTTCCCCGAGCGTACCGCTCCGAGGATCGGAGCTGCTGAAAATTCCCGCTGAGCCTGGCAAACCCGTGTTGGCAGGGTCCAGGGGCGGATTCAAATCCGCAGGCTGCTTCAGGTCAGCCGCACCCTCGCGAATTTCCGCTTGCCCACCTGGTAAACGTGTTCGGAGCCCGCGGCAAGCTCGAGCCCGCGGTCCTCCACTTTCTCCCCGTCGATGCGGACACCGCCCTGCCCGATCATGCGGAAAGCCTCGGATGTGCTGCTGACGAGGTTGGCCGCCTTCAGGATGTGCGCGATGCCCAGCCGCCCGTCCTTGCTCGCTACCGACACCTCCGGGATCGTCTCCGGCATCTCTCCCTGCCGAAAGCGCGCGATGAAATCCTCCTTTGCGCGAGTCGCATCCGCGCCGCTGTAGAAGCGCGCCACGATTTCCTCCGCCAGCTCGAACTTGACGTCCCGGGGGTTCCTCCCGTCGCGGACTCCCTCCTTCAGGGCGGCGATGTCGTCCAGCCGCCGGAAGCTCAGGAGCTCGAAGTACTGCCACATCAGCTCATCGGAGATCGACATGATCTTGCCGAACATCTCGCCGGGCGGCTCGGTGATGCCGATGTAGTTGTTGAGCGACTTCGACATCTTCTGCGTGCCGTCGAGACCCACCAGGAGCGGCGTGGTCATCACGATCTGCGGCTCCTGGCCGTAGTGCTGCTGCAGCTGCCGGCCGACCAGCAGGTTGAACTTCTGGTCGGTGCCGCCTAATTCGACATCGGCGCGCAAGGCGACAGAGTCATAGCCCTGCACCAGCGGGTAAAGAAGTTCGTGAATTGCGATCGGCTGGCCGCTCTTGTAACGGTTGCTGAAGTCGTCGCGCTCCAGCATCCGCGCCACCGTATGCTGCGCCGCGATGCGGATGAGCCCGGCGGCATCGATCTTCGACATCCAGGTGGAATTGAATTCGACCCGGGTCACTTCGGGATCCAGGATTCTGAATATCTGCGCCTCGTAGGTCGCGGCATTAGCCGCTATCTCATCCTTCGTGAGCGGCGGCCGCGTAGCGTTGCGGCCCGAAGGGTCGCCGATCATCCCGGTGAAGTCACCAATGAGGAAGACGACCTCGTGACCGAATTCCTGGAACTGCCGCATCTTGTTGATGAGCACGGTATGGCCGACATGCAGGTCCGGTGCGGTGGGATCGAAACCGGCCTTTACTACCAGTTGCGATTTACTGTTGAGTCGATGGGCAAGCCCATCGGCCGGCAGTATTTCATCGGTGCCCCGTGCCAGCTCTTTCAGCTGTTCGTCCAGTTCAGTCATGTCTCGTTCGCCATTCCTGCGGCTATTCCGCCGGCGCACTTTATCATTCCGGCGCACAGCGTGAAGCACTGGTGACGGCTGTCAGTCCTTCACGCATTTGACGTCTGCATCGCGATCCCGCGACCCGAACCTGTGAGCGTTCAACGTGTTTTTTGATAAAACACTTTAACGTGATGAGTCTTAACAGTTTCTTTGACGACCCTCAATGCTCGCTGTAGAGTAGCGGCATCAACCGACAGGGGGACGCACAATTGGATCGTCCGGTTAGTCCATTACTTCACGATTACAAACAGACAACCAGTCGAGCGGTGCAAAAATCCAGGAAGCTGCAGTGGTTCGCAGTCGGCCTCGGCTTGCCCCTGATCGCATTACTGGTGCTGTCGCTGTCCGGCGAAGAGGACAGCACCACCCCACCCCCAGTTGATGCCGATGAGCTTGCGTCTATACGCGATGACATAGCCAGTGTCCGCGCGGTCGACGAAGAGCTGGCGCCGATACAGCTCGCAACGGCGAAGCGGCTGCCGGAAATGAAGGCCGTGCCGCAGTACGACTCCCTTGAATTCAGGATCCGCTCCGGCGATACACTGGACCGGCTGTTCCGCCAGCACAAGCTGGACCTCGGGAACCTCGCTGCGATCGTGAACCTCCCTGAAGCCGGCAAGCATCTGCGCATGCTCCGTCCCGGCGACCAACTGAAGATCGAACACGAGGCCGGAAAACTGGTCAGCCTTTACCGGGAGCTAGACCTCACCAATGCCCTGAAGGTATCCCGCGGTGAATCGGGGTATATCGCGGAAATCATCGACCGGCCGATCGACATACAGAAGCGACTTGCGTACGGGCGAATCGAGTCTTCCCTGTTCGAAAGCGCCGCGTCTGCCGGTATGCCGGACAAGCTGATCATGAACCTCGCCGGCATCTTCGCCTGGGATGTGGATTTCGTGTTGGATATCCGCAAGGGCGACGACTACTACATCCTGTATGAAGAGATTTACCAGGACGGCAAATTTGTCACCTCCGGGCAGATCGTAGCGGCCGAGTTCAACAACAATGGCCGGACGTTCCAGGCGATTCGCTACGTAGACAAGGAGGGGCGCGCCGATTACTTCACGCCGGACGGCCGGAGCGTACGCAAGGCTTTCGTGCGCGCGCCTGTCGACTTCACTCGTATAAGCTCGAGCTTCAACCCGCAGCGCCGCCATCCGATACTTAACACCATTCGCGCGCACCGCGGCGTCGACTATGCGGCACCCGGTGGTACGCCGATCAAGGCGGCAGGCGACGGCAAGATCATCCATCGCGGCCGACACGGCGGTTACGGCAACGCCGTGATCATCCAGCATGGCGGCAACATCACGACGCTGTACGCGCACATGTCGAAGTTCGCCTCTTCTGCGAAAATGAACGGCCGCGTGCGCCAGGGAGATGTAATCGGTTACGTCGGCGCCACCGGTCTCGCAACCGCGCCTCACCTCCACTACGAGTATCGTCTGAACGGTGTCCACCGGAATCCGCGCACCGTTCCCCTGCCCCAGGCGGATCCCATCAAGGAAGAATACAAAGCGGATTTCCTGGCTGCGGCCGAGCCGATCATGAGCGAGCTCCAGCAGTACAAGAGAACGCAGGTTGCGCTGGCCTCGGACTGATACCTTCAGTTACAGGATCGCCTGCTCCTGCGATGGCGGCGACGCCCTGGCGTGACGGAGCTCTACATCGGCCTGCTCTCAGGCACCAGCATGGACGGCATCGACGCGGGCCTGTTCGAGATCGGGGAACACACCTGCACCACCCGGTCCACCTTGAGCGTCGACTACCCGCAGGACCTCCGGGCGGAGCTGCAGCACGCCAGCCGCCATCCCGGCAGCTGCGATGTCGACGCGGTAGGCCGCCTGGATACCTGGGTTGGCGAGTGCTTCATGCAGGCCGCGCAGGCGTTGCTGGACGAGAGCGGTGTCGACCGCGCGGAGGTTCGCGCCATCGGCAGCCACGGACAGACGATACGGCACCTGCCCCGGGCGGATCGGCCGTTCACGCTGCAGATCGGAGACCCCAACATCATCGCCGCCGGCACCGGCCTGACCACCGTTGCCGACTTCCGTCGCCGTGACCTGGCGCTAGGCGGTGAAGGCGCCCCGCTCGCGACCGGCTTTCACAAGTGGTTCCTTTCGGATCCGGATGAACACCGCGTCGTGCTGAACATCGGCGGAATCGCCAACATCACCATGCTGCCGCCGCAGGGTGGTACGGTATTCGGCTTCGACACGGGTCCGGGCAACACCCTCCTGGATGCGTGGGTACAGTCCCGGAAGAATCTCAACTTCGACAGCGACGGCAACTGGGCCGGCGGTGGCCGCGTCTCGGAGGATTTGCTTTCCGCCCTCCTTGCCGATCCCTACTTTCGCTGCCGGCCGCCGAAGAGCACGGGCTTCGAGTACTTCAATCTTGCATGGCTGCAAAGAAGCCTTGCTGGCGTGACGAAGCTGGAATCGATCTGGGACGAGGACGTGCAGGCAACGCTGGTTGCGTTGACGGCGACGACCATCGCAAACGCCATCCGGCAATACGCCCCGGGCGTCAAGCGGGTGCTGGCCTGCGGCGGTGGAGTGCGAAACGGCCTGCTCATGCGCCGGCTGAAGGAGCAGCTGCCGGACGCAATTGTCGAGTCGACCGCAGGCCATGGCATCGAACCGGAGTGGGTCGAGGCGGCTACTTTCGCATGGCTCGCCAAGCGCTGTCTCGACCGGCAGCCGGGAAACCTCCCGGAAGTGACAGGCGCTTCCGCACAGACTGTCCTGGGCGGTGTCTGGTACGCGCCGACCTTCCTGTGAAGTCGCGCGTCGCCGCCGCCCTTCCCGCGCATTACTATGGCGTTCTCACATCACCTGAAGCCAAGCCCTGACGTGGACGCCTTCTCCGCCGCGATTTCCGACCCATACATCAACCGGGAACTGAGTTCCCTCGAGTTCAACCGGCGTGTACTGGACCAGGCCGCGGACAAATCGAACCCCATCCTCGAGCGCCTGCGCTTCCTGTGCATTTCCTGTACCAACCTCGATGAATTCTTCGAAATACGGGTCGCCGCCCTGAAGCAGCGCCTGGAACTCGGTGCGCCGGCCCCGGGGCCGGATAAGCTGACGCCCCAGCAGTTGATGGAAGAAATACGCAGGCGCGCCACGCTGCTGGTTACCGAGCAATATGCACTGCTGAACCACAGCATCCTCCCGGACCTGGGCGGCGAAGGCATCCGCTTCCTGCAACGTAACGACTGGACGAAGGAGCAGCGGCGCTGGCTGAAAGGCTATTTTGACGAC
>DATGQI010000253.1:0-20149 GCA_035304285.1 Woeseiaceae bacterium
CGTGTGGAAGATGTTCTGCCGATGATTCCCACGCAACGTGACGTGGTACAGCGCGCCTGGTACATGCAAGCGTAGTGGTCGCGGCATCCTTGCCTCCGATGATCATGAGATGCGACTCAAAGCATCCTAGAGAGCGCAGTCGTCAGCGTCCGCCGAATTTCTGGTCCGTTCGTGGAGTTTCCCGGTTTCCCGGCCCGGCACTCGCGTCCCGTCGCCGCCGCTTGTCGCCGGGGGGTGTATCGACAGCCCCTCGCCGTTGACAAAGCGATGCCAGCGATCGACGGCCGCCGCATCAAAGCGCTTGTCCTCGATCAACCTGCCAGCGAAGGCTTCGAAGTCCGCGGTAAGGGGGGAGGGCTTCGCGGCCCACCACGCGCGCACGCCAGGATGCGAAAACCACCACCCGATGGTCGCCTCCCAGCGTGTCCACACACCTTTAGGTAACGCCTTGGCACGAGACTGATGGAACATGAATTCAGCTGTGCCGAACATGTCGTAGAGCGCCCACGCATAACGTATCCGCTCCGAACGGGTAAGGCGGCCCGGGTCTTCTGAGCCGACCGTGAACACACGGTTCAGGTCCGGCTCCGCCGCTACCCGCGACTGCAGCGTCGACATCCGTTCGAGCAGGCGCGCGTAG
Source organism: Woeseiaceae bacterium (assembly GCA_035304285.1). Lineage (GTDB taxonomy): Bacteria > Pseudomonadota > Gammaproteobacteria > Steroidobacterales > Woeseiaceae > IDS-8. The sequence continues at coordinate 641 of DATGQI010000253.1, forward strand.
TTCTCCGAGCGTAGCGACTTGGTGTTCATCCGAACCTGGTGCGCGAGGTAGACCAGGGAAAGCACTACGAAAAAGCCGCCAACAAATTCCCCGAGTTTGGCAAGCGTGTCGAGATCCATGCGCATCTCCAGCCATCAGTCGTTGATGGTGCCATGAAGTGAAACGCGAAAGTAAATAGCAGCCGCAAAAGCCGGTCAAGCGGCGCCGCGACTGTTTGGTTATTGCTTTCCGTGCCTTACTATCAAGTTCTGCATTGGTCTGCAGTACGCGAATAAGAATCATTCGTAAGAGAACACGAACCGCTCTGTGCGGAACGATGGACCGGGAACAAAGTGAAGTCGCAGTCGAATTATAACGATACGGTTGTCCGGCAATTTGCCATCATGACCGTTGTGTGGGGCATCGTCGGCATGGCGGTCGGGCTGTTCATTGCAGCACAGCTGATCTGGCCGTGGCTGAGCATGGACTTGCCGTGGCTAACCTATAGCCGCCTGCGCCCGCTGCATACCAACGCAGTCATTTTCGCGTTCGGCGGCTCGGCATTGTTCGCGACGGCGTACTACGTCGTGCAACGTACCTGCCACGTAAGGCTCGCCTTCGACAGGTTGGCCTCATTCACGTTCTGGGGCTGGCAAACCGTCATCTTGCTCGTTGCCGTTACCTTGCCGCTGGGCATCACCCAGAGCAAGGAGTACGCGGAGCCGGAATGGCCTGTCGATGTGCTGATCGCGATTGTCTGGGTTTCCTATGCCGTGGTGTTTCTCGGCACCATCGCGAAGCGCAGGGTCAAGCACATATATGTTGCGAACTGGTTCTATGCAGCGTTCATCATCACCGTCGCGGTGCTGCATATATTCAATAACCTGGTAATCCCGGTCACGCTGTGGAAGTCGTACTCGATTTACTCGGGCGTCGTCGATGGCATGATGCAATGGTGGTATGGGCACAATGCCGTCGGCTTTTTCCTGACAGCCGGTTTCCTCGGCATGATGTATTACTTCGTGCCGAAGCAGGCTGGCCGCCCGGTTTACTCCTACCGCCTTTCCGTGGTGCATTTCTGGGCGTTGATCGCGATCTACATGTGGGCGGGCCCGCATCACCTGCACTACACCTCGCTGCCTGACTGGGCGCAGTCGATCGGGATGGTATTTTCCATCATCCTCTTCGCCCCGTCCTGGGGAGGCATGATCAACGGAATCATGACGCTGTCGGGTGCCTGGCACAAACTGCGCACGGACCCGATCCTGAAGTTCATGATCGTGGCCCTGTCGTTCTATGGCATGTCGACCTTCGAAGGTCCGATGATGTCCATCAAGACCGTAAACGCCCTCTCGCACTACACCGACTGGACCATCGGCCACGTGCACTCCGGCGCTCTCGGCTGGGTGGCGATGATGACGATCGGCTCTCTCTACTGCCTGATCCCGCGGCTGTTCGGCAAGGAAGCCATGTACTCCACGCGCCTCGTTGACGTGCATTTCTGGACGTCGACCATCGGCGTGGTCCTGTACGCCGTCTCCATGTGGATCTCCGGGATATCGCAGGGCCTGATGTGGCGTGCGTTGAACGATGACGGCACGTTGACCTACTCGTTCATCGAGACCGTCAAGTTCACCTATCCCTACTACGGCCTCCGCCTGTTGGGTGGTGTCGTCTTCTTTTCCGGAATGCTCATAATGGCGTTCAACGTGTGGATGACGGTGCGAAAGGTCAAGCCCAGGCCGGTTCCGCTGGTACAACCGGCGTGAGGCACGCAGCATGAACCACGAAAGAGTGGAAAAGAACATCAGCTTGATGTCGATCCTGATCGTCGTGGTGATCAGTGTCGGGGGCCTCATCGAGATCGTTCCGCTGATGGCCAGTTCCTCCGCCACCGAGCCTTACGAAGGCATAGAACCTTATCCGCCGCTGCAACTCGCCGGGCGCGATATCTATGTGCGGGAAGGCTGCTACGGATGTCATTCTCAACAGGTGCGCCCGTTTCGAAGCGAGACCGAGCGATACGGACCGTATTCAGTCGCCGGCGAGTTCGTGTACGACCGGCCATTCCAGTTCGGCTCCAAGCGCACAGGCCCGGACCTTGCTCGAGTGGGAGGGCGCTATAGCGATGAGTGGCACCGGATTCACATGATCAAGCCGCAGGAACTGGTGCCGGATTCCAACATGCCGGCGTATCCATGGCTGGCCGAAACCGCGGTAGACGGGCAGCTGGTTGCGCGCAAGATGCGAGCGCTGCGGCGCCTCGGCGACCCTTACTCGGACGAGCAGATCGAAGGTGCCGCCGAGGCGGTCGCCGACCAGAGCGAACTGGACGCGCTGATTGCTTACCTCCAGAAGCTCGGCACGGTGCGCTCGGCTCGGTAACTGCAAAGGGAGTGCTGAAATGGACATGGGCGACCTGCGCGGTTTGATCACCGTCCTGCTCCTTATTCTGTTCGTCGCCCTCTGGGCCTGGACGTGGAGCCGAAAACAGAAGTCACAATTCGATGAGGCCGCGCGGATGCCGCTGGAAGACGACGACAAGCCTCCGCAGAAGGACACGGAGCGAATGAAATGAGCAGCGCCTGGAGCTGGTACATCGCTGTCGGAACTATCGTCAGCATGCTGGCGTGCTTCTGGCTGGTGTTCTGGACCAATCGCCAGCGGTCCAGTCCGGAGGAGATAAAGGCGTCCGAAGCTCATGTCTGGGACGAGGACATTCGCGAGTTGAACAACCCGCTGCCGATGTGGTGGCTTTACCTTTTCGTGCTCACGCTGATCTGGGGTTCGCTGTATCTCCTCCTGTATCCCGGGCTCGGTGATTTTGCGGGCCTGAAATCCTGGACGCAAAGCGGACAGTACGACGCCGAAATGGCGCTTGCCGAGGAGAGGTACGGTCCGATCTTCGCGGGCTTCGGGGCAATGCCGCTTTTAGACGTGGCGAACGACCCGGAAGCGCTCTCCATCGGCCGGAGCCTTTTTGCCAACTATTGCGCCCAATGCCATGGCTCGGGAGCCCTGGGCGCACCGGGTTTTCCGAACCTGACCTCGGGAGCCTGGCAGTGGGGCGGGACGCCGGAACAGATCAAGGAAACCATCCTTAATGGTCGCAGCGGCGTCATGCCACCGCTCGGCGCGGTATTTCCGGACGAAGAGTCGGTCGAGGACATGGTGAGCTTCGTGCAAACGATTCCTGACGGCATGGATACTGCGTCGCCTGCTCACTCGCGTTACATGACGGTCTGCATCGCCTGTCACGGGGCGGACGGCGGAGGGATGCAAGTGCTTGGCGCTCCGAGCCTGAAAGACGACGTCTGGCTGTACGGAAGCTCACCGCGGGAGATCCGCAAGAGCATCGTCGAGGGACGCCAGGGGAAAATGCCGGCGCACGCCAACCTGATCGGCCCGGATCGCGCGCACATATTGGCTGCCTACGTATACAGCCTTTCCCAGTAGCCATGGGCGACCCCGAAGACAGCGCTTACCCGGAATGGACACGTGACGTCCAGAAGATCGCGGTCCTTTCCTGGATGTCGTTCCTGACGGCATCCGTCTGTTCCGTGCTGTTCTTCGCATTCGTCGACCCGCTGGTGCTCGTGGAAGCCATCAATGTCCATTCCATCGAGAGTCGCTACGCTGGTTATGCTATGGGTTTTTTCTTCTTATGGGCCAACGGCTGGATAGCCGGCTGGTTCACCATGCGACTCATCAGGCGCAAGCGCCGGGGACCCGCGGCCGGAGAGTTTCCCGGCATCGGTACGCGCTGAGCATCGCATGAACGACAACACTGCCGCCGGCTACGAGTACGGCAAGCTGTACCGTAGCGAAGGCAAGATCTATCCGAGGGAAGTCAAGGGCCGCTTCGCCACGTTGCGGCGGCTGGCAATGTTCGTGCTGCTCGGAATCTTCTACCTGGGACCGTGGCTGCGCTGGGAAGGCCGGCAGGCCGTTCTCTTCGATCTCCCGGCGCGCAAGTTTTATATCTTCGGCCTTACATTGTGGCCGCAGGACTTCATCTATCTCGCGCTGTTGCTCGTGATGGCCGCGATCAGCCTGTTCTTTTTCACGGCACTCGCCGGCAGGATATGGTGCGGCTACGCCTGCCCGCAAACCGTCTGGACCGAGGCATTTACCTGGATCGAATCCGCTATCGAGGGCAATCGGTCAAGGCGGATGAAGCTGGATAAGGGGCCGTGGAATTTCGACAAGGCCTGGAGAAAAACCGCGAAACAGGTTTGCTGGATTGCGCTGGCCCTTTTCACCGGATACACCTTCGTTGGCTACTTCTCGGCCATAGATGAACTGACTGTGCGTCTCGCAACGTTCAGCGCGGGTCCCTGGGAAGTATTCTGGGTCCTGTTCTACGGCTTCGCTACCTACGGCAATGCCGGTTTCATGCGTGAACAGGTGTGCAAGTACATGTGTCCGTACGCGCGCTTCCAGAGTTCGATGTTCGACAACGATACGTTGATCGTTACATACGACACCGACCGTGGAGAGCCCCGTGGCGCGCGACGGCGCGGCAGCGATCACAAGTCTCAGGGGCAGGGTGACTGCGTCGACTGCACACTTTGCGTACAGGTCTGCCCCACCGGGATCGACATACGCAAAGGCTTGCAGTACGAGTGCATTGCCTGCGCCGCCTGCGTCGACGCGTGCGACTCGGTGATGGACAAGATGAATTATCCGCGCGGCCTGATCCGTTACAGCACCGAACGCGCCATGGAGCACAAGAACTATCGGTTGCTACGCCCGCGCACCGTCGTGTACGGCGCTATCCTGGCCACGCTGGTCATCGCACTGGTGTCGTCGCTCGCGCTGACGAAGCCGGTAATCCTGGACGTCATTCGCGACCGTAACGCCCTGTATCGCGATGTAGGGCGTGCCGGAATCCAGAATACCTATACAGTCCGGGTCGTGAACAAGCACAACGCACCGCACGATTATGTTCTGAGGGTTGGAGGCATAGAAGGCATCAGGCTCGAGTCGAATCCGAGCTTCTCCGTTGCCGGAGAATCTGTTTTCACTTTGCCGGTGTCGGTAACGGTGCCGCATGAGCATGCGTCGGGTGGACACACGGTCGTCTTTTACCTCGAGTCGACCGACGGCAGCGATATCCGCATAGTCGAGGAAAGCCGCTTCCGCGGTCCGCTGGAGAACCTCTGAGATGGCGGCAGTAGACGAAGTCGTCCCGCAGGAACGCTGGCAACGGAATCCGTGGGTATGGCTCATCATTGCCATACCCGCGCTCACGGTCGCGGGATGCCTCCTGACGATTTACCTTGCGCTCACTCGCCCGGATTACCTCGTAAGCGACTACGCGGATGCGCCCCCCGTGCTGGAACGGGCATCGGGGGAGCCGGCGTCCTGACATGTCCGGCAAAAACGATTGTTACCACTGCGGAGAGCCTGTGCCATCCGGCCCGGAGATCAGTGCTCGCGTGGCCGACAGGTATGAGCCAGTCTGCTGCGCAGGTTGCAAGGCGGTTTCCGAGCTTATCCATGCCAATGGCCTGAGCGCATATTACGAGTACCGCAGCCGTCCTGATCCGGATGCCGGCTTGCGTCCGCAACCCTCGGAGTGGGCTCACTACGATACCGAGGACATGCAGTCGCGCTTTGTCCATCGTGAAGGGGATTCTGCCGAGACGACCGTCGAGGTCGGCGGCATGTACTGTTCGGCTTGCGTATGGCTTCTCGAGAATGCACTGAAACGCCAGGGACACACGGAGTCCGTCACGGTGAGCCCCGCCACGCGGCGCGCCGTGATTCGGTGGGATGCCGCGGCAATGCCTTTCAGCGAGCTGCTCGACACCCTGGCTGCTGTCGGCTTCCGTCCGCGTCCACTCGCGGCCGGTCACGCCGCGGATCCGGCGCACGATGAGTACCGACGTGCGCTGAAGAGGTTGCTGGTCGCCGCCGCAGCCGGCATGCAGGTCATGATGTTCGCCGTTGCGCTCTATGCCGGGGATTTCTTCGGAATCGACGGGGCAATCGAAAAGTTCCTGCGCACGGTCAGCCTGCTGATTTCGCTGCCGATCGTTTTCTATTCGGCACGGCCGTTTTTCAGCGGCGCATGGCGCGGTCTGCGCGCTCGCTCGCCGGGAATGGACCTGCCGGTGGCGATCGCCATCGCTGCCGCATTCGTCGCGTCTGTGCGCGCAACACTGCTGGACCAGGGCGAGATCTATTTCGATTCCGTAGCCATGTTCGTCCTGTTCCTCTCTGCGTCGCGCTTTCTCGAAATGCGCGCACGGCACCGTTCGGGAGACCAGGCATACGCCCTGGCGAGCCTGCTGCCCGATGCAGCGATCCGCGTTCGCGATGACGGGAGTGAGGAGACGGTTTCCGTCGATAGCCTGCGGGCGGGCGAGGTTGTTCGCATCCGGGCGGGCGACGTCATGCCCGTGGACGGGGAGGTTGAATCTGGAAATCTTTTCGTAGACGAATCGATGTTGACCGGCGAATCGCTCCCGGTCCGGCGGTCCTCCCGGATGCAGGTGCTGGCGGGAAGCATCAACCGGGACGGTATCGGAAACGTGCGGGTAATCCGCACGGGCGCCGGCACCAGTCTCGCGGAAGTGGGTCGCTTGCTCGAACGAGCCAAAGCGGACCGGCCACCGGTTGCGCAGCTCGCGGATCGGGTCGCGAGCTACTTCGTCGTCGGTGTGCTGATCCTGGTAGCTCTCACTGGTGCAGTGTGGTCGCAGATCGACCCTTCGCGCGCGTTCGAAGTCGTCCTGGCAACGCTGGTTGTCACCTGTCCCTGCGCCCTGGCGCTGGCGACGCCGACCGCGCTCGCGGCAGCCGCTTCGACGCTGGCTTCCAACGGGTTCCTGCTGGTGCGGTCGCGCTTGCTTGAAGTGCTGGGGCACGGCGCAGTGCTGGTATTCGACAAGACAGGAACGCTCACGGAAGGCCGCCCTACCGTGCAGCGGACGGAGTGTTACCGCGACGACTGGAGCGCCTCGCGATGCCTGGCGCTTGCGGCCGCAATCGAGACCGCGTCGACGCACGTGCTGGCGCGGGCGTTCGCTGCGCACGAACGACCGGGCGAGTTCACCATTGGTGAAATCGATATCGCCGCGGGGCAGGGCGTGGAAGCCGATGTGGACGGCACGCGATGGCGTATCGGTAGCGCGGCGTTTGTCGCGGGCCTGGTCAGCACACCCTTTCCGGCTGCGTTTGCGGATCAGTCCTGCACGCACGTGCTGCTCGGAAGCGAAGAAGGTATGGTCGCGCAGTTCGCTATCGGCGACGAAGTGCGTGCAGACGCGCGGGAAACACTGCACGCGCTTCAAAGTGCAGGTTTTCGCACGTTGATCGCCAGTGGCGATCGCGAAGCCGCTGTCGCGTCCGTTGCAGTCAAACTGGGGATCAGGGAATGGCACTCCGCAATGCTCCCTGAGCACAAGGTATCGCTTGTCGGGAAACTGCGTGCTGGCGGCACAAAAGTCGTCATGGTGGGCGACGGCATCAATGACGCACCGGTGCTGGCGGCCGCAGACGCCTCCATAGCGCTCGACGCGGGCACGGCGCTGGCGCGCGCAACGGCGGATGCGGTGGTACTGGGAAAGCGGCTTGGCAGCGTGGTGGATGGTGTCCGGGTTGCCCGCTTCACCCGCCGTATCATCCGACAGAACATCGCGTGGGCTATCGCATACAACCTCACGGCCGTGCCGCTCGCGGCATCCGGGATGCTCGCGCCGTGGATGGCGGCGCTCGGTATGTCCCTGAGTTCGCTGGTCGTGGTCGCGAACGCGACGCGAGTGCAGCGGCAGGTCGGGAACGGCCCGAAGGTGCTCTCACGGGCAGAACCTCGTGTACCCGCACAACGCGAGGTTCCGGCGTGACTATTCTCTACCTGCTGATACCCCTTGGACTCATACTGGTCGCTATCGCCGTGTGGGCGTTCTTCTGGGCGGTGTCCTCCGGCCAGTTCGACGACCTGAGCTCGCCCGCCTGGAGCGTCGTCATGGATGACGATGCAAAGCCCCGTGCCGAATCCGCTGAAGAACTCGATGCTGACCACGCCGATTATCGATCCGCGCGTCAATCCGGTCCTCGGCCCGATCGGCGATGAATCCGGAACTCCTGCTGCCTTCGGCGTTCCTCGCCGGGCTGCTCGGCAGTTCGCATTGCATCGCCATGTGCGGTGCGATGGTTGTCCTCTTCGAGAAGCAGAGAACGGACGTCCGGGGCGCATGGTTGCACCGGGTGCTGTACAACGCCGGACGCCTCGGCTTCTACGTCCTGCTCGGAACTATCGCCGGACTCGGCGGTTCACTCATAACGCGGACGGCGGGACTCGACGCCGGCCTGCTGGTACTGCGGGTCATGGCAGGACTACTCGTTATCGCCCTCGGCCTGGACCTGGCGTTTAACTGGAAAACCCTCGCGATACTGGAGCGTACCGGTGCATCACTGTGGACGCGGCTGGCCCCGCTGAGCCGTCACCTCCTGCCCATTTCAACACCGGCGCGCGCCGTCGGTGCAGGCTTCCTCTGGGGCGCGCTTCCCTGCGGACTCGTCTACAGTGCGGTGGCGCTCGCGGCGACCGGCGGCAGTGCCGGTACCGGCGCCCTGGTCATGTTCGCATTCTGGCTGGGCACCGCACCCGCGCTGTTGCTCGCCGGCGCGTCCGCCGCAAAACTCGCTGCCTGGCGGAGGAGGGGCGTCGTGCGGCGTGGAGCAGGACTGATCCTCGTCGTGCTGGGGTTCCTGGCCCTGGCCCTTGCCTGGTCCGGTCTCACCGGGCATACGCATCCGGCGGCTCGGCTACCGCTGGCAGTACAACCCGCGGCGAAGATGAGGACGGTCGATGCCGCTGCCGCACGAACTTCCTGGTGGACGGTGATATCCTTTGCCTGCGAAAAAACGGCACCATCACCGTTGCTCGCGACCTCCACCTAAAGCTCACGCATCAGGCAGCCAGCGTATTCCGGCACTCGGCCGATCCGGTTCGGCCGGCGCAGCGCGGCCTGTATTCAAGTCCACTGCCTTGGGACATACGATGGATGCAATGAACAGGAGAACGTTGATCCTGGGCACGGCTATCGCCGGGGCGGCGGTGGTCCTCGTACTCTTGTGGCGCATGCTCCAGCCGGAAGGGCCCGGCCCGGGGTTCGCAAGCGGCAACGGCCGCATCGAAGCGACCGAGATCGACGTCTCCGCGAAACTCGGCGGACGCATCGACGAGATCCTCGTACGGGAAGGCGCATTCGTCGAAGCCGGGCAACCACTCGTGCGCATGCAGACCAGCACCCTGGAGGCGCAGCGGCAGGAAGCTATGGCAATGCGCCGGCAGGCGATCGCGTCCGTTGCTACGGCAAAGGCACAGGTGGCGATGCGCGAGAGCGAGCTCGCGGCCGCTCGAGCGAACATCGTAGAAGCGGAAAGCGCCCTCGATGCGGCCGAGCGGCGCCTCGTGCGTGCCGAGGAGCTGGCACGGGAACGTGCGATGCCCCAGCAGGAACTTGATGACATCCGCGCCCAGGTTCGGGCATCTCGCGCCGCCGTCGCAGCGGCGCGCGCGCAGGCGGTTGCCGCGGAATCCGCGATCAGCGCTGCGCGAACGCAGGTGGAGGGCTCCGAGTACGCCGTCGAGGCGGTGGCCGCAACGGTCGGGCGGGTCGAGGCTGACATCAGGGACAGTATTCTCTTCTCTCCGCGCCCGGGCCGGGTGCAATACCTCATCGCGCAGCCGGGCGAAGTGGTGAGTCCCGGTGCTCCGGTGCTCAACGTGGTCGATCTGGGCGACGTATACATGACATTCTTCCTGCCGGAGACGGTAGTCGGACGCGTGGGACTCGGGACCGAAGCACGCATTGTCCTGGACGCGGTGCCGGAGTATGTGATCCCGGCTGAGATTTCGTTCGTTGCGGATATCGCCCAGTTCACGCCGAGGACGGTCGAGACCAGGGAAGAACGCCAGAAGCTGATGTTCCGCGTGCGGGCCCGAATCGACCGGGAACTGCTGCAGCGATATCTGACCCAGGTGAAAACGGGCTTGCCGGGCGTCGCCTGGGTGAAGCTCGACCCCGGCACGCCCTGGCCCGACAACCTGGTAGCCCGGGTACCGCAGTGAGCACCACGGCCCCCGCCTCCGCGGCGGCACCCGTCGTGATTTTGAAGGACGTCAGCCTGCGTTACGGCAAGGCAGTGGCCCTGGACAGCGTCGATCTTTCCGTTCCGGCGGGCTGCCTCTTCGGCCTCGTAGGGCCCGACGGGGTCGGCAAGTCCAGCCTGTTGTCGCTGATAGCGGGCGCGCGCAAAGTGCAGGACGGCACTGTCCGGGTGCTCGGCGGCGACATGTCGCTCACAGGGCACCGAGAAGCCGTCGGTCCCGGGATCGCTTACATGCCGCAGGGGCTGGGCCGGAACCTGTACGCGACGCTGTCGGTGGACGAGAACCTGCAGTTCTTCGGGCGCCTGTTCGGCCAGGATGCCGCCGAGCGGCGGCGGCGAATCGACGGACTGACGAGGATCACCGGGCTGTATCCGTTCCTCGATCGTCCCGCAGGAAAGCTGTCCGGCGGCATGCGCCAGAAGCTCGGGCTGTGCTGCGCGCTGATCCACGATCCGGCGCTGCTGATCCTGGACGAACCGACGACCGGCGTCGATCCACTCTCGCGGCGCCAGTTCTGGAACCTGATCGACGCCGTTCGCGCCGACCGCCCCGAGATTGCCGTCATTGTCGCGACGGCGTACATGGATGAAGCCAGCCGCTTCGACTGGCTCGTTGCGATGGATGGCGGGCGGCTCCTCGCGACCGGCACGCCGCGAGACCTGTTGCAGCGAACGCAGGCGGAGTCCCTGGAAGCGGCATTCATCGCGCTTTTGCCGGAGGAGGTGCGACGCGGGCACGTCGAGGTCGAGCTCCCTCCATTCGAGCCGGCCGCGGAGGGGGGCATGGCGATCGAAGCTAAGAACCTGACGAAACGCTTCGGCGACTTCGTCGCTGTCGACAGCGTCAACTTGCGCATACCCCGCGGCGAGATCTTCGGTTTTCTCGGCTCCAATGGCTCTGGAAAAACGACGACCATGAAGATGCTAACCGGACTTTTGCCCGCAAGCGAGGGCGAGGCGTGGCTTTTCGGTCACCGCGTCGAACCGCGCGACATAGGCACCCGCCGGCGCGTCGGATACATGTCGCAGTTCTTCTCGCTCTACAGCGAGCTCACGGTCGAGCAGAACCTGCGCCTGCATGCGCGGCTTTTCGATGTGCCTGCGGACCGGATTAATACACGCGTGCGGGAGGTGGCGGAGCGCTTCGGCCTGACCGGGTCGATGGACGCCTTGCCCGACAGACTGCCGCTCGGCGTGCGGCAGCGCCTGTCCCTGGCGGTGGCGATCGTGCACGAGCCCGAGCTACTGATTCTCGACGAGCCGACCTCGGGCGTGGACCCGGTCGCACGGGACGCCTTCTGGCGGCTGCTGCTCGATTTGTCCCGCAAAGAGGGCGTCAGTATCTTCATCTCGACGCATTTCATGAACGAAGGCGAGCGCTGCGATCGAATCTCGCTGATGCATGCTGGGAAGGTGCTCGTGAACGGTCCGCCGGCCGAGCTGATCCGCAAACGCGGCGTCGAAACGCTGGAGGATGCCTTCGTCCTCTACATGCAGGACGCGGGTGCGGGTGAAGAGGGTCACGGGGCAATCGAAACTATGCGGCTCCCGCATGTCGCCGGATCACGTTCGCCACCCACCCGGGCGCACCGTTTCAACCTGCGCAGGGCGTCGAGTTACACGTTGCGTGAGGGACTCGAGCTGCGGCGCGATCCCGTGCGCGGGGCGATGGCGCTGCTCGGCAGCCTGCTTCTGATGATCGTGCTGGGGTACGGCATCAGCCTGGACGTGGAGGATCTTACGTTCGCGGTGCTGGACCGCGACCGGACGCTGCTGAGCAGCAATTACGTGCTTAACCTCTCGGGTTCTCCCTACTTCCTCGAGCAGCCGCCGCTGAGCGACTACGAAGAGCTGGACCGGCGCATGCGTGCCGGCGAGCTTTCCCTGGCCATCGAGATTCCGCACGGCTTCGCGCGCGACCTGCAGCGCGGCAACTATGTCGAGATCGGTGCCTGGGTGGACGGCGCAATGCCGATGCGTGCGGAAACGGTGCGGGGATACGTGCAGGGCATTCACCAGGGCTGGCTAGCCGAGCAGTCGCGAACAAGGTTAGGAAAGACGCCGACGGCGATGGCCTCGGTCGAGACGCGCTTTCGCTACAACCCGGACGTGAGAAGTCTGCCCGCCATGGTGCCGGCCGTGATTCCTATCCTTCTGCTTTTGATTCCGGCGATGTTGACGGCGCTGTCGATCGTGCGCGAGAAGGAGCTCGGCTCGATCGTTAACTTTTACGTCACCCCCGTGACCCGCATCGAGTTCCTGCTGGGCAAGCAGGCACCGTACGTGGTCATCGGCCTCGTCAATTTCGGCCTGATGATGCTGCTGGCCTTGTTCGTCTTCCGCGTGCCGGTGAAGGGGAACTTCTTCACGCTCGCGGTCGCCATGCTGATCTTCGTCCTGTCCTCGACCGGCATCGGGCTCCTCTGCTCGATTTTCACGCGAACCCAGGTGGCTGCGATCTTCCTGACGTTCCTGGTCACGTTGATACCCGTCGTGCAGTACGCGGGCCTGATGAATCCGGTGTCGTCACTGGAGGGTTTTGGTCGCGTGATCGGTGAGATCTTTCCGGCAAGCTATGCGCTCACGATCAGCCGCGGCGTCTTCAGCAAGGCGCTGGGTTTCGGCGATCTCCACGCTGCATTATGGCCGATGGCTCTGTCCGTACCCGTCCTTCTCATCGTAGCGGTTTGGTTCCTCAGAAAGCAGGAGTCGTAACGTGGTAGACGCAGGTAACGTATACCGGCTCGGAATCAAGGAGCTGTGGAGTCTCGTGCGCGATCCCCTACTGCTGGGGCTGATCGTCTACGCGTTCACGGCTGCGATTTACACCGCCGCGACGGCCATGCCGGAGACATTGAACAATGCGGCAATCGCCATCGTGGACGAGGACCGCTCGCCGCTATCCGGACGCATCGCCTCGGCGTTCTACCCGCCGCATTTCACGCGTCCGGCCATGATCACCCTGGAAGAACTCGATGCCGGATTGGATTCCGGGGAGTTCACCTTCGCGCTCGTAGTACCCGCGGGGTTCCAACGGGACCTGCTGGCCGGCCGGCGGCCTGAGATACAGCTCAACGTAGATGCCACGCGGATGGCGCAGGCGTTCGCCGGCAACGGGGCGATACAGCAGATCGCGATGGGAGAGGTCGACGAGTTTCTTCAGGGTCATCGATTCGCCGCTGCGCTGCCGGTCGAGCTGGCGCTGCGCATGCGCTTCAACCCCGGGCTCGACCGTTCCTGGTTCGGCGGCATCATGGAGATCATCAGCATAGTTACCATGTTGTCGATCGCGCTCACCGGCGCGGCCCTGATCAGGGAGCGCGAGCGCGGCACCATCGAGCATCTGCTGGTGATGCCGGTGACGCCAACGGAAATCATGCTGTCGAAACTCTGGTCCATGGGGCTGGTGGTGCTCATCGCGACCGCGCTCTCGCTCACGTTCGTCATACAGGGTCTCCTCCAGGTGCCGATTACCGGCTCCGTCTGGCTGTTCGTGTTGCTCGCGGGCCTGCACCTGTTTTCGACGACCTCGCTGGGCATTTTCCTGGCCACGATGTCGCGGACGATGCCGCAGTTCGCGCTGCTCGTGATCCTCACGCTGTTTCCGATGCAGATTCTCTCGGGCGCCGTCACACCCCGCGAGAGCATGCCCGATGCCGTGGCGACCGTGATGCTGGCCGCGCCGATGACGCATTTCGTCACGGGCAGCCAGGCGATCCTGTACCGCGGAGCGGGGCTGCCGGTCGTGTGGCCGCAGCTAATCGCCATCCTCGTGATCGGGGGTGTGTTCTTCGCGATCGCGCACGCTCGTTTTCGCAAGGCGCTCGTGCAGATGGCTTGAGGATTTGTACCGGCGTATGAGGCAAGCGCCGTCAGTGACGCGCGCCGGCAAACGCATCGCACGACACCCGCGAATGCCAGTTCGCGAACGTGCCCAGCGGGTTCTCCTTCCATGCCCAGACGTGCAGCGTGTAAAACGCAGGCAGGCCGTAGCGATTAGGGCTTTCGAAGCGATGGGTGAGCTGCCCCATGAGTTCCGGAGGGGCTTCGTTCATCGCGTGCCAGGCGTCGACGAGGGTGAGGAAGTCCGCGCCCACCAGGCGCAGGCGTCCGTTCGGCCGCGGCTCGTAGATGACGATCTCTGGCTGGGAAGGGTCTACCAGGGACCGTCCGGATCCGGCTCGGTTTACTTTTGCGCCTCGAAGCATAAGCTCTTCCGTCCCGAGTTTAATCGTAGGCGACCAGGACTATGTCCGAAATACGAAGAGGCCGTATGCGTAAGCGTCTGTTTTGGCTCTCGCTCGGCGTCGTCCTCAGCGCCGGTTGCGCTGCCGGTTCATCGACACCGGTTAGTAGCAGCCTTGGCGATAACTTTGAGTTGCATGTCGGACAGTCCGCCATCGTCGGCACGGAAGGCCTCGAAGTCGGGTTCGATAGCGTCAGTTCGGATTCCCGTTGCCCCAGGGGCGAAACCTGTGTCTGGGAAGGCGATGCCATCGTCCGCGTCTGGCTGCAACGCTCCGGCGGTACACGCCAATCGCTGGAACTGCACACCGCGTCCAGTGAGGAAAAAAACGCGAGTTACGACGGCTACAGCATTGAACTCGTGTCGCTTGATCCACCCGCCGCCAGCGGCCGGTCGATTGCACCGACTGAATACGTCGCCACATTCAAAGTGACAACCGGCGTTGCGGGAGGCGAGGCGCTGAGTCTGCGGTCCTTCAAGACTGCCGGGCCCGCTGCATCGATGCAATAAACGTCAGCAAGCGCTTTACAGGAAAAAGGGCGCCCCGTCCGGGGCGCCCTTGATCTTCCCTGCCGGTTTCGATCAGCGGCAGTCGTACACCGACAGGTCGTCGACATACCAGCCGAACGTCCCGAAGCAGGCGTCGTTGCCTATATCGAAGCGCAAGCGGATCTTGTCTTTCGCTTTCGCGTACGGCGCGAGATCGACGATCGACCGGCCCCAGCTGCCCGAAACGCTGCCCTCATCCGCGCCAGTGAAGGCCGGTTCGCCCGCGATCGGGTTGCTGTTTCCCTGGCCGGCGGTGAACAGTGCAGCGTTGTAGGGGTTGTAGATGAAGTCGCCCGGTGCAACGAGCTGCCAGGGACCGCCGTTTACGCTGATCTTCAGGTTGCCGCCATCCCAGCCTGCTTCGGTCGCCACCCAGTGATCGAAGGCCATGCGCAGTGAATCTACAGACGCTGGAACCGAGATTTGCGGGCTGTCCAGGTGCAGCACCGCGGTCTCGTCACCACCCGGCAAACAGGTGCCGAGGTTCGCATCGGGGCCAAAGAAGGCCTTTCCGGGACGGTCGCCCGGCAAATCCGACACCACCGACCATTCGCGCGGGGTGAAGTCCGCCGTCGTTCCATCATGGCTCCGCTTCCAGCGTGCCATCGAGGAATTGCCGTTGTCGAACGAGTCGGCCAGGAGGATCTTGCGTTTCTGCGACGGGCTGGCGCAAAGCGGCGGCGGCTCCTGTGCGAGCAGCGGTTCGAAGCCGCACTGGGTCGGGGGCGTCCGCATCTCGACAGCGGCGATGGCTTTGGCCACTTGCTGGCAGTCGCCGGCAGAGATCACCTCACCGGACGGGGTCCCGTCAGTGAGGGAAGAAAGGTTGCTTCCGACCAAATCTGCACAGGACTGCTCGAGTGCATCGGCATGTTCGGCGAAGTTGGTTGCTGGCCCCTGGTAGTGCGTCTTCGCGCGGAAGTAGACATTTGCGGCCTTGGTGAGGCCAATGCCACTGATGCTCTGGCCGTTGAAGTTCCCACCATCCACCATCAGCGAATATGCGTGATTATCGACTCCCGAATTCAGATGCACTCCGCCGTTATCGCTGGTGGCACAGTGGTACACCGGGTCGGTGACCTTGGCGGGCTGGCCGTAACAGCCGGGCGTGGACATATCGCGCAATGCGCCGGTCAGGCCGACAGCGGTGCTGTCCTCACCCACAAGCCAGCGTGTTGAATTATCACTGCCCGTGGCGCCGCGCGACATGCTCAGGTTGACCGTATCCGTCGTCAAAGCGCCTTTGATTGCCGTACCGTCGTTTTGTACGACGGACAGGGATGGTATGGTGATGGTCGGGTCATCACCAGCCATGTTGATGATGGCCGTGCCACCCTGGTTGTTGCCTATGATGGCGGCGATGGCTCCGTTGTCCTGCGCATTCTTCACCTTCACGGCAAACCCACACACGCCGCGGTCCATGAAGGCGATCTTGCCGTTGACGTCACTGGTGAACGGCACTTCGCAGCCGTCATTGCCTGTACCGACGCCGTCGTCCACTTCGACAAGGTCAGCGGTCAGGTCGAAGCTCTGCGGCCCGAACGCCGCGGTGCCTGCCGATTTGACGCCGGCAATGGCGGGCGGTGAGTTCACCGTCACCGTCGGCGGCAGTATAGTGAACACACTGCACTCGCCGGCCGTGCGCGGGCCATCGCCTGGGATGTCGTCGCGACCGTTGATGCGGTCAAGCGTCTCACCGAAGATGTCAGACGCTGCTTCGTTCAGGGCGCCGGGCTGCCAGGCATAAATCAGGCCGTCCGTGTACTCGGTATACGCATGCGTCCACTCGTGGCCGGTGACGTCGTCGGTGGTCAGCCCGGGACAGAAGGAAATAAATGTGCCGTTCCAGGAAGCATTGGGGCAGCTGTAGCCGCGATTAAAGATGGAATCCATGGTCGCGCCTTCGCCGTCGAAAGAATCGCGCCCGAAGGCGTTGGCGAACAGGTCGTAGGTCTCCTGCGAGGCCAGGATCATGTTGTCGGCCTCGGTTACGCCGGTCGGGAATGCGGCTCCCTCGACCCAGAACGGACTATCGGGGTACCCGGGAGGTACGGTTGGCAGGTGCATGCCGTCGTAGGCGCGCCGGTTCATCCCATCCGGCGTACCCGTGATCTGGTCGATGACCTTTCCGGTGTGGGCGCTGACGTAGACGAACTCACGCACGTCGATACCGTTGCCGACCTCGACTTCATAAGCGAGGTGGTTGTCACCCACCACGCCTTTCGCGAGACCTTCACGGTAGATCAGCAGGCGGCTGCGGCGAGCCGTCGGCGCCGGGCTGTTCGTCTTCGGCTCAACGAACTTCACCGCCGCATCTTCAACTTCGGCGATGCTGCGGGAAGGAGCCGCCGATACCGCGATATCGGGTATCAGGGTGCCGGTGACGACTGCCAGTCCGTCGTTTTCATCGAAGTGGACCTTCAGCTGCGCGCCGAATACGGGCAGCCCCGCGTACTCCTGTACGAAGGTAAGGTGTTTCTTGCCGAGCTTGTCGCGCTCGGTCTTCCGGAGCTTGAGATCGGTGCTGCCAACCTGCAGGCCGAAGGCTTCCGCGTGCCTGCTGACGAAGGTAGTCGCCTCGGTTTCGAGGGCCTGTGGCGTCGAAGCCGCCGCTTTTCGCGCAAGCCCGGGCGGAACGCGTACGAAACTCGCTTTGCCAGTGGCGGGGTGCACGCGTACGTCGGCGCCACCGGTGTCCGCCTGCAGGCGCTCGATGGCCCTTGCGTTACGGGCATGATCGGGCGGCGCTGCACTGACGGTAGCTCCGAACAAAGTACAAAAAACGGCACACACAGCCGTTCGCAAGACTGGCCACTTCATGGTTGTCCCCTCGTGTTCTTGTTGTTGTGCGCGCCATGGGAAGGCGAGCGTTCTTATTGCTTATGCAGGAAACCTACGCCTGCTTATAACCCAAAGCAATAAGGCCTGACGGCCCGAGCTGCGTGGTCTGCAAAAAGTGACGTGTAAGCAAATGGAACAAAAGGAAATTGGCACAACCATCCGACCGACCCGCGGATGCGGGTCGGACTTCCTTAACGCTCTTGTCGCGCGCGGCTCCCTCAACCCGGTGATTCAACCTGCGTTTTCATCTGGAAGGGGACTCTCGGACGTGTCGAACTCCGCGAGCGCCATTCGACAAACAGGCAATGAGCAAAATGCACTGATGAAGGAGATTGACATGCGCACCAATACCGTCCGCCTGCACCGCGTGCTTCGAGCAGATCCAAAGAAGGTCTACCGGGCTTTCACGGAGCCGGATGCAGTCAGCCGATGGCTGCCACCAAATGGCTTCACGTGCACCGTACACACCCTGGACGCCACGGTCGGCGGTACGCACAGGATGACGTTCCGCAATTTCACGACGGGGAGCGGCCACTCCTTTGGCGGCGAATATCTTGAGCTCGTGCCGGGGGAGCGCATCCGCTACACGGACAAGTTCGACGACCCGAACCTGCCAGGCGGAATGGTGACGACCGTCTCCCTGCAGGAAGTCTCGTGCGGCACCGAGCTGAACGTTGTCCAGGAAGGCATTCCCGAGGTAATTCCACCAGAGTCCTGTTATCTCGGCTGGCAGGAGTCACTCGAGCACCTGGCGCGGCTGGTGGAACCGGAAATTCCGGATGGATAGCGCGAGGATTATTCCCGCGCCGCGGCGGTGGCAAGCAAGGCGACATCCGGATAATCCGCGTAGCCGCGGCAGGTTTCCGTCGCGCGCTCCAGGGCTTCCCGGGCCTTGTCCGGGCTGCCGCGCGCGAGCCAGGTCTGCGCCATGCGGCGCAGCTCCGTGGCGGAGGCCGAATCCGCCGCGATTTCGTCTATCTCGTCGTCGATCCTGCCTATTACGTTTCCAGGAACCGATCCGGGCTTCAGGCTTTCGAGAATCGTGTAGTACCAGGCGCGAGCAGCGCGATCGGAAGCGGGCGCGGTGCCTCGCAGGTAGTCGCGCTCGGCTATCTCGGCTGCTCGAAGATAGGCCGATACCGCGTTGTCGCGATCTCCGACCTGGCGGAAGGAGTCGCCGAGGTTGCCCCACATTTCGTGGATCTCCGGCTCGCCGGCGCCCAGCCGCTCGATAGCCCGCTGTCGGAAGTTCACCGATTGCTCGAAGTCGCCGAGGTAGTAATACGCAGTTCCCAGGAATTCGTCGCCGACGTATGACCCGGGATTGAGTTCGCGAGCGCGCGTGTATGCATTGCGCGCTTTTTCGAAAGCACCGTCGCAAAGGTAGAAGCTGCCGAGATTCGCCAGTACGAACTCGTTTTCGTCGCGCGCGATCGCGGCCTCGCTCGCAATGATCGCCGCTGCAATATTGCCGTCGAACCACTCCATCGTGGCGAGCGAGAACAGCGGCTTCCACAGGAGGGGGTCCATGTCTGCCGCCTGTTGCGCGGCAATTTTGGCCGCTTCGAGGAAGCTTCGGTCACCTTCCTGGCGAAAAGCCTGCAATTTACTCGCGGCCGACGCTGCCAGCGCAGCCGCATCGTGCGGATTGCGTACGATGACCTGCTCGTACAACGCCATCGCCTCGTCATTCCGGCCGGTCCGGCTGAGAAACTGAGCATGGGCGGTAGCAACGACACCGTCATCCCGATCCAGTTGCAGGGCCT
>DATGQI010000254.1:0-16501 GCA_035304285.1 Woeseiaceae bacterium
CGGCGCCGCCAGCAGCGTGTGGCCACCCTGTTTTATCGCAGGCCATGCCTCTGCCTGCACGGAGGTGGGGCGGTCGAACTTGCGCTCGAACCAGGCGCGAACGGCCGGGTGAAAGGCGGGGAGAGTCATGGTGACAGGATATCGCAATAGCAGCGCCCGTGGCGGGGCCGGCAGGCGGTACGTTCAGGGTGTCCGCGAGGGACCAGTTATGGGGCGGCGTTCCCCAATTTCCACCCCACGAACGCCACGATATCCTCGGACGAGCCGCCACTCACCTCGTCGTCCAGCCGGCTAAGGCCCAGCCCCACATGAAATCGACCGAAGCCTGTCGCCCGGTCGTGCGTCAATTGCACGTCAGTGAGCTCCTGTGGCGTGGCCGACAGCGTATGACGCGCGGCTGGCATACCCGCCCGGTTTATTTCGATGTAACGCAAAGAGAGGTTCCAGCTGTGGCCTCCGGGCTGGACCAACGTCGAACCGAGCGAATACGACAGGCCATCGCCGTCCATCCCGTGAGCGATGGAGCGGCCGTTGTACCGATAACCGGTCTGGTAGATGGAGTGTTCGTAACCGCAGTCGGGTTTCGTTTCGCTGAATCCGAAGCCACCCTCGCGGCACTTGGTGTCGGACACCTCCACGTGCGTGCGGTGTTGCAGGCTGCCCAAGGTGCCCCAGTGCTCGATACCGAACTGCCGGAGCCAGGAGCCGATTTCCGGGCCACCTCTGCGCGAGTCCTCGCCGATCCATTGCATGTAAAGCGCAAGCGGAATGTTCTTCGGCAAAGCGTAGCGAATATCCAGACCGGCCAACTGGTTGCCGGGCTCATCCTCCGGATCGACGTTGACCCCGCGATTATCGTTGCCCACCAGCAAGTCACTAAACGCGGAAAAGCCGCAAGGACGGCCGTCACCGCACCATTGCGCAGTTCGGGAGAGACCGATTTCGAGGCCATT
The DNA here is from genome assembly GCA_035304285.1 of Woeseiaceae bacterium. Classification (GTDB taxonomy): domain Bacteria; phylum Pseudomonadota; class Gammaproteobacteria; order Steroidobacterales; family Woeseiaceae; genus IDS-8. The sequence continues at coordinate 954 of DATGQI010000254.1, forward strand.
CAAGGGCTTGAAGTTAATGCGAAGCCCGAACAACAGTGCGTCGTTCAACACGCGCTCGTCGTCCAGCTGACCCATGAAGGCCGCCAATGACCAGGGTCCGATCCAGCTGAGCCACCTGCTGTCAAACGCCTTGCTGCTCTTTCGCTGGATGCTGAATGCAGGCAACGGGCGCGCGTTCGATGACAGGATCAGGCTGCCGTCGCGGCCCGGTCCCCACCAGCGTTCCTGCCAGCCGGCCGACAGCATCCAGTTGCCGACTGACAGGCCAAGATACGTCCCGTCCGGCCGGATCTCGTCATCATCGAACGGGTCTGAAACCAGCGAAGCATTCAGGTTCAGTGCAAAGTGGTTGCCGACCCACGATACACCGGCCGACAGCTCGCCCTCTTCTCTCGGTGTGTACTCGAATGAGCGAATGATGCGCGGATCACTCGCGGCACTGGCAGCGATGCGATAACCGGCCTCACCGACAGACGTTTCCCGCGCGGCCTGTCTCTTGAGCCTGTCGTAGGCAGTCCACGAAGTTTCCGACAGACTCGCGCCGTCCACGTTTGCGAGGCTTCGACTGATGTCATCCCAGGAAAGTGGCCAGCTAGTCAGCGGCACGTCGATGGCGCCGGCATCATCGAGCAACTGCAGGTCGCTGCGCAGTCGCGTGTCGCCGGGTGCTGCCCATGGTTCGGCAATAGCGGCCGTGGCGGACGCAAGTAATATAACCACTATTGAAGATTGCAGCACAGGAATAATCTTCATCGCCTTCGACCAGCGCGGGTAATCGCGTACGGCGTCAGCTCCCGCAACGTCGAATCGAGTTCATCTCTCATTGTGTACTGCGTCATATGCAAGAGTCGGGACTTGAGGGCGTCGCCTGTCGCAGGCCGCCGGAGGCGCAATAGTACCCGAAAGGACGCGGCCTCATTTCGGGTCACCGATTACGCGCGTGCTTCGAACAGCAGTGTCCTGAAGTGCGCAGGGGAACTGCTCAAACGGCGCGCTGAACTCCGGCGACCGTCCGTGAGATGATTGCGGGTGCAGGATTTACAACTTAGGCCTGAGCGATGACGCCAATGAGCAAACAGAAGAGGCTGGGCAGGGGGCTTGAAGCGTTGCTGGAATCGAGGGCTCGCAGCGGCACGGGTCCGGAGACGGGCACCGCGGCGAGCGTCGTGGTCGAAACGCCGGTGGACGATCTTCGTCCCGGGCGCTACCAACCGAGGCAGCACCTGCCGGAAGCGGGCCTTGCAGAGCTCGCCGACTCCATTCGCGAGCAGGGGGTTCTGCAGCCGCTGATCGTCCGTCCGTTGAAGGCTCCGGCCGACGGATCCGCGCGTCAGCCTTACGAGATCGTGGCGGGAGAACGCCGCTGGCGTGCGGCGAAAGTTGCCGGGCTTACCACAGTGCCGGTCGTGGTACGCGAGCTCGACGATCAGTCGGCGCTTGCGGTGGCACTGATCGAGAATTTGCAGCGCGAAGACCTGAATCCGCTCGACCAGGCGCAGTCGCTGTCGCGGCTCGCCGACGAGTTCGACCTGACGCACGAGCAGGTGGCGAAAGCCGTCGGCCGCTCACGCGCGTCCGTGAGTAATTTGCTGCGTCTTCTCGAACTGCAGGAGGACGTGAAAAAGCTCCTCGCGACGGGAAAGATTGACATGGGGCATGCACGAGCGCTCTTGCCGCTGGACGCAAAACGGCAGGTAGCCATGGCGCGCAGGACCGAAGCGAAGGCGCTGTCGGTCCGGCAGGTTGAAAAAGCGGTCCGGGATTTGCTGGACAAGGCCACCGCCAGTGGTCCTGGCAAACCCGGCATCGACATGCAGACCCGGTGGCTGCAGCAGCAAATCGCCCAGGAGTTAAAGCAGAAGTTCGCCATCCGACCCGGCAAAGACGGCGAATACACGTTGCACATCGGCTTTCGCGACCTTCCGCAACTGCAGGACGCGTTGCAACGGGTTGAACAACTGGTCGGTAGCGTCCGCGATGCCGCCGGTCCCCGCGTGCGTGAATCAGCCGAAAAGACGGAAGCAGACTGAGAAGTGGCGGGTTGAAATGACCGCACACAGAATGTACGGTGCTGCTGCTTGCGGCACTGATCGCAAGCCGCTTCGGCATTCTCAAACCTGAAAAGAAGACGTGCCCTCGGGTGCCTGGGGAGATTTTACTGTTGTCCGCTGTGCGACCGCATACGCTTGCCTGTGTGCTCACTGCTCTCTTATCGGCCGCCTGTGTTTCGGTCCCTCCTTCACCAGCAGAACACCCCGCAGAAGAACCGTCTGCAGGAGGGGTGCACAAACCTGTGCAGAAGGCAGAACGGCTTCGGCTGAAGGTCAATACCGAGGCTCCTTTCCTGCCGGGCGATAGTAACGGCAACACACTTGGCAGCGACTTCAGCATCGGCGTCGATAGTGTACTCAGCTATCGCGCGAGCTGGTCGGTGGAGCCGGGCGACGTGATCACCAGCGAAGATTCGTCCACTTACGCGGAGGCACCTACGCGCTTCGGGGGGCATTCCCTGGGTCAGAACGTGAACCTGTCGTTGCCGGAGCTCGCCGGCGCTCCCATCAAGTTCGAAGTACGGACGGAGACGGAAAACAACTGGCTGGTAAACGGCTCCACCCAGTCGCAGAGGGAGCGGGCCAGGCTGAGCTGGGCGCCCGGCCCCGCCAGCGTGAGCGTGCAGTGGGCCGGCAACGCTGCTCAATTCGATAGTTCGGTTGCATTGACCTGCGACTTCCAGAGCACGGTTCTTGTGCCAACGCATGAAGCATCCGACCATTCGGAATCGCTGCTATTCTCCGGCCGCGATTGCATGGTGCCGGATGAAGGCAGCTCCCACGCAGGGATTGAAGCGCAGGCGTGGGGGATGAGCTACATCTGGGATCGTCCGAAACGCCAGAGCGAGGCTTTACTGTCGGTAATTGATCCGACCTGGTCCGGGGAAAGCGAACTGGCCGGTATCGGACCCGGTTACGAGCTGGGACTTCGACACCGGCGCTCCTTCGGCACGCTGAGCGCCAGCGCCTTGGTCTCACTTCGCCGGGCGCCGGCGCTCGCTGATGCGGTTGCCGGGCCCATCCTGACGGAGAATACTCACTGGGCAGCCAACGCCTCTCTCACCTGGCAACTACCTGATGCGTCCCTGTCGGCAAATTGGGCGAGCGGTGTCGATCGTTTCTGGTTCACACCCGAGGCTGGCCAGCAGAGCGACCAGTTCGGCCTCGCATTGAACCTGTCACGCTGGATCGAGTCGCTGATCCCCCGCTCCTCTCCCCAGCTGGCCATGAACTGGAACTGGTCTGAGATCCGCCTGCCCAGTGCCGAAACCGTCGGCAGCAATTCCCTGAGGCTCGACGTCGCCCTGATGTTTTGACTGGCTGGCACGGATCGGGATCGTAGTAGTCAGGCTTCAGCGCATCTGGTTGCCCTGGCGAAGGATGGTGTATGGTGCCTGCCGGCGCCGCTGCTGGAAGCGCGGCCCTGACTACGAGGATTGCCCGTGCCGCTAACCCTGACTGCCAGTGAAGTACGCGTGATCGGATGCCTGATGGAAAAATCGGTGGTCACACCGGAGCAGTATCCGCTCACTCTCAACGCATTGACGAATGCGTGTAACCAGAAAACCGGGCGCGACCCGGTCATGTCCTTGCAACCCGGGATGGTACAGCGCACGGTGCGGGACCTGGAAGGAAAGCACCTTGTCCGCGTCGAGGAGAACTTTAAAAGCCGCGTGGAGAAATACATCCAGCGCTTCTGCAATACGCGCTTCAGCGACTACCAGTTTGACCCGCCCCAGTTCGCGGTGATCTGCCTGCTACTTCTGCGAGGCGCACAGACTCCGGGAGAGCTTCGGGCGCGTAGTGGCCGCCTGCACGAATTTTCCGACAATGAGGCCGTTGTGGACGCGCTGACGGCACTCATAGAGCGGGAAGGGGAGCCGCTGGTGGTGAAGCTTCCACGCACACCGGGACGGAAGGATTCGGAGTACATGCACCTGTTCAGCGGCCCGGTGGACCTGCAGCAACACGCGAGGGAGTCCGAAGCTGCCGCCCCCGACAGAACAAGGGAGCGCGTCAGCGTGCAGGAACTTGTCGAACGTGTTGCTGCTTTGGAGTCGGAAGTCGCTTCACTCAGGGACCTGCTCGAGTCGAAGGGGTAGTAGCGGAGTTGATCGTAGCTCCCGACTTCGGCTCGGCCGGAAGCAGGTATGCCCGCAACACGTGGATCCGCCATCCTTCCGGCAGCTCCAGCATCACTGCGAAGAGGGAGTAGGTTCTCAGCACCGTTGCTTCGTCTTCGGCACTGCGGAGGATCCTGACCGTGGCGTCAACCGCTCGAAGGTTCTTCGCGAGAGCATGAATCCTGGTGACGCTGGTCTCATGCCGAATGTCCGGCGGAAACGTCGGGAACTGATCCGAAAAGTGCTGCAGGATGTTCCTGCGGCCCGCAAGCGTTAATCCCGCGTCTACGAATTGCAAGTCCGCATCTGCTGTGAAGACCTCACTGAATCCATGTGCGTTTCGCTCATTCCAGTTTTCGTCGAGCTCCACCCACAGCGCAGGTATGGCGATCTCCGGCGCCGGAGCAGAAGTATTCGTCGCCGCCGCAATGGTTGCACCGGCAGCCACCAAGCAGATACAAAACGTCATTCGCACAATCGGGCCTTGCATGACACTCCTCCAGTCGTGCTTCCAGGGACGATCCCGCCGCACTCGTCCGCGAATGGTGCATCACAGTAATCTTGCGTAACGTCCTTCAACCCTCAGTTCGGGCTCGATCGGCCTTACCTCGATCGTGCCGAATTGCGCGGATGGCCATCCGGCAGCGATCTCGATTGCTTCGTCCAGGCTCTCCGCGTTGATCAGGAAAATTCCGCCCAGCTGTTCTTTCGTTTCGGCAAACGGACCGTCGGTGGTGGACAGGCTGCCGTCACGGACCCTGACCGAAACTGCCGTGCTGGCGCTTTGTAGTGGCTCGGCCACTATCAGGTGACCCTTCTGGCGCAGATCTTCGACGTACCGGAGCGTCGCTTCCCTGAGCGCCCCCCACTCCTTGCGCGACAAGGCATTGAGCTTGCTTTCCTCTTCACAAGCGAGGCAAAGGTACTTCATGACGTTGCTGGCTCCCTTGTCCGACGGCGGCATTCGCGCCGATGCTCATAACTGGTCGAACCGACCACGACTATATCGACGCTCTCCGCCTGCGCTTTCGAGCCCGGTGGCCTGTAACAGGTCACTAGTCTCGCTGCAGAACACGCCCGAGTAGCTCGGCGGCGACGTTTGGCCCAGTAGTGTCGGCTTCGACAGTCACCAAACCTTCCTGCTCCTGTAGCGGCTCGAGGTGCCGCTCCTGCCACGCAAGAACCGTGGTACCGGCTTCCGATGCATCTGTCCCCGAGCGGCTTCGCTCCCTCAGGCGAGTCTCGAGCTCGAGCCGTGGAGCGTGGCAATGGATGACTCGCAGTTCAACCCCATACCTTGCCGCCAGGTCTTTGAAACGCGCCCGGTCATCCCGTCTCTGGAACGCAGCATCGACGATAGCCGTATAGCCACCAGCGAGCGCGTGGCCTGCGCAATCGACCAACCGTTCATACACCTCCGTGTTCATGCCATGCGAATAGAGGTTCTGTCCGAGAGCCGAGTGGGACTGTTGCTGCTCTGCGAGACCCGCGAGCCGCTTTCGCTCCACGTCCGAACGGATGTGGATGGCGTCAAGCGGAGGAGCAAGCCTTTCAGCGAGCCAGGTTTTTCCGGAGCCCGAGAGGCCGAACATCAGGAGCAGCATCGGCTGACCTGTCTCCAGTTGTTGCTCCGCGTAGCGCAGGTAGTTCCGATGCTGCTCCAGCGCCGGCCCCCTGGCGCCTCCCTCTTTACCGGCGGCCTCCAGCGCCGCTACTTTGGCGCGCACCAGTGCGCGGTGAGTCTGGTAGAGACGCAGCATGCGGCATGCCGGGAAATCACCGCTGCCGGCCAGGTAGCCTGAGCGAAACGCGTGCCCGTGCGCCGGAAACTGCCTTGCTTCCAGGTCCATCATCAGGAATGCCACGTCGTCGGCGACATCTATCCAGCGAAAGGACGGGTCGAACTCGATGCAATCGAAGGCAACCAGCCGGCCGCCGTATTTGACGACATTCCGCGAATGCAGGTCCCCGTGACACTCCCGCACCCGGCCCTCACGCCACCGCTTGTCCAGCCAATCATCGGCCGCAGCGAGGCACGCAACATAGCGTCGCCGCAACTCCCGCATGGCATCGTCGGTGCCCAGCAACGCCGCGCTTTGCTGGCACTGCTCCAGGTTCTCGAGAAGCACCTTGCGGGTTGTTTCGGGACGACCGAGCGCGTCCGCCCCTTCGTCTACCGGAAGCTGCCGATGGATGGCTGCAAGCTCCCTGCCGAAGGAGTCAAGTTCGCCTGGTTCGATGCCGCCGTCGGCGAGCAGCCGGTCAAGTTCCTGCGACCCATCGAACTGCCGCATGCGCACCGCGTGTTCGACTACTTCTCCCCGTCCGGCAACGGAAGCTTTACCGTCAGCGACGGTAATCTCACAGACCTCGATATAGAGGTTCCGGGCGAATCGCCGGTTGAGACGTAGTTCTTCGCGGCAATAGAAAGCGCGTCGCTCTGCGGAACGAAGGTCGACGAACGAGTAGTGCACGGGCTTCTTGATCTTGTAGGCAAACTCCCCCGTCAGCAGGACCCAGGACATATGCGTTTCGACGACCTGGACGTCGTCCACGGCATGTGGATATGCCCGGGGCTCGAGGAGGGTCGAGAAGGGATCAGGAAGCGTTGCCATGACCTGCCATGCTGCCACATCTCGCCACTCCTCATAACTGTGTCACCAGTCGTCCACGATGCTCCTGAACAACTGCCCGATTTGAAAGTTTTCGCTCAGGCCACCGAAGCGCTCCGCCTGCGGACCGAAGGCGAAAATCGGCACCATTGCGGCGGTATGTCCACGATTCGCGTACGTGAGCTCGAAGTCGTTCCCCGACTCGACGAGCGAAAAGCCGCCGGTCTCGTGATCCGCCGTCACGACGACGAGGGTGCCGGGGGTACGGCTGGCGAAATCAAGAGCCACTGCGACAGCCCTGTCGAACTCGAGCAGGTCGTTCGTAACCCGCTCGAGCGGCGCGTTCGCGTGCGTGGCGTTGTCCGTGGCTTCCGTTTCGAACATCGCGACAAACCCGTCAGGGCTTTGTGCGAGCTTCTTCAGCGCTGCTGATACCATGGAGGGAAGGGTGACGGGCCGTACCTCCAGCTCATCCATGTCCCCGCTCGCGAAAAGGCCCGCAACCGCATCATTGTCAGGGCGGTAATCATCCAGTTCCCCAGGCGAGGCCAGGCACCGGCTTCGCCTGCACATCTCGCCAAGGAGATCACGGCCATCGGCACGGGTGGATGCGTCAAAATCCCGGGCGCCTCCGCCGAACAGCACATCGAGGCCGAAATCGGCAACCTGCACGGCCAGCTCTTCGCGCCAATAGCGACTCGGCGAATGACCGACGAAAGCGGCAGGAGTCGCGTCGGTCACGAACGTTGTGGTCACAATGCCGGTCGCACGCCCCTTGTCGCGCGCAGCCTCGAACCAGGTTTCGAGCGGCTCGCACCCTTCCGGCCACGTCCCCGCGCTCCCGGGTGCCGGCAACGGGCAGGCCGACGCAGGCCCGACGCTTAAGGTCCGGTTGACGACACGTTGTCCGGTCGCGTACACGGTGGCGCCAGCGGCGCTGTCGGACACCTTGTGCACTGCGCTGCGCGTATCGATAAGTCCGACGACCGGCATACGCTTTACCGCAAGATCGTTATTCGCAAACTCCGCAGCAGTCCACGCCCCGGCTCCCACACCGTCCGCGATCATCAGGATGATGTTTCGCACTTCCGGGGGGGTTGCGGCCGGGAAAGCCTCATCCGCTTCCTGAGAAGCTTGGGGAGCAAATGGAGCACAACCCGCTATTGCGGTGACCGTCACTGCGATCAGTAACACGAAGCTTTTCTTCATCTGGATCTCTTCCTGTATGCAGGTGCGGCTGCCTGGGCAGCCTGAGGATTGGCGAATAATTTTCTTTAGCTAAACCACTTGAGCCGAGCTATCGATGACAGCCCGTGCCTCTTTCAGTGTCTCCCGGAATTCTCGCTCGAGAAACTCATTGGCGCCGCGACAGCCTGCAACTACGCGTTCGGACCAGTCGAGGTAGGCGAGGCGCCGTTCCAGGGGCCAGTCCAGCGGAGGCTTTGTGGCCAGGTCTCGTACGTTGCAGGTCTTGTCCGCCAGCTTGATCTGGCGAGCTCCCGGCGAGAGGTGGGGAGCACGTTCGACCTGCCGGCTCTTTCGTTCTTCCTTGGGCAGCGCCTTGTCGTCAGTGACCTCCTCGACCAGCTTGCGAACGTCGGCTCCAAATTGCTGTTCGAGTTCCTCGAACGTCGTTTCCGTATCTTCCACAGTGTCGTGGAGTACCGCAGCCTGGAGCAGTGCCACATCACTCACGCGCCCAATCCGTACGAGAAGTTCTGCGACTTCGATCGGGTGGTTGATATAGGGCGACGCGCACTGTCCCTTGCGCCTCTGGTCCCGGTGCTTCTCCGCAGCGAAGTGCAGGGCCGCCAGAATGGCGGCGCTATATTCCAGGTTCATCATTATCGTCCAGCGCGGAAACTACTACTCACCTGCTGCTGCGCGGTGGCAGGCCGGTATGCTGCGTCAGCACGCGGTTCCGCTTCAGCCGCTTCGCGTGCGCTTCCTTGGTGTTCTTGCGGCGAGGAGGCCGGTGCGCCGGCGCGGATTTCGGCTGATCCAGTGGCACGAGCTGCTCCTGGCCTGAACCAATGAGGTGGCCGAGATGCATTTCCTTGAGGGTCTTGCGGATCAGCGGCCAGTTGTCCGGATCGTGATAGCGGAGAAGTGCCTTGTGCAGCCGCCGCTTCTCCGGTTCCTTTACGATGTGCACGGGGTCACTCTTGTACGTCACCTTGCGCAGCGGATTTTTTCCGGAGTGATACATCGCAGTGGCCGTCGCCATTGGCGCGGGATAAAACGCCTGCACCTGGTCGGCACGGAAGTCATTTTTCTTGAGCCATAGCGCCAGGTTCACCATGTCCTGATCCGTAGTGCCGGGATGCGCGGCGATGAAGTAAGGAATCAGGTACTGTTCCTTGCCGGCCTCCCCGGAAAACTTTTCGAACAGTTCACGGAATTGTTCATAAGCGCCGATGCCGGGCTTCATCATCTTATTGAGCGGCCCTTCTTCCGTGTGCTCCGGCGCAATCTTCAGGTAACCACCGACGTGGTGGGTAACCAGTTCCCTGACGTACTCCGGGTCTTTCACCGCGAGGTCGTAGCGAAGTCCCGAGGCGATGAGTACTTTCTTCACTCCAGGCAATGCACGCGCCTTCCTGTACAAGCCGGTCAGGGCCGAATGGTCCGTGTTCAGGTTGCTGCAAATGCCCGGATAGACACAGCTCGGCCGGCGGCAGGCTGACTCGACGTCCTTGCTCTTGCAAGCCAGGCGGTACATGTTCGCGGTAGGCCCGCCCATGTCCGAGATGACGCCGGTAAAGCCGGGCACCTTGTCGCGGATGTCCTCAATCTCCCCGAGTATCGATTCCTCGGAGCGATTCTGGATGATGCGACCTTCGTGCTCGGTGATGGAGCAGAAGGTGCAGCCACCGAAACAGCCGCGCATGATGTTCACCGAAAACCGGATCATCTCGTAGGCGGGAATGCGCTGGTTTCCGTACGAAGGGTGCGGCCTGCGGGCGAAAGGGGTGCCGAAGACGTAGTCCATTTCTTCGGTAGTAAGCGGGAGCGCCGGGGGATTGATCCACAGGTCCTTGTGTCCATGCGCCTGCACCAGTGCCCTCGCATTACCAGGATTAGTTTCAAGGTGCAGTACACGATTGGCGTGCGCGTAAAGTACCGCATCATTCCGTACCTTCTCGAACGACGGCAGGCGGATGACAGTGCGCGCACGGTTGCGCCGCGCCTCCGGCACGAACCGCAGAACCCTGGCGGAAGGGTCGGCGTCGCCAACATTCTCGCTCCTCGCGGCTTCACACTCGCTTAGCTCCTGCGTGTTCAGGTAAGGGTTCACGACCTGGTCGACGCGGCCGGGACGATCGATACGGGTTGAATCGATTTCCCACCACCCCTCCGGCTTGTCGCGACGAATGAACGCGGTGCCCCGAAGGTCGGTGATGTTTTCAATTGCCTCGCCGCGTGCCAGCCTGTGGGACAGATCCACAATCGCACGTTCGGCGTTCCCGTACACCAGGATGTCGGCGCTGGCATCGAACAGGATCGAGCGCCGGACCTTGTCCTGCCAGTAGTCGTAGTGCGCGATGCGGCGAAGCGAAGCCTCGATGCCGCCGAGCACCACCGGCACGTCCTTGTAGGCTTCCTTGCAGCGCTGTGAATAGACCAGGGAGCAGCGATCAGGACGCTTGCCGGCAACGCCACCCGGCGTGTAAGCGTCATCGTTCCGCACCTTGCGGTCCGCGGTATACCGGTTGATCATCGAATCCATGTTGCCGGCCGCGACGCCGAAGTAGAGATTCGGCCGCCCCAGCGTTTCGAAAGCATCCTTGGAGCGCCAGCCAGGCTGCGCGATGATGCCCACACGAAATCCCTGCGCTTCGAGCAACCGGCCGATGATCGCCATGCCGAAGGAGGGGTGGTCTACGTAGGCATCGCCGGTAATGATGATAATGTCGCAGGAATCCCAGCCGAGCGCGTCCATCTCCGCCCTCGATGTCGGCAGAAACGGCGCGGTGCCGTAACATTCCGCCCAATAGCGGTTGTGGTCATACAGGGGCGTCGGACGGGCATTCATGGGTTCAGGTACCGGCGGGTGGGTGACAGCGTCGTCCAGCTTAGGCGTTACCGGCCGCAAGGATCAACCGTTTGCGGGATGAGGGCGTTCCCCTGGAGCAGGGAGTTCGCGTGCTTCCTGCTTGTGATCATGCTCTGAAATTGCGAAGGTAAGCGACATTTCCGGGCCGGCTAAGCGGCCACAAGTACCTGAAAGATACTGGCAGACGACGCCGTTGTCTTTCGTTCAAGAGGATCTCAGGATGCGAAATTTCCTTACCGTGCTTTCGATGGCGGCACTGCTTGCCGCCTGCGGCAATGCGGACGACGGCAACCCGGTAGCGACACCCGCGGCCGGGGAACCCAAGGCAACGAGCGCTCCCGACGCGACCGAAAACGAGACGGCGCGGCTCAACGAGTGGTTCGAGGCTCGCTGGGAAGAACAGCTCGATTTCAGCCCGGTCCGGAAGACGTTTCTCGGACGCAAGGACGACTACGACAAGGTCGACGATTTTTCCGAAGCTGCCGAGGACGAGCAGCTCGCGTGGCGCCGCCGCACCACTGCGGAAATGAAGGAGACCTTCGACTACGACAGCCTGACGGACGAGGCAAAGATGTCCTACGACATCTGGGCCTATGAACTCGAGCGGGCAGAGCGCTCCTTGCCGTTCCGCCGCCTCGATTACATCTTCACACAAATGCAGGGCCCGCAGGCGTTTCTCCCGCAGTTTCTCATCGCCTTCCACAAAGTCTCCGAGCAAAACGACATGGAGGCTTACATTACCCGCATCTCCGGAATCTCCCGCGGCCTCGACCAGCTCCTCGAGCGGGCGAAGCTCGGTGCCGAAGAAGGCGTCCGTCCACCGAGGTTTGCATACGAAGGCGTCCTGCAGCAGGCGCGCGCATTGATCACTGGCGAGCCATTCGGCGGCGAGGGCGAGGCGCCCCTGTGGTCGGATGCGAATGCGAAGATCCAGGCGCTGCAGGAGGGCGGCAAAATCGACGAGGCGAAGGCGAACGAACTGCGGGATGCCGCGCGCCAGGCGCTCCTCGATAACTTCAAACCCGCTTATGACAGGCTCATCGCCTGGGTCGAGTCGGATTTGCCGAACAGCAGCGCCGAGGCAGAAGGCGTTGGAGCGTTGCCCAACGGAATTGCGTATTACGATGAGCGTTTGGCCTTCGCAACCACGACGGACATGACGGCGGACGAGGTCCACGAGTACGGCCTGGCCGAGGTCGCACGAATTCGCGCCGAGATGGAGACGATAAAGTCGGACGTCGGTTTCGAGGGAACACTGCAGGAGTTCTTCGTGTTCCTGCGGGAGGACCCGCAGTTCTTTTTCCCGAATACGGATGAAGGGCGCGAAGGATACATCCAGGCAGCACGCGAGCATCTCGACTACATAGAGCAGAGCCTTCCCGAGTACTTCGGCATCCTGCCGAAAGCCGATCTCGAGGTGAAACGGGTCGAGCCGTTCCGTGAGCAGCCAGGTGCTGCGCAGCATTATTTCCCCGGCACGCCTGACGGCTCGCGCCCGGGTATCTATTACGCGCACCTGTCCGACATGAATGCGATGCCCAAGCACCAGCTCGAGGTGGTGGCCTACCACGAAGGCCTTCCCGGACATCACATGCAGATCGCCATCGCGCAGGAACTCGAAAGCGTTCCGGAGTTCCGCACGCAAAGTTTCTTCAACGCGTATGCGGAAGGCTGGGGGCTTTACGCGGAGCGCCTGGCAAAAGAGATGGGTGCCTACGAAGACCCTTACTCCGATTTCGGGCGGCTCTCCACCGAGATCTGGCGCGCGATTCGGCTGGTGGTGGACACCGGCATGCACGCCAAGGGCTGGAGCGAACAGGAGGCGATCGACTTCTTCCTTGAAAACTCCTCAATGGCCGAAGGTGCGATCCGTTCCGAGGTGCAGCGCTATCTCGTCACGCCCGGGCAGGCAACGTCTTACAAGATCGGCATGATGAAGATCCTGGAGCTTCGCGAGAACGCGCGTGCGGAACTTGGCGAGAAGTTCGATATCCGGGGTTTTCATGACACGGTGCTGGGTGGAGGCGCTCTTCCACTCGAGATACTGGAGCGCCGCGTGAACGTGTGGATAGCCGCGCAGAAGGCGACCTGAGACAAGAGTCTGGGACGACGGTTCAGCCAGCGAACTTCGGCTGTGCGAAAGGCATTTTGCGCTACCTTGCTGGCCGCGCTCGGCGCTGCTGCCTGCCAGGCGCTGCCTTCGCAAGCGCCTGCCGGGTCGACGTGGGTCAGTAGCTGGGTCAGCGCGCAACAGATCCCGGAACCCCGCAACGCACTTCCACCGGAAGACCTGGAGGATGCCACTTTGCGGCAGGTCATACGGCCGTCGCTCGGCGGAAACCGCGTCCGGCTGCGGGTGTCCAACGTGTACGGCACGACGCCGCTGACACTGGACGCCATCCGTATCGCTCGCTCGGCAAGGGCGGATTCGCCGGAAATAGACCCTCAGTCATCGCGACCCGTCAGGTTCTCGCGGCAGGAGAGCGTAACCATTCCTGCGGGCGCCTACATGGTCTCCGACCCGATCGACATGAAGGTGGAGGCACTGGAGCACCTGGCGGTGTCCATCTATTTCCCGGCGCCTCCCGTGCAGCAAACCGGCCATCCCGGCTCCCGCGCTACGTCATACGTACAGCAAGGCAATCATGTTGGGCGACAGGCCCTGGCGGACGCAAAGCACGTAGATCACTGGTACCAGCTGGCCGCTCTCGACGTGGAAGCAGGCGCTACGTCACGGGCGCTGCTGGTTATAGGAGACTCGATCACCGACGGGTTTGGCGTCCTACCGAACACCGACCAGCGCTGGACGGATTTCCTGATCGCTCGCATACAAGACGACCTCGCGTTGAAGGATTCTCTTGCTGTACTCAATGTCGGGCTTGGAGGAAACCGGCTGCTTCTCGATGGCCTTGGGCCCAACGGGCTTGCCCGCTTCGACCGCGATGTCCTCAACAGGCCAGGAGCGAGGTACGTCATCGTGGCGCTGGGAGTGAACGATCTCGGCACGCTTTCGAGAAGTGAATCCGCCACGCAAGGAGATCATGACAGCCTCGTCCGTCAAATGATCGGAGCGTATGAACAGATCGTAGGCCGGGCACGCCAGAACGACGTCGAAGTCATTGGAGCGACGATCACGCCGTTCCGCGGTTCCACCTTTTATCCATCCGACGACCTCACGGAAGCGAGTCGCCAGGCAATCAACGCGTGGATCAGGCAGCCGGGAAGTTTCGATGCGGTCATAGACTTCGACGCATTGCTGCGCTCACGCGGCGATCCTGCAACGATGGATGCCCGCTTCGACTCCGGTGACCACCTGCACCCGTCGATCGCAGGCTACGAAGCCATGGCGGAGTTTGTTCCCCTGGAATTGTTCAGGTAGTAGCGATCACCGCCTTCGACCAGCTCGAGCAGTGCGGCAGTGCTTTCAGGGAATGTCGTCCATGTTCAGCTGCGGACGAACACGCGGTGGACCGTCGGATTGTCGTCGGACCAACGTGTAGTCCAGGAGTATGTGCTGCGGTGACATCGTTTGGCCGGACGCACGGGCACGTATCGCGTCTACGAGCAGGTCCGCAGCCGCACGCGAGAGCTCTGCGATGGGGACGTGAATCGTAGTCAACTGAGGCCACAGCAGCGTCGCCAGGGGAGTATCGTCGTATCCGCAAATCGAAAGATCCGCGGGCACGTCCAGGCCGAGACGATGCGCGGCAGCGGCGGTGGCGGCAGCCATCTCGTCGTTGCTGGAAAAGATCGCGGTTGGCCGCTGCTCCAGGCTTAACAGTTTTTCCGCCGCATCCAGGCCGGAGCGATACGTATAGAGCCCCTGGGCAATGAGCTCGTCCTCGCACGGGAGCGACGCTTCACGCAGCGCGTCCCGGTAGCCCGCCAGGCGCAACTCGCTGGTCGCATGCTCCGGATGACCTGCAATGTGCCCGACGCGGCGGTGGCCCAGCGAAATGAGGTGAGCAGTCATCTGCCGCGCTGCCTTGTAGGCGTCTATCCCGACTGCGCTTACGCTGTCTCTTACGCGGCTGGATGAAACGACAACCGCCGGGATGTCGTTAGCTTCGAGGAAGTCGAGTACCAGCGCCGAATCGGCGAGCGGCGGAGCAACGAGCAAGCCATCCGCCCCACCCGCAATTATCCGCTCGATTTCTGTGTGTGCTTTCGCGGTATCGCCGCATTTCTCGATGATGAACTGGGCGTTATGGCGCTTTACCTGTTCGAGCCCCCCGAACAGGAACTCCGCGATAAAGGCACTCGGCTGTGCATAAAGCATCGCGATATGCATCTGCCGGGCGCCGGCCAGGCTGCGCGCGGCTTCGTTCGGCTGGTAGCCGATTTCCTGGATGGCCGCCCGCACGACTTGCCGCGTCGCCTCCCGGACCGTCGGCGCGCCGTTGATGACCCGCGAGACCGTCATCGGCGATACGCCGGCGTGCCGGGCCACGTCCTCGATTGTGGGTGCTACCCGGCCGCGCCGCGTCTTGCGTTTCGGCAAGTCTCTCATTTCACGGTACTTTGCTTGTGAACCGACGCTTTTGTAGCGCTACCACTCATCCCCACTCGGTCCTGCCGCCCCGCGCAACTCTTTGTAAATATTACATCCTGACGTGACGCCATTGACAACCAATAAAGTTTGTCCGACATTTGATGTTAGCGCAAACATTTCGTTCGCTATCGTGAATTCGAAGCTGGCGATATG
>DATGQI010000255.1:0-32809 GCA_035304285.1 Woeseiaceae bacterium
CCTGCTGCCGGAGGCGGGCGATGAAATCCTTAAACAGCGCCTTGTCGAAGAAATCCGGCGAGTGCAACCCGTAGATCATGGTCAGCCGTTCGGCGCTCTGCTGGCAAAGGTTCTCCAGTTGCACGCGTGTCAGCGTCCCGGAACCGTTACGAAACAGGAGCGCAATGACGAGATAGAACCTCTGCAGCATCGGCACCATGGACTGGCCCAGCATGAGCAACTGGAAAGCCCTCGCGGAACCGGCAGGCGGCCGCACGAGCGTTTTCCCGTCACGGGACTGCGAAAGGATCCCAAGATCGAGTAGCGCCTGGATCGCCCCCGTCGTCGTCTCGTCGATTTCCTCGTGGGTCCATTGCAGGGTCAGTTCGGTCTGCATGAAAGGATAAATCAGCCGCACCAGTCTCTGCAGTTCCGAATGTTCCAGCCGGCGCCCCTGGATGAAGCAACAAGCGATCGATGCGGGGACGGCGAAAAGATGCAATACGCTGTTGCGAAAGTATGTCATCAGCACTGCATCGCGCTCGGTCATGTGCAATACGTCACCGAGAGGATGGCTGTTGCGCTCGATCACTTTCATCTTTTCCCCGTGCGCAATGATTTCCTCGGCAGTCCAGTGCGGCAGGCTAACTGTGTCCGCATACCTGAAGCGCGACAAGAGGTCCAGGTAAAGCCTCAACTGTCGCTTGAGCTCCAGTTCACCCATCGTCTGCTTCGGCGTCGCGAGCAGAACGATCGCCAGCAGGCTTATCGGTGTTACGGCGGCGGCGCAGTTGATGCCCTTCATGATGCGGCTGCCGAGCTCCGCGATGGTGCGCTCGACCCAGGGAGGGCGCTCGTCGTACGGCACCGGCGAGTTGCGCCAGTCCGGGCACGTCTCGCTTAGCAGGGCTTCGAGCCGGATCGGCTCACCGATATTTACATACACCTTGCCGAAGTTTTCTTTCAGCGCTCGTAACGACCGCATCAAGCCGAAAAGCGACTCTTTCTGCTTCTCGGCGCCGCTCAGTTCGCTTATGAACGAATCGCCTTCTATGAGCTTCTCGTAGCCGAACGAAACCGGCACAAACACAATCGGGCGCCGCGGTGCGTGGAGATAGGAGTTGACAGTCATTGCCAGCATGCCGCCCTTTGCCGGCAGCAGCCGGCCAGTGCGGCTTCGCCCACCTTCCACGAAATACTCGATGGAGTGGCCACGGGTCAGTATCTGGTGCAGGTACGCGTTGAAAACCGCGGCGTAGAGCCGGTTCCCCCTGAAGCTCCGCCGCAGGAAAAAGGCTCCGCCCCGCCGCAGGATAGAACCGATTACCGGCATGTTCAGGTTGATGCCGGCGGCCGTGTGAGGAATGCTCAAACCCTGGTGATACACGATATAGCCCAGCAGCAGGTAGTCGACGTGGCTCCGGTGACAGGGCACGTACACCACCTCGTGCCCCTTGGCCGCCTCGTGAAGCGCCTCGACGTTGTTCAACACGATGCCGTCGTAGATCCGGTTCCAAAGCCAGCTCAAGAAGTGGTCGATCAGGCGGATCGTCGGATAGGAGATGTGCGCGGCGATCTCCTGCGCGTACTTCCTTGCCTTGTGGTTCGTTCGCTCCAGCATCGCCCGGCTGTCACCGGCCTCGGTGGCAATAACCTTTCGCACCACCGGATCGTGCAGGACATGGTTTACCAGCGTGCGGCGGTGAGAAAGGTCCGGACCGACGGTCGCGGCACGCCGTTGCCGGAAATGCACGCGGAGGACGCGCGACGTCTTCCGGTACGCAAGCTCCGGCTGCGCCCCATCCTCGATGATTGCGCGCAGCGCCAGTGGCTCGCTGAAACGCAACAGCGTGTTTCGGCCGTGCAGTATCGTCGCAAAAAATTTACGGGTGCGGCCGATGACCTGCCAGTTTTCGAGAAACAGTAACTTGAACCAGGAGCTCTCTTTTTCCGGCGAACGGCCCCAGTAAATTGCCACCGGCACCAGTTGCAGTTCTTTTCCGCCCGCGGCGATACTCGCTGCGACAAGGCGCTTGAGCCGCATGGAGCCGATAGCGCTTCGGCGCCTCAGGAAGAAACCGTTCATGCGGCGCAGCACGATGAGACGGGGCTCCCGAAGATCGGCGAAATGAAAGATAGACGACGGCGAGGGCAACCCGTGTTTCTCGCACACTCGCTCGAGCGCCAGGGTATCGGCGAGGCCGCCGGATTCGAGCACGTAGCAAACCGGCCCGTGGCAGCGGGCCAGCATCTCCGCCGGGTCGGCCGGCTGCACGGCAGGCCGCGCCCATGTACCGAACACTTTGCCGGCCACCCAGTACCAGGGGCGGAAGAATAGTCTGGCTGCGCTCATCGAGGGCCAATCTTACAGAAAACAAGGGTTTGGCAAACCATTGATTTTAAAGCTGCAGTGCGCAATGCTTTGGTTGCACTCACCTCTCGAACGGAACTTGACTCCTCACGGATGCGACGCCCGCCCCTGCCCAACACTGCCGATCGTCACTGGGCCTGGTTCCTGGACGTTGACGGAACATTGCTCGAACTGGAGGCAGACCCGGAGCTGGTAAGGGCGGATGAGCGCCTGCTCGAGTTACTGGATCTCCTCAGCAGCAACTACGGAGGTGCGGTTGCCCTCATCAGCGGCCGCAGCCTGGATCAGCTCGACAGGATTTTCGGGCATTACAAACCTGCGGCCGCGGCTTCTCACGGGCTCGAGCAACGCCTGCCGGATGGCCATGTGTTGTTGAGGACAAGCGAGATTACTCCCGATTCCGTCGCGCGGGTGGTGGAATTTGCGGAGCAGAATCCCGGCATTTTCGTCGAGCAAAAGCCGTTCTCCGTAGGTGTGCACTATCGCGCCCGTCCGGAACTCGAGTCCACGGTGCTGGAGGCAATGACGAAGATCAATGCGGAAGTGGATATCGACTCGCTGCTCATGCGCGGCAAGATGGTCGTGGAATTAGTCCCGGCAGTGGCCAACAAGGGCAGCGCCATCCGTTCGTTCATGGAGACGGCGCCGTTCGCCGGCCGCCGCCCTGTCTTCATCGGAGACGATGTGACCGACGAGTACGGGTTCGCCGTGGTGAACGAACTTGGTGGAATGTCGATCCGCGTGGGAAGCGCGGACGGCTCCGCGGCGGAATGGCAACTGAAGAACGTGGCCGAGCTGCGCGGGTGGCTTGAATCGGCGGCCGATGCGGCCGAGGACGCTTAGGACTTCAAGGTAAGGATGAGCTGTTCGTGGGTAACCTGAATCTCGGGATCATCGGCAACTGCCAGATTGCATCGCTGATCGATTCGAGGGGAGCCATGGTGTGGACCTGCCTGCCCCGTTTCGACGGCGATCCGGTTTTTTGCCGCTTGCTGAGGTCGGACCAGAGCCCGGATGCGCCGGGCTATTTCGATGTCGAGATAGAAGACTTCGCAAGCTCGGAGCAGTACTACCTCGAAAACACCCCGATCCTGGAGACCGTGCTGCGCGATACCCACGGCAATGCAGTCGCCATCACTGATTTCGCACCGCGCTACGCGCACCTCGGCAGGATGTTCAACCCTGTCATGCTGCTGCGCGGACTCCGGCCGGTCAGCGGGCAGCCGCGCATTCGCGTCCGACTGCGCCCCGCTTACGACTACGGGTCGATAGCCTGCAAGACAACCCACGGCAGCAACCACATCCGTTACCTGGCGCCGGATTTCGCCTTGAGGCTGACGACGAATGCCTCCCTGACCTACGTCATCGAGGAGCGTTTTTTCGTCCTCGACCGCGACCTGCACCTGATTCTCGGGCCGGACGAATCCATCCCCGAGTCGGTGGTCGAGAGCTATCGCAGCCACTTGAACGAAACCCAACTCTACTGGCGGAACTGGGTCCGCGGACTGGCGATCCCGTTCGAATGGCAGGAAGCGGTTATCCGCGCGGCGATAAGCCTGAAGCTCTGCACCTTTGAAGATACCGGCGCTGTAATCGCGGCGATCACCACGTCCATACCGGAAGCTCCGAACAGCGGACGCAACTGGGATTACCGGTACTGCTGGCTGCGCGACAGCTACTACGTGGTACATGCGCTCAACCGGCTTGGCGCGACAAAGACCATGGAGGCATACCTGCGTTACATCGTCAACGTCTCGACCGACGCACGCGGAGGTCCGCTGCAACCCGTCTACAGCGTAACGGGACGTGCCGTGCTGACAGAAAAGGAAGTAACATCGTTAGACGGTTACCGGGGAATGAGCCCCGTGCGAGTCGGTAACCAGGCCTATGAGCAGACGCAGAACGACGTCTACGGCGCCGTGATCCTTGCCGCTACACGGTACTTCTTCGACCACCGCCTGCTGCGTACGGGCCTCGACGCCCTGTTCGAGCGACTCGAACAACTGGGCGAGAAAGCCGCAGCCCTGTACAACCAGCCGGACGCCGGCCTCTGGGAATATCGCGGGCGACAGCGCATCCATACCTATTCGAGCATCATGTGCTGGGCTGGCTGCGATCACCTCACCCGGATCGCAGCGCACCTCAACCGCCCGAAGCGGGCAATCTACTGGGGCAGGAAGGCGGCCGCGATTCACCGTCACATTTGCAAAGAGGCGTGGGACAGCCGGCAGAAAAGTTTTACAGAAGCTTTCGGTCACCCGGAACTGGATGCAAGCCTGCTGACGATGCACGACATGGGATTCCTCGCAAAAGACGACCCACGCTTCGGATCGACGATCGAAGCTATTGAGAAGCACCTGCGGCGCGGCCAGCACATGTTCCGCTACGGTGCCCCCGACGATTTCGGCCAGCCCGAGAACGCTTTCAACATCTGCACGTTCTGGTACATCGACGCCCTTGCGACGGTCGGGCGCACCGATGAGGCGCGGGAGCTGTTCGAGAACATGTTGAGCTGCCGAACGAGCCTCGGCCTGCTCTCGGAAGACCTCAATCCGGAAACACAGGAACCGTGGGGGAACTTCCCCCAGACTTACAGCATGGCCGGCATCATCAACGGTGCGATGAGGCTGAGCCGCACCTGGGAAGACGTGCTGTGAAGAGCAGCACGCGAGAGCGCCGTGTCGTGGCGGTTTCCAATCGTGTCGCGAGTCCCAGCGAAGAAGACAAGGCCGCCGGCGGCCTCGCGGTCGGGGTGCTGGGGGCGCTTCGCGCGAACGGCGGCATCTGGTTCGGCTGGAACGGCAAACTGACGGAGGGCGAGACCCACGAGCCGGAGGTCGAAGAGCACGGCAACATCCGCTTTATTGGCATCGACCTGAACGAGGAGGACTACGAGGGTTATTACAACGGCTTCAGCAACAAAGTTCTCTGGCCGTTGTTCCACTACCTGCTGAGTTTCATCGAATACAAGCGCGCGGATTTCCACGCGTACCTGCGCGTCAACACCATGTTCGCCCGCAAGCTGATTCCCCTCCTCGAACCGGACGATGTCATCTGGGTTCACGATTATCACCTGATCCCGCTGGCCTCTGAACTGCGAAAAGCAGGAATCCGCCAGCCTATAGGATTCTTCCTGCACGTCCCGTTCCCCGACTTCGACGTTCTGCAGGTGTTGCCGGATCGCAATTACATCCTGCGAGCGATGTGCGCTTACGACGTCGTCGGGTTTCACACCCATCGTGACCTCGCCTCCTTTCGCGCTGCCGTCTCGGAGCCAGAGATAGGCGCGGAGGTGCTTGGCGACGGCACCATTCGTGTCGGCGGCGGGCTGATGCGCGCCGGCGCATTCCCGATCGGTATCGACGTCGACACGCTGATCTCATTTGCCGAAGACGCGCAGAACGACTCCGAGGTTATTCGCACCCGGCACGGCCTCGAAGGACGGCGCTTCATCATCGGTGTCGACCGCCTCGATTACAGCAAGGGGCTGGAGCAGCGTTTTCGCTCCTATGCCAGACTGCTGGAGAAATACCCGGAGACCCGCGGCACCGTTTCCTACACGCAGATCGCGCCGCCAACCCGCGTCGGCGTCAGGACCTACGATGAAATTCGCGCGAGCCTCGAACAGACGTCGGGCGAAATCAATGGCCGGTTCGCTACCCTTGACTGGGTACCCCTCAAGTACATCAATCGCGGCACCAATCGCAAAGCGCTGATGGGGCTGTTCCGGCTGGCGAACGTCGGCCTCGTTACACCCATTCGCGACGGCATGAACCTGGTGGCCAAGGAGTTCGTTGCGGCACAGGATCCGGAGAATCCCGGGATGCTCGTGTTGTCCACGCTGGCTGGCGCCTCGCATGAGCTCAGGGATGCGGTGCTGGTGAACCCCTACGACACCGACGATGTCGCGGACGGCATCAACCGTGCGCTGACGATGTCGCTCGACGAGCGTCGCTACCGGCACTCGGAAATGATGACGGCGCTTCGTAAAAACGATATCGTGGCATGGCGCGATCGATTCATCGAAGCTTTATGTGCACCGAAAGAACCCGCACCGAAAGAACCCAATGGCGACGAACCTGCAAGCTGACGCAACCTGGCTTATTGCCGACATCGGCGCGACCTCGACGCGCTGCGCCCTCTTTCGCGTCGGCGACAAACGCCATAGCGAACTGCAGATTTTCCAGAACGAGCAGTTCGAGTCCCTGAAGGCCCTGCTGCAGGACTACGTCTCTGCCAGGAACGACAAACCTTCCGCCGGCGCCCTCGCTATCGCCGCTC
Source organism: Woeseiaceae bacterium (assembly GCA_035304285.1). Classification (GTDB taxonomy): domain Bacteria; phylum Pseudomonadota; class Gammaproteobacteria; order Steroidobacterales; family Woeseiaceae; genus IDS-8. Next base: position 6,632 of record DATGQI010000255.1, read on the forward strand.
CAATTTCCGGCGACGACGTGCAAATGACCAATCGCAACTGGAGTTTCAACCGGCTCGAGATGGCCGAAGCGCTGGGACTCGCGCGCCTCGACATCATCAATGATTTCCATGCAGTCGCCTATTCGCTGCCGCAGTTGCCGAAACGGGACGTGGTTGAGATCGGCAAAGCCAGCGCGTATCGCGCAGGCAGCCGCGCATCCCTGGGGCCGGGCAGCGGACTCGGCGTCGGTGCATGGATCGTCGGCAACGGCAAGGGGGTCGCCATGTACGGCGAAGGCGGCCACGTGACTCTACCCGCGAGGAACGAGGCGGAAGAACGCATTATCGCGAAGATCCGGGAGCGGTATGGCCACGCCTCCGCCGAACGCGTCCTGTCCGGCCCCGGCATCATCGCCCTGCACAGCGCCATGCACGGCGAAAACATGAAGACTTCCCGGGAGATTACGAGCGGCACGGTCGATCGCAAGTGCCGCGCGACGATGGAGCAGTTCTACCGCTTCCTCGCAACCGTTGCAGCCGACCTGGCCATGACCACGGGGGCATACGGCGGCGTCTACATCGCGGGCGGCATCGTCCCGGACCACATCGACCAGATCCAGGCATCCACCTTTCGCGAGCGCTTCGAGGACAAGAACCGTTACCGGCACTACATGCAGGCGATCCCCACCTACGTCATCACCGACCCCACCCCGGGACTTACGGGGCTCACAGCCTACATCGTCGAACACAAGGGCGATTGAGCGGTCCCTCTCGCGCCGGCTCCACCGGCGCGATGTCAACGGTCGTCGACGGGCGCGGCATCCGCGTTTTCCAGGGCCTTGTCGATGTCTTCCTTGTGTTGCATCGCGGCAGCTTCGACCTTTTTCGCTTTTTCAACCTGGTCGATCATTGGGTCAAACACGCCCTGTTCCGCTGGCGTCTCCGTCACCGCCGGTTCCGTGGTGTCGTTGCAACCGGCAAGGCACAGCACTACGGTCACCAGGTACAGTGTCTTTATCATTTCTTCACCCCCCCTTTGAAAGGCATCTGGTCCGGTACAGAAGCGGCGGCCAGATCCACGACGAACTGTCGCAGATAGCTGTTGATCTCGTTGATGTTCGCGGTAAGCCGGTGGTCACCGTTGACGATGTGCAGCGTCGCCAGGCATTCCCGCGCATAGCGGATGCTGTTCTCGACCGGCACGACATCGTCGCGCCATCCGTGCACGATCGCCAGGGGAATATCCGGCGCCGGCGGGGTAAGCTGCTCGTAACCTTCCATGTAGTAAGCGGGTGCGAGAACGAATACCCCGATGGCGCCGACGGCACCGGCCGCTGCAGTAGCCACGTGACCGCCCATGCTCGAGCCGACCAGGATCAAGGGCTCCTGCACGCTCGCACAGGTCCGCACCAGTTTCGCCACGCGTTCCGTCGGGTCGGCGATTCCCCGGTAGTCGACGCTTTCGACGCGGCAGCCGAGCTCGCTGACTGTCTTCGCCATCGCCTTTATCTTCGTGCCCCAGGGGCCGCTTTCCTGCCCGTGCGAAAAATAGACGGCAGGCATGGTCATGACAGTCGCTCGCCTTCATCGTCCCATGCATCGGTCGGCTTCCACAGCAATTCATCCAGGTCCGGCGCCCACCGGTACTTCTTTATGTCCACCTTTCCGTTCCTCACCGGCACGTTCTCATCGGCCAGCAGGCTGGCCTGTTCCCTGAAAGTCGCGCTGTTCCTGTCAAAGGCGAGTTGACCGGACGAACGCAGAACGCGATGCCACGGCACCTCGAAACCGTCCGGAACCTGGCCCAGGGCACGACCGACCTGCCGCGCGCCGCGCGGTATGCCCGCCATCTCGGCGATTTGTCCATAGCTCGCCACCCTGCCCTCGGGGATGTCGCGAATCATGTTCCAGATCCGCTGCAGACGGCGGGCCGCATCAGCGTGCATCGCCCGCACCAGGTTGCGGGGTGGCGCCCAGGCGCGCGCGAATCTCGCGGCGCGCATCCTGCAGCACGGTTTCCTTGTCGAGGCTGTCGAGAATCTGCTTCACCACTCGTTTCGGGCCGCCGTCTCCCCAGGATTTTCCGTGCGCAAGATACTCGGCGGCAACCCGGCCCACCAGGTACGTACTGTAGTAGGCAATCGCGCCCTGTGCGCCTGCCGTCAATATCGTGGACAGGCCGAGCGTCCCGACTTTCAAGGCACTGGATACGAAGTGTAATGCCCACACTGTACCCATCAAAGCCGCCGCTTCCGCCGCAATCACACGCACCAGCGAACCCGCTTCCCTGCGACTCAAAGGCAACCCGTAAACCCGCGAAAGGTGCACGACCATGCCGACGTCGATGAAGGCGGCGGCGAAAAGATCCGCCACCGGCACCGGGTTGAACGCGACCGCGATGCCCTTGGCAACGCAGTACGTCCGCACCAGCCGGTCGCCGATCTCGCGGCGTGCTTCCAGTATGCGCCGTCCAACCTGGTCGCTCAGATCGGCAGCGAACAGGCTCGCGTTCAGCGCGGCAAGCGTTTTGCCTTCTGCTTCGAAGATATCCCACAGGCGTGCTTTGAGATCCTCGATGTCGGGCTTGCGCGACCGTACGGTCTCGGTCTCGACACCCGACTCGTCGATCTCGATGATTGCCTGCGGGCGCGGGTCCGCCGCAACCGCCAGCACATTGCCGGCACTCACCAGTCCCTCGGTCTTCGAACGAATCGCAGCCAGCAGCGCTTCAAGATCCGCCTGCGTGTAGAGGTCCTTCTTGTTCAGCGCTACGAGCACCGGCCGGCCCTGTTTCAGTAACGTTCGCAGAGATGCCCGCTCGCTTTCGGTAATGTCTCCATCCAGCACGAAGATCACGAGGTCCGCCCGGTTCGCCACCTCCGTGGCAAGCATCTCCCGTTCCTCCCCGCCCGCCTCGTCGAGTCCCGGGGTGTCGATGAGATATACGCCGCCCGCCTCCACCTCGGACCACGGCTGCATGCTCGATGTCCGTGTTTCGCCGTGGAGCGGGCTGACCGTGAATCGCTCCTCGCCGATCAGCGCATTCAGCAGAGACGACTTGCCGGTGCTGACACGGCCGAACGCGGCGATATGCAGGTGCCCGTGCTCCAGCTTGTCGAGCATCGCCTGGACTTCCGCGTAATCGCGCGCCAGGGATTCGCGGATGCCGGGCGGCAAGCGCGAATCGCCGATCAGTTCGCGCAGGCTCTCCCTGGCGAGCGTCAGGTGGCGCGAACCGCCGTCACTCCCGTTCGCCGGCTCCACGCTCCTTTCTTTCGACCGAGAGCGCCATCCTGGCAACTTGCCGAACACCCGCTTCAATATGCTCACTTATGCCTTCCTCGAATTCTTTCGCGGCTGTTTCCGGCTTCAGTTCACCATGCTTCTTGAGCGTATGCACGAGACTGCGCCCGAGCGCATCGAATATCAGCCCGTAGGCGACCGCGTGCACGAGCCCGCCCGCCACCGTGCCGACTCCGGGGAAGGCCTTGAGGCCGTTTCCCGCTACCGCCAAGGTCAGCGGCAATGCGCGGCCGACGCGGCTTTGGCTCAACGCCAGGAATTCCTCGATGTCGAGGTCGCGCGGCGCCGCTCCATAAAGTTTGCACAAGGCTCTCGTCATCGTGGTGCCGACGTAGCTCTGGATGATGATGTCGGTTCCGGGGCTGATCGCAGCGAGTGCGCCGATGATCGCCTTGCGCGTCGAGTTTCGCACGATCTGTTCGGAGCGCTGGTCGCGAAAGCGCTGCTCCGCGTCGGCAAGTTTCTCGGCGGCCAGGCCGAACACGGCGCGATCCCGCCGCGCGTCGATTTCATCGGCGCTTTCCTCGAGGAGCCGGTTGATCGCGACGATGAGCACCCCGACGTCCGCCGGCCTTTCCCGCGGCACGACCTGTTCGCTGCCGTCCGGCCTTCTCGCGACCACCTCCGTCTTCCCTCCCGCGGAAACCGCGACGACCCGGTCTCTCGCGATGTCGCCGCCCAGATCGCTCAGGTGGTCGAGCAGGCGTTGCATCAGCATCGACTGCTCGCGCGCATCGTATCGGTCCGACTTGTTCATCACGAGCACCAGCGGCTTCTCCAGTTCGAGCAGCCACTTGACCGCCTGCTTCTCGGAGCGGGTCAGGTCGCCGTCGCAAACGAAGATGACCACGTGCGCGCGCCGCGCTTCCGTCTCCGCGATCGTGTCGAGGCCTTCGGTGAGTCCTCCCGTTCCCGGCACATCCGTCAGCAGGACGCGGACGCCCGAATCGTTCTGCCAATGGTAATGAGTGATCGCGAGCGTGGAGCCGCCGACCGCATCAACTTTCACGTCCGCATCGGGGACGAGAGCCTTGATGAGTGAACTCTTACCCGTGCTGATCTCGCCAAAAAAGCAGAGATGCACTGCCTGCTCGCGCTGCCTCGCTGCGAGTTCATGCAGTTCTGCGAGCGCTGCGCTGGTATCGACGCCCGCTTCGTCGGCCGCGCGCAGGCGGCTCTCGATTTCCTCCCGGGTGAGCCTCGCGGGGCGCGCCTTTCCGGCGCTATCCCTGGGGCTGCGGCGGACCACCAGCCGCCACACGAGCCATACGGCTGCAGCAATCAACGCTGCCATCGCGGCGAGGTAACCGTACAGGATGACCTTCGGCCCCGCAGCCAGCCGGTCCCATACGTTCAGTGCAGATTCCGTGACGAAAAGCAGCGCGGCGATCGCGATCACGAACACCAGCAATATCAGGAAGCCCGCGGCGAGGCGGATAAACCGGTCGACTTTCATGGGGCATGAGACTGCCCGAATGTGGTGCTTTTGTCTTGCTTCAGCCGCTGAAACGTGGCGCTTTCGGGCACCGCCGAGCGAACGTCAGGGGCGTGGGATCACCGGCCGCGTCTCGCCGTGTTGCGAGCTCGACACGCAGCTGCAGGAGTCGTAATCCTTGCCGAAGGTCCCGTGGTGGATACGGCCGGTCGTCCGCACGTCGCAGGTCACCGTGAAACCGACCGGGCACTGGAGGCCTGCTTCGCTGGCGGTGGGATCGATGCGGCCGCTCGTTCCGCCGCCGGCGCATCCGCCCAAGATGAGCGTCAGCAGTGTCGCTGCGGACAGAACAATTACCGGGCACTTAGTCGGCTGCATATCAGTCACCGGGTGCGCCGAGTGCACAGGCAAGGCCTCGGGAGTGCACCATAGGAGCGGAATCGAGCGGTTGCCTGAGCGCCGAGTATAGCAACCCGCAACGGCGGGGCGGCAGCGGCCCGGCTTCAGGTGTGGCAATATTCCCGCGCCGCGCATCACGGTTATAGTGACTCACGCACCACTGCGAAGAACAAGAACGGGAAACAACGATGACTCGAGGCGGATCCTCCAACAGGCGCTGGCAGGGAATTTTGCCGCTGCTCGTTGTTTTTGCCGCGACGGTTGCGGACGCTGCGCGGGAGGATGTTTACGTTCCCGAGGAGCTTCGCCCGTGGGTCGACTGGGTTTTGCAGGACAAGGAATATCTTGACTGCCCCTTCTTTTTCGACCAGGGCGATGCGGCCGTTGACCATTTCGTCTGCACCTGGCCCGGGGAACTCGAGCTCGACGTCACCGGGGCTGGCGCGAACTTTTCACAGCGGTGGACCGTTTATGCCCGCGAACAATGGGTGCCATTGCCGGGCGATGGCAACGTCTGGCCGGAGCAGGTGACCGCCAATGGCCAGCCGATTGAAGTCGTCCTGCAGGGCAAAGTACCAAGCGTCCGCGTGGCGCCGGGGCAATACACTCTCGAAGGCCGCTTTTCCTGGAACGAGGCGCCGCGCGTCCTCAACGTGCCGGCAAGTACCGGCCTGCTGTCGCTCACGCTCGACGGCCGTCCGGTAGCGAGGCCCGAGCGCAACCACAGTTCCGTTTGGCTGGCCGAGCGCGAGACGCAAACTGAAGCGCAAGACAGTCTCGATGTGCAGGTTTATCGCCTGGTGGCGGACGACGTGCCCACGCGCCTCACCAGCAACCTGCACCTCGACGTATCGGGCAATGTCCGCGAAGTCGTGCTCGGGCCGGCCCTGCCAGCAGGCTTCTTGCCCCTCTCGCTGGATAGCCCGCTGCCCGCCCGCCTCGAGCCGGACGGGAAGTTGCGGCTGCAGGTGCGGCCGGGAAGCTGGCAGGTGCGCCTCGTCGCCCGCGCCGGCGGGGTGCTGAACGAACTCACGCTGCCGGAAGGGACGAGCTCCATGCCGGATGCCGAGATCTGGAGTTATCGCAGCAACGATCGCCTCCGGGTCACCGCGCCCGAGGGTCCGGTGCCGGTGGACCCGGTACAGGTGTCCACGCCGGACGAGTGGCTCGAGCTTCCGGCCTTTCACATGCAGCCCGGGGAAACGCTTAAGATCACCGAGCGGAGCCGCGGCAGGCTTGCTGCCGACAACCAGTTGCAACTGAACCGCCAGCTCTGGATGGATTTCGACGGCAGCGGTTACGTCTTTGCGGATGCCATCACCGGCACGATGCGAAGCGACTGGCGCCTGGACGTGGTCGAGCCCTACGTCCTTCTGAGCGCCTCCGAAAACGGGCAGAACCTGCTCGTCACGCTGGGGCCCGAAGATGGCATGACGGGAGTGGAGCTTCGGCAACGCGACGTCGGCCTGCAGGCGATCGGCCGCAGCGAAACCCGCGGCACGCTTCCCGCAACCGGCTGGCAGACGCGCTTCAACGGGGCCGGCGTAACGCTCAACCTGCCCCCGGGCCACAAACTCTTCGCTGCGCCTGGCGCCGACGCCGCACCCGGCAGCTGGATCGAGCGCTGGAAGCTTGCCGACTTTTTCCTCGTATTGATCGTGACAATCGCGACCGCGAGGCTGTTCGGCTGGCAAGGCGGTGCAGTTGCCCTCGTGGCGCTCGCGTTGAGCTGGCATGAGAACGGTGCGCCGCAGTGGATTTGGCTGAACCTGCTGGCGGCAATCGCGCTGGCGAGGGCCGCGCCGGAAGGACGTCTCAAGCGGGCGGCGCAGGGTTATCGGACGCTCGGTTTTGCGCTGCTGGTAGTCGTCCTGGTGCCCTTCGCTGCGGGGCAGTTGCGCATCGGCATCTATCCGCAGCTCGAGGCGCAGCGGGGAGTCGCGTCCGACGCTTACGTTTCAGATGACGCGATGGGGGCGGCGGCGCCCGACGCTCCCGCCGTCCGGAGCCGACGGGAGCAGATGCTGAAAAGTGCAGCGGAAGTCGAGGAGGTTGTCGTTACAGGCGCCAGGGCAAGCCAGAGCTATGCGCGCTACGCGCCGAACGCAATTGTGCAGGCCGGGCCGGGGAAACCTTCGTGGAGCTGGAACACCTATCGCCTCGACTGGCGCGGCCCGGTCGACGCGCAAAGTACGCTCAACCTGATGGTGATGCCGCGCTGGCTGGTAAGCGGCCTGCGCTTCGCTTCCGTGCTCCTGTTGCTCGCGCTGGCGGCGCTGTTTGCATTCGAGACATTCGGAAAGCGCATGAGATTGCCCTGGAACGGTTATACCGGCGGTCCGTTACCGCCGGCCTCGCCCGTGCTCTTCGCCATCGTCTTCATCGCGGGAACATTCACGGCTGGCATGGACGCGAAGGCGCAAACACCGTCGCCCGAATTGCTGCAGCAACTGGAACAGCGCCTGCTGGAACCGCCGGACTGCGCGCCGCGATGTGCGGAAATTTCGGCGGCGCGTGTCGATGTGGAAGCCGGCAGCATGTCGATCGAACTGGAAGTGCACGCCCTGGAAAATGTAGCGATACCCCTTCCGGGTTCGTTGCAGGGATGGCGCCCGGAGAGCGTGCAGGTCGACGGATCGGCCGCGCGCGTTTACCGGCGCGCGGACCAGACACTGTGGATACGTGCGGGCGGCGGCAGGCACCAGGTGGCGCTGCAAGGACCGCTGCCGCCGGTGGACAGCCTGGAGGTGCCGTTCCCGGAAGCACCGCGAACCATCACGGCGCGGGCCTCCGGATGGTCAGTCGCAGGCATCCGCGACCGGCGCCTCGTCTCCGGGTCCCTGCAACTGGCGAGACTGCAAGCGGCAGGCGAGGACGCAGCCTTGCGCTGGGAAAGTGCCCGTTTCCCGGCGTTCGCGCGGGTCGAACGAATGGTAGAACTGGATCTCGACTGGCGGGTAACGACGCAGGTGGTGCGGGTTGCGCCGCGCGAGGGCGCGTTCACGCTCGAAGTGCCGCTCCTCGAGGGTGAAGCCATCGTCAGTGGCGAATTCCAGGTGCGCAACGGAAAGGTGGTGGTGTCGATGGCTGCAGGGCAGCGCGCCGTCAGCTGGCAATCGACGTTGCCGAGAACATCTCCGCTCGTGCTTCGGGCAGAGAGCAACGCTCCCTGGAAAGAAGTCTGGCGCTTTGGCGTCAGCAGCGTCTGGCACGCGGACTTCGAGGGGGTGCCGGAGAGCGAGCCCGGATCGGCTGTGTCCGGCGCGCGCGTACTCGAGTTCTACCCGCGTGCGGGGGAGACCCTGACCGTGGAGGCGGCACGGCCCGAGGCGAGCGGCGGCACGTCGCTCGCGTTCGACAGCGTCTCTCTCCGCAGCGAATTCGGCGCACGTTCAGGGAGCGTCGCCCTCGACCTCGCATACCGCAGCACACGAGGCGCGCAACACAACATCCGCCTTCCCGGCGAAGCTGAAGTGCAGTCCGTTGCCATCGACGGGAGGACGGAATCGCTGCGGCCGGTCGACGGCATGCTCAGCCTGCCGATTCTCCCGGGCGAGCACCGCATCGAGGTGCGCTGGACGGAGGAAACGGCCGCGGGCGTTCGAGCGAAAACTCCGGCAGTGGATATCGCTGCGCCGGCAAGCAATATTCAGCTGGGGATCGAGCTCCCCCGAAGCCGCTGGATACTCGCGGCGTCCGGGCCGCGGCTTGGTCCCGCAGTGATGTACTGGTCGGAGCTCGCGGCACTCGTCCTCGCGGCAGTCATCCTGGGACGCGTTGGTGTGACGCCACTCTCGACGCGTCACTGGCTCTTGCTGGGGCTCGGTTTCAGCACGTTCTCCTGGGCCGCGCTGGCCCTCGTGGCGCTGTGGCTGCTCGTGATGGGCGCGCGCGAGCGATTACCCGCGAACCTGTCGTGGTGGCGGTTCGACGCATTGCAGCTGTTCCTCGCGGCACTGTCTGTCGCGGCACTTGCGACCATCGTCGTAACGGTTCCGTCGGGTCTTCTCGGCACGCCCGACATGCACGTCGTGGGGAACGGCTCGTGGAGTAATTCCCTCAACTGGTTCGCCGACCGCAGTACAGGGCCGCTTCCCGCTGCAACGGTGATTTCGTTGCCGATGTGGGTGTACAAGGTGCTCATCCTTGCCTGGGCGCTGTGGCTCAGCTTCGCCTTGCTGCGCTGGTTGCCGTGGGCATGGTCACGCTTCGTCAGCCAGGGACTGTGGCGTTCGCGCGCACCACGGGGAACTGCCGGAGCCGGTTGAGGCGTGGGACGGCCAACCTTTGAAGCGCAGCACATCCATGAGGCGGCCGCCATGCTGTAATAGCCGCGTCAACAGCGGGTGTGAGGCGGGCAAGCGATGAGTCACCTGGAAGAAGCCATACTGCGGCGCTTCGAAGGGAGCACGATCGTGCTTTTCGGTCTGACCGTCGCAGTGGCAGGCCTCCTCCCACTGCTGCTTTACGTTGCGTTCGGTCCTGAAGACGGTAATCCGGTCGGATTGGGGCTGCTCGCGATCGCCGCGGTCCCGACCGGCGGGATCATTGCGCTTGCCGGAATCATCAAGTTGCTGGTCCGGCATTTCCAGCGCGACGGGTGAGCCCGATGTTCAAACTCATCGGCGCTTTCGTTTGCCTTTACACCATTTACGCCGCCGTCGCTGGCAGGGTCGTCGCGAAGTCGGGGCCATGGGCGCGAATCGTGTCGAGGCAGGACTCGCCGGAATACTTCTGGCTGGTGATCGTGATTTATGCAGGTCTCAGTATCGCACTGATCGTGTGGTTTTGATCGCCGAACCAGTCAGCCGGTTCCGGCCCGGCGCGACGTGCTTTCGTCGGCGGTCGCGAGGTCGAATACCCTCGTCTCCAGCCCGTCGAACGCGAAAACGTCGTCCCGGAAGGCCAGGTTGACCGGAGCAGGTCCGCGTTCGCGGCCGCGTATCGTCAGCGTATCGCTGGTGATCCTCAAGTCGAGTGAGTGGCCGCGATAACGCACCCGCATGTCGATGCGCTCGAGCTCCCGGGGGAGCTGCGGATCGAGACGGAGAACGTCGCCGCTTACTTCTATTCCGGTTGTAACTCGTTGCACCAGGTCGACGGTGCCAGCCATCGCGCCCAGGTGAATGCCCTCGGCAGTCGTCCCCTGCTGGATATCGGCGACGTCGCTTTGCAGGGCTTCCGCGAAATACTTCATTGCCCGCGGCCGGTCCGACCGCGCAAGAACCCAGGAATGGACGACACGGGACAGGGTCGACCCGTGGGTAGAGCGGGAGTCGTAGTAATCGACGTTTCGTGGAATTGTGTCGTACTCGAACGGGTATCCAAGGCGCTGGAACAGCTCTGCCAGCTCGTTGGCGGAAAACAGGTAGAACAACATCAGCACGTCCGCCTGCTTGTTCATCTTGTAGCGGTTACCACTGTCGTTCTCGGCTTCGAGGATCAGATCGAGGCGCTGGATGTTCCCGTATCGAAGCCGGTAGCTGTTCCAGTCGAGTTCGGCAAGCTTCTCGTAACCTTCAAACTGGCTGATGATGCCGTCCTCGTGGAACGGCACGAACATGCGCTGGCTGATGTCTTGCCAGCGCGCAATTTCTTCTTCGGTCAGGCGCAGGGAACGTACCAGTTCCGAGCGGCGGGTTTCCGGCAGTACGTCAAGCACCTCTATCCCGCGGCACAGTACCCACGCCGCCATGATGTTGGTGTAGGCGTTGTTCCTCAAACCGGGTACCGGCGAGTCCGGATAGCCTTCGTGAAACTCGTCGGGGCCCATCACGCCATGTATTTCGTAGCGGCCGGTCTGCTCGTTCAGATGCGCCGCGCTGGACCAGAAGCGCGCAATCTCGAGGATCAGTTCCGCGCCGTAGAACTGCAGGAACTCCGTATCGTAGGTGATCTGGAAGTAGTTCCAGACGTTGTAGGCCACAGCGCTGCCGACATGCCGCTGCAACCAGGAGTTGTCCGGGATCCAACGTCGCGAGCGGTGATTGAGATTCAGCTCCTGCGTTTCTTCCTGGCCGTCGCTCCCGCTCTGCCATGGGAACAGCGCTCCCTCGAAACCCGCATCTTTTGCTGCCGCACGCGCCTCGTTCAGCCGCCGGTAGCGGTACATGAGCAGCGAGCGTGTGATCTCGGGCGTCCTGAAGGTCAGGAACGGGAAGATGAAGAGCTCGTCCCAGAAGATGTGTCCCTGGTACGCCTCGCCGGTCCAGCCGCGGGCCGGCACGCCGATGTCGAGACCGATCGAGTTCAGGGAAACGGCCTGCAGCAAGTGCAGTATGTTCAGCCGAAGCAGCATCGCGACATTCAGGTTGAAGCGGCCAGTTGCAGCGCGCACGTGGATGTCGAATCTTCGCCAGTTATGCATCCACATGAGCACATGCGCGTCGAGCAGGTCATCATAGGAACCCGCGCGGGAGATCGCCTTGCAGGCAGCGACACCGGGCTCCGAGATCGCATGATCGCGCGAGGTGTAAATCGCCAGCACCTTCTCCAGCACCAGCGGAATACCCTGCTCCAGCTCCACGTCGAATTCGTGCGCCACGTAGGCAGGCTCCTCGATAACCCGGCGCGCGGGCGCCTCGACCTTGCCATCCCGCAGAATTCGCGTACGCACCGCCTGCGCAACCTGCAGCTTCGACTGCGACGTCCGGACCTTGAGGGTCAGCACGTCCTCACCGGACGCCCTGCTCTCCAGCGGCTCGAGATGCAGGTTGTTGAACTCCCGGTAGAGCGCGGCACCTGCGTTGACCACTCGCCCGTCGATTGCGGAGTGGATCGTCGCGGGGCCAGACCAGTTCTGGGCGGTCAAGGTCAGTTCGACGGCGCCTGCATGCATGTCGGCCATTGAAACCAGCCGTCGCTCCGCCAGCGCGGTCCGGCGCCCGGCGGGATCCTCGAAGAGGATCGACTTGAGCAGCGTGCCGTGTCTCAGGTCGAGTTCCTGGTGATAGGACAGGATGTTTACGCTTCGTTCGTCGAACCAGTCCGTGCCAATCGCAAACTTGAGCGAAAGCCAGTTCGGGAAATTCACCAGGTCTTCGTTCTCCACCGTCCGGCCTGCGACGTGAGTTTGCATACGGTTGTAGGCACCCGCGATATAGGTACCCGGGTAATGAACCCCGTCCGCCTGCGACCACGCGGCCGCGCCGCGAGTCTCGAAGTAGCCGTTGCCGAGCGCACAGAGCGACTCCCGCATGCCTTCCCGTGCTGGGTTAAAGTCCTCGTACTGAAGCGACCACGCCGACACCGGTTCTGCCGCGAGCTGCACCTGGTCCAGGCTGGTCACCACCACGTGCGCGCCGGCTTCGCGCAACGCCTGGGACTGGGCAAGCCTGTCCACCCCCACAACCAGTCCGAAGCCTCCTGCGCGCCCCGCAGCGACGCCGGAGATCGCATCTTCAACGACGACGCTTCTCGAAGGTTCTACCCGCAGCCGCCTCGCTGCTTCATTGAACGCATCCGGTGCCGGTTTGCCTTTGAGCCCGAGGCGCGTCAAGTGGGTTCCGTCAACACGCACATCGAACAGGTGCGTTATGCCAACCGATTCCAGGACGGCCGCACAGTTGTTGCTGGACGACACGACGGCAATGCGGATGTCTTCCTTGCGCAGCGAGCGCACCAGTTCTATCGCGGGCAGATAGGGGGCAACGCCGTGCTGTCGCAGGTGCTCATTGAAGTAGCCGTCCTTGCGATTGCCGAGCCCGTACACTGACTGCTCGTCCGGCCCGTCTTCGGGATCGCCGAGCGGCAGGCTGATACCACGGGACGCGAGAAACGCCGCCACGCCATCGTAGCGAGGCTTACCATCCACGTACTGGAGGTAGTCGGCTTCGATATCGAATGGTACGAACGCTTCACCGGACCTGGCGGCATGCTCGCGGAGAAAATCATCGAACAGCCGCTTCCAGGCTGCCGCATGTACGGTGGCGGTCTGGGTCAGCACCCCGTCGAGATCGAACAGCACCGCGTCGTAATCCCGCGGAGACAACGTGACGATTGGACCGGTGCCGCTCAACGCCGCGCCTCGTCGCTCCTTTCCCTGATTTTCTCCACGCTCCGGCTTTGCTAGTGGTCTTCGGGCTCGTCAGCCTTGGATTTATGCACGGTGCCATCCGGGTGCTCCGGAGGGCTGTACAGCGTATACAGACGCAGTAGTTCGTCGGAAGATGTGTTGACGACGTTGTGCTCGACGCCGGCAGGGATGACGACGGCGGAGCCATCCTGCAGCGAATGCTCCTCCCGATTCAGGCTGACGACACCAGTGCCGGCTTCGACGCGGATAAACTGGTCGTGCTCGTCGTGGACTTCACGCCCGATTTCCTCTCCCGGCTGAAGTGTCATGAGGACAAGCTGCGTGTTCTTGCCGGTAAAAAGCACGCGCCGGTAATCGCCGTTTTCCAGCGTATCCCGCTCGATGTTCGTCACGTATCCCGCCATGGGTCACCTCGGTCCAGTGGTTAGTGGTTTAAGTGGTGGTTTGGTCGCCAGGCAAGCCCTTCGTGCGCCGCCTGGTTCGAGTCTGCCACGTGGTACAAGGACACGCCTCAGCCATGTCACTCTTAAGATTCGCACAAAAGCTGAGGGTCGTTTGGCCGCCACGCCGGCAGGCGGTTCGGCCGGTGGGAAAAGTATACACGCGCTCTCACCGGTCAGGCCAATCGATAACCTCGTAGTGGCGAACCTTCTCTGGCATCTCGAGGAAATAGCGATCGTCTTCAGGGTAATACTTCGCCTTTTCGATGTCCTCTCCGGCAAACGCGCGTATGACGTCGCGGGACTCCCACAGCGTCAGCAGCGTGTACTCCGCAACGCCCGCCTCGCCGTCGACACCCCGGTCGAGAAGAACCCAGGTTCCGCAATGACCGGGGGTTTTCGCGTATTCGCTCAGCCCGGTCACCCTGAGGTATTCAAGATAGCCATCCACCTTGTCGCGCGGCAGGCGTCCACGCCACTCGCGCATGATCATTTCAACTGCCCCCACAGGTTTGCATTGCGCGGAAATTCCTCCGACTCAGGACGTATCACGCAGAACGCGTTTCCGGACGGATCCTCCGCGACCCACCAGCGTTTGATCCGACGCTTGTTGCGTGCACCGTGGGCTTCGAGACGGGCGACCTCCAGAAGCCTGTCGTCCGTTTCGATGTCGAGGTGATAACCGGGATTGCTGTCCACCCTCTGCAAGCGGACGAACAGCGGCCCCTGGACCTGGCCGAGAGTCACGTAGCGCTGGTTTCCTGACGGGCGACGTTGCGGTCCCAGGCGGAGCGCCTCGGACCAGAAGGTGAAGCTGTCATCGAACTCATGATCGAGGCAATCGATCATGAGGGTACTCAAACGACTGTGATGCATGGCCTCAACCCCTGCAGCCGGCTGGACGAGCGGGCAATGACCTGGCTTGCGACCGCGAAGCAAGCAAACGTCGTACCGACGAGCGGAGCGAGCGAAAGATCGAGCGAAAAAGGGGCAGGTACAGGTTCGGATCGATGTCCCAGGGATTCATGTCAGGTCTCCTCGAAATGTGCGGCGCCGACGTAACCGCCGAAAGATCGTTTACCGGTTACGAGTTTAGGACGGCCCATGTAACCTGTCAAGCCTGTTATACTGGTTACCATGAACGAACAGGCACGACAGCTGAAAGCACTCGACCGGGTCGGCGGGCATCCCGCCCTCGACTTCGTGAATACGGTGAACTCCTGGATCGGTGGCGAACCGGGCGCGGAGTACCTGCAGACTTACAAGGACGTTCTCGACTGGCACCAGGCAACCGGCACGATCGGGTCCAAAAGCCGGCGGGCCTTGAGCAAGAATCCGCGCAATCGTCAGGAAGCTGCGATGGCGAAGGTAACCGGCCTGCGCAAAGCCATGCAGGTCCTGTTTCACGCGGTCGCCACCGGGAAGCCTCTGTCACAACATTCCCTCGACCGGCTGAACGAGGTTATCCGGGAAACGGCCCGCTGGCGCCGCCTCGTCGCCCACGCTGGGGAAATCTGCTGCGGGTGGGACTTCGAGGGTGCGCCTCCGGAGGCGGTTCTCGGTCCGGTGGCATGGCAGGCCGCGGAGTTGCTGGAACACGGCGAACTGGACCGCATCAAGGAATGCCCTTCAGACGAAGGATGCGGCTGGCTGTTCCTGGACTCGTCAAAGAATCGTTCGCGTACCTGGTGCAGCATGAAAACCTGCGGCAACACCGCGAAGGTGAAACGCTTCAGGGCGAGGCAGTAGGAAACGCCGTCGCACTCGCCCACGAGAAGGCTCTGCAGCGGCACCAACACAACCAACTAAAGGACCAGGAATATGGACCCGGGCACACTGTACAGGCTTGCAGCTTTTTCAGATCGCAGCGACGGGGGCAATCCCGCCGGCGTGTGGGTAGGAGAGGAACTGCCGGCGGCCGATGTCATGCAGCGCATCGCCGCGAGCGTCGGCTACTCCGAAACGGCGTTCGTGGCACCGGCCAGCGGAAGCCATCGCACCGTCCGTTATTACAGTCCTGAAGCGGAAGTGTCTTTCTGCGGACATGCCACCATTGCGACCGGCGTGGCACTGGGAAGTGTCGAGGGAGACGGCACCTATACATTGGATACCCAGGTCGGCCAGGTACCGGTCACGGTACGTTCGCGAAATGGAGCACGGGAAGCATCACTGACCTCCGTCGAGCCCGACTACGAACCTGCAACGGAGGAACTCGTTACAAATGCGCTGCAGGCACTGAACTGGGAGCGGCAAGAGCTGGACGATTCCATTCCGCCGGCGCGCGCCTACGCCGGCGCCTGGCATCTCGTGCTCGCCACGGCGGAATCGGGACGCCTCAGTCACCTCGACTACGATTTCGAACAGCTGAAAGCACTGATGCTGCGCGACGGCCTTACTACCTTGCAGCTCGTATGGCGAGAAAGCGAACTGGTCTTTCATTCGCGGAACCCCTTTCCCGTCGGGGGGGTCGTCGAAGATCCAGCGACGGGCGCGGCAGCCGCTGCGTTCGGCGGCTATCTCCGGGCGTTGAAGGCCGTGACACCGCCCGCCACCATTCTCATTCGCCAGGGAGAGGTAATGGGCCGCCCCAGTCGGTTGGCCGTCGACATCCCGGTCACGGGAGGAATCGTGGTGACTGGCACTGCAGTACCCATATGAGGCAAAGTGCCTGCCGTTGTTCGAGGATCGGTGCCACCTGACCGTTTCAACCACAAGAGGGTTAACAACAAGCAGTGACTTTCCTAAAGGACGCTCGCCTTTTCGTCTTCGCGCCGCTTCTGCTCCTGCTGTGGTCATCGGCTCCGGCCGGGACCATCATGTCGGGCGGGAAGCCGGCACAGCTCAACATCCGGCTGGCCGGCACCGCAAGCCTTCGCGTAACCCTGAAGCCGCTGGATTACGCGCGGGAGTTCCCGGACTCACCGGCCATCGCCCGCGGCCGCTGGCCGGAACCCGTAATCGAGCTCGAGGAACTGGACGGCATCCTGAATCGTCGAATCGGTCCTCTTTACGTGACGGTCAGTGACAACCCGCTGACCATCGATGTCAGCGCGGCCGATGGACGGTCAGTGCAGAACGTCGTTTTCGCCGAGAACGGGGCAGTTTCGTTCCGCCTGGATGATCGCCCGGTGCTGGGGCTGGGAGGGGGCGGTCCGGCGATGGGAGAGAACTGGCGCGAGGAGCCGCTCGAGTTCGACCGCCGCGGCCGCCTGCACGAGATGACGCCTCGCTGGCAACAGAAGGCCTATGGCTCGCGCAACCCGGTGCCCTTGATAATCGGCACGTCCGGCTGGGCGCTTTTCATGAACTCGCCCTGGGTGCAGGTAGACCTGCGCGACGAGCGCCGTGGCCTGTTCGTTCCATGGGAACCGCGGGAGGCCGGTTCCGCGGCACCCGCGGAGTTGCAGGGCCGCCCTTCTCCGGAGAGCGAAGTAGAAGGCCTGCTCGATTTTTTCCTTTTCGATGCCGGCGAGCCCGCAACGTTCATGGCGGATATCGTGCGCATTGCCGGCAGGCCGGTGATGCCGCCGAAATGGGCGTTCGGCTACATGCAGTCGCACCGGCTCCTGGAAGACGAACAACAGATGATCGACATCGTAAACACCTTCCGCAGGAAGAACCTGCCGATCGACGCCGTCATCTACCAGGGCACCGGCCATACACCCAGGGGTTGGAACACCGAGCAGCCATCGTTCACGTTCAACCCCGAGGTGTTCACCCGGGAACCTCCCGAGGTCATCGGCGACCTGCACGAGCGCAATGTAAAGGTAATCGTGCACGTCGTTCCTCCGTCTGCTGAAGACTTGCCGCGCCTGCATGGCAACGTGCCTCCGCGCGAAAACGAGACCGTCGACGAGAGCCACATCCAGGCGCACTGGGAGGATCATGTTCCACTGCTCGAAGCGGGCATCGATGCCTTCTGGCCGGACGAGGGCGACCGTTTCGATCTGCCGTCGCGACTCAACCGGCACAAGATGTACTACCAGGGACCGCTCTCGGTGCAACCGAACCGGCGTCCATGGAGCCTGCACCGCAACGGCTACCTCGGGATTGGCCGCTGGGGCGGCTGGATGTGGTCGGGTGATACGGATTCTTCCTGGCAGACGCTTGCAGCCCAGATCATGGTGGGGCTCAACCATTCGCTGAGCATCTCGCCGTACTGGGGCTCCGACATCGGCGGCTTCTATCCGAACGAGGAGCTGACGGCCGAACTGTACGCACGCTGGTTCCAGTTTGCGGCGTTTACACCATCGTTCCGCGGGCACGGCAGGACCTGGTGGACTCGCCTGCCATGGGGCTGGGGCTTGAGCGAGATGGGCCCGGAAGAGCACCGCACCAATCCCCTGCCCTCGGAACTCAACAATCGCGCTATCGAAGGAATAGCGCGTAAATACGCCGAGCTGCGCTACCGTCTCCTCCCCTACAACTATGCGCTTGCCTGGCAGGCACGCGACCTGGGGCTGCCTATGATGCGCCCGCTGTGGCTGCACTATCCGCAGGACGAGAAGTCAACCGGCATCGGTACCGAGTACCTGTGGGGCCGCGATTTCCTGATTGCTCCGGTGACCGAGAAAGGAACCAAGGCGCGCGATGTCTACCTGCCGGAAGGCGACTGGTACGACTGGTGGACCGGCGACAAACACTCAGGCGGCGGCCGGCTCACCCGCGTCGTCGACCTGGAAACGATGCCGATTTACGTGCGCGCGGGCGCCATCATTCCGCTGGATCCTGTGCGCGAGTACATCGGCCAGGAGGTCAGTGAGCCGATGGAACTACGGGTGTTTCGTGGCAGCGACGGCGAATTCACGCTGTACGACGACGATGGCACAACCCTCAACTATCTCGAAGGCCAGGGCAGCCTGACGCGCGTCACCTGGAACGACGATGCAGCGACGCTCACCATCGCGCCTGCGCCGAAGGACAGTGCGCGGGAAAGATCCGAGAGCAGGCAATTTCGCATCGAACTTCTGCCGGACGGCGCATCGCGGCTCGTTACCTACCTGGGTCGTCGCGTCACCGTGGCATTCTGAATATCGCTCATGGCGTGATGGCGAAACAGCGCGTTCCTGCGGGCGTATTGCCACGTCAGCACAGCCATGATCGCGACGATTGCCACGCACAGGTACTCGAAAGCATCACCCAGTAAATCGCGGTACGCCTTCGCCCAGAACAGTGCGAAGAAGGCGTGCAGCGTGAAGATCACCCCAAACCAGAACAGCATGTGCTTCGCCCAAGGCTGGTCGCGATAACCGTAGGCAGCAAGGTTTCCGAGAATTATGCCAAGCGTCAGGATGACAGTGGGAATGATGAAGTGCTTACCGACGACGAACGTTTGAAATACCCCGAGCAGCGCGACGAGAGTGAGCAGGGAGACGATGAACTCCATCGAGTACTTGAGCGAGAGCTTGTGCATGCATTGTTCTCCATAGTGATCGTCGCAAAATGATCTTCACAAGGCGGCTACGCCCCCCGTGTCACATGTCGCCGGAAGGCAACAGAAAAGCAGGCCAATCAGACTTTACTCGGCTTGCATGTTTCTGAAGGAGTAAATACCGGTATCATACGCGGCCCTTTGGGGGCGGACACGATGTTGCTGATGGACAACATGGTGGCCGGTTACTTTGCATCCTTAAACCTCAGGAATGGAGAAGCAATGAAAAAACGACTTGGGCAGACACTCTTGGTAGCCGTTTCCGCAAACCTGGCTTTGGCCGGTGTTCTGTATGCGGCAGAGCTCGACTACAACTACGCCGAACTCCGCTACGTGGAAACAGAACTCGACGCAGGCCCGTTCGACATCGACGGTGACGGCTTCGAACTTGGCGGTTCGATGGAACTCGCACAGTCCGTCCACATCTTCGGCAACTTCCGGACGTTCGACTTCGGCTCCGGAGTCGATGTTTCCGCGTTCGAGGTCGGCGGCGGCTATGCAATGCCGCTGAACAATGGCGCCGACCTGGTTGCCAGGCTCTCTTACATCGATGGTGAAATAGATGGTCCCGTCGGTGACCTGGATGACAGCGGCTTCGGATTCTCAGCGGGCGCACGAAGAATGTTCACGCCGCAGATCGAAGGACGGGCATTCGTCAATTACCAGGACCTGGACGAGTCAGGGAGCGAAGTCGGCTTCGAAATTGCCGGCGATTATTTCCTGAACGACCAGGTTGCTCTCGGGGGTTCACTCGAACTCGGCGACGACGTCACCACCTGGACGATCGGCGCGCGCTGGTTTTTCGGAGCGGCGCAGAGATAGGGACCGTTTCACAGGCGGTGTGGCCCGGCATCCGTGAGGCTGCCGGGCTTTTTCAGTAGCCGCGTCGCCTCCTGCCATCCGTCAGTGACACGGGACTTTTAAAGTTTGTGTCATTAGTATTAGCCGCAACGAACTTACTGTCTCGGCTAATACTTGATCCTGTATGCCAACCTGCATCCTGTTCTTCCGCGGTATCAATGTGGGCGGCCGCAACAGGCTGCCAATGGACCAGGTGGTCGGGATGCTCAATTCGATCGGTATGCCGGGCGCGGTCACCTACATACAGAGCGGCAACGTCGCGGTACGCTGCAGCAGGCAACAGGCCAACAGCCTGGGCCGGAGACTCAAGGAAGTGATGCACGAACGCCTGGACTTCGAGCCGGGCCTGCTGGTGCTTAAGATCCAGGAAATCGAGCATGCCATCGCCGCGAACCCGTTTCGCGAAGCGGCCAGGGATCCCGAGACGCTGCACCTCTGGTTCCTTGCGGCGGAGCCCGCGGATCCGGACCTGGAGGGGCTGGAAGGCCTGAAGACGCCATCGGAGCGTTTCGTACTGGACAAGAAGGTCTTCTACCTGCACGCGCCGGAGGGCATCGGCCAGTCCCGGCTGGCCTCCAGCGTGGAAAAATGCCTGGGGGTCGAGGCCACCGCCCGTAACTGGAGGACAGTCACCAAAACGCTGGAGATGGCCTGGCAGTTGTCGTAAGATTGCACGACTAAGTGCAATTGATATATATTGCATTGATGAGTGCAACCATGCCCCCAAGTCGCCGGGGCTCCGTGCTGCTGGTCGACGTCGCTGATTCCTCCTCCAAGCCGGATTTCCGAAATGGCAGGGACCGTCGTATCGCGCGGCTGACAGAAGAGCACCGGGAGCGCGGCTGGATCGCCGCCGACTACACGGTGACCGCCTGGGACGAGTTCCAGTCCGTTTCCTGGGAACGCCCGCATCTCCCGCAGATCTTCCTTGATATTCGACAGGTTTTCGCTCCCTGGGAGGTCTACATCGCGGTAGGCTGCGGTCAGGTCTCCGGCTGGGAGTCGTCGCGGCCGATCAACGAGGCGCTGAGCGGTGAGGGCTTCGAGCGCGCGCGCGCGGCGATGGATGCGCTAAAGTCCTCGAAAGGGGACAAGTACCGGCGCCTGAGCCAGTTCGTGACCGGGGACAGTGAACGCGACGCCCTGCTCAACCTGATTTACGGGTTGCACGATTCCCTGGTACAGCAGGTGACGGAGCGCCAGTGGGAAACCATCCGTGCGACGCTTGAGCTCAAGAACCAGGAGGACGTTGCCGAAAAACTCGGGGTTCAACCATCGACAGTGACCAGGAACCTGAAGCGCGGCCATTACTGGCAGATGCGGGAGACGGCGGCGGTGGTATCCGCCCTGCTCGGCGCCGAATGAGCAATTTCGCGATATTGCACTGATCAATGCAACTCTTCTTCCAGGTTTTCCTCGCCCTGCTGTTCGCGCATGTTCTCGGCGACTTTCCGCTTCAGTCGGGCCGCATGGTCCGCGGCAAAATCGGGTTCAAGGCAGGAGCCTTCCTGCGGCACAGCCTGATGCACCTCCTGCTGGCCGCGGCCTCCATACTCGTCTTCACGCCGCTCCTTCTCCGCGAGCCCGCCACAGCGACGGCCCTGCTCCTGCTCGCGGGCGGCCATCTCGTGCTTGATCTCGGGAAGTCTGCCGTCATACGTCGCAACGCAGACTTAGACGGCGCGCTCCTTTATATCGCAGACCAGTTGCTGCATGTAGCGCTCGTTGCGGTCGCGGCGGCCGTCGCGGTACAGGCCGTGCCGCCGGCGCCCGAGATCCTGGCGTTCTGGAACGCGGTGCGGGATGTCGTCCTGGTCTACGCCGTCGTCATCGTTGCGACCGTGTTCCCCGCGGGTTACCTCATTCGCTACCTGCTGCGACCGCTCAGTCGACAGCTTGCTGCCTCGCGCGATTACCAGACCCAGCACTTCGATTCTCTCGAAGGACTGAGCAACGCGGGACTTTACCTGGGATGGCTCGAGCGGGGACTGCTCGTGATCGCGTTTGCCATGGGTTCCTTCACGGCGGTAGGGTTGATCATCGGCGCGAAGTCCGTCGCGCGCTTTCCCGAGTTCAAGTCGCGGGCTTTCGCCGAGTACTTCCTCATCGGCACCTTGATCAGCGTCGCTATCGCCGCCGTCGGTGGCTGGGCCCTGCATACGATCCTGCTTCTGGTGCACTAAGCTTAAAAACCGCCGGCGTTGAAATTTTGACCCTGCGCCTACATTCAAGCGGCGAAAATCCGGAGCAACCGCAGCATGGAATTCAAGGACTACTATCAAATTCTGGGTGTCGAGCGCGATGCGTCACAAGACGACATCAAGCGCGCCTACCGGCGCCTGGCGCGCAAATATCATCCCGACGTCAGCAAGGAATCGGATGCGGAGGCGCGTTTCAAGGAAATGAAAGAAGCTTACGAGGTCCTGAAGGACCCGGAGAAGCGTTCGGCATATGACCAGTTCGGCGCCAACTGGAAAGCCGGACAGGACTTCCAGCCGCCGCCGAACTGGCAGCGGGAGTATTCCTTCGGCGGAGGCGGAGAGTCCTTTGGCGACGCCGGGCAGTTCAGCGATTTTTTCGAGACGCTGTTCGGCCAGGCGCGCGGCGGAGGCTTCGGCGGTTTCAGGACTGGCGGACGCATGAAAGGCGAAGACATCAATGCCAGCGTCACCATCCCTCTCGAAGATGCGTATCGGGGCGCCTCACGCACTATCACACTCGAAGTTCCGGAAGCAGATACTGACGGCAGTGTGCGACGCCGGCGCAAGACGCTGAACGTCAAGATCCCGCCGGGCATTACAGCCGGGAAGCGTATCCGGCTCGAAAAACAGGGAGGACCGGGATTCGGCGGCTCGCCTCCGGGCGACCTCTACCTCGCGATCGACTTCGAGCCTCACCCGTTCTACCGCGCGGACGGCCGCGACATTCACCTCGAGTTGCCGGTTACGCCATGGGAAGCTGCACTTGGGCGAAAAGTAAAAGTGCCGACCTTAGGCGGCGCTGTGGACCTGCAGATACCTGCCGGTTCCAGCTCCGGAAAGATGTTGCGCCTGAAAGGCCGCGGACTTTCCGGAACGCCACCCGGCGACCAGTACGTCGAACTAAAGGTCGTAGTCCCGCCAGCGAGTGATGAAAAGACACGGGAGCTATACGAAACCCTGGAGCGCGGCCACAGCGTGAACCCGCGCGCCAAACTCGGAGTGTGATCCGATGGCTGAACGAACATTGGCCGGTCTGCGCGGCATCGTCCTCGACGAGCAGGTGACGTTTACGCTTGGAGAACTCAGCCACGCCTGCGGAGTACGGACAGAGCTGGTGGTGGAGATGGTGGACCATGGCGTCATCGAACCTGCGACGTCCACCGATGAGTGGCAATTTTATGGCGACTCGATCGTGAGGGCGCAGCGCGCGTTGCGCCTCGTACAGGACCTGGAACTCAACTGGCCGGGTGCCGCACTCGTACTGGATTTACTGGACGAACTCGATCGTTTGCAGAAACGCTAGGCTCCCGGCTAAAAAAAAAGACCCTCATCGGGGGTCTTTTCAAAACAAACGTTTTCAACTTAGTCTTGATCAGGCAGAAGCAAAATGGCAACTGCAGGAGCCCGTGTTGATAGCTTGGGTACCGTTAAAAAAATTGCTTACTCTATCTCCAACGGACTCCTGCAGTGCGCGAGCAGGTACTTTATACATCAAATCGCAGAAGATGCCATACATCTGTGCACAAAAATCGCTTTCCCTGAACATCGAACCGGGACGAACGTTTTTGTAGCTGTCGGTGCTTGAATGACTCTTCCGCGTCACACTCTCGCAAGCGTTATCTACCAGGCGATGCCGTAGTCTTCACCGAAGTCGCTGGCACCACCCCACATCGTCCCGTGTTCACGATCGAACCAGATCGCCGTGATAGGCCCCGACGTTCGTGACGCTGTCTCGACGTCGTAACCCAGTTTCTGCAACTCGTCCCGGATCCAGGACGGCACATCCTCACGCACCAGTAGTCGTCCCGGCTCCGCTTCGTGCGCGCCGAAAGAACTCTGCATCTGGTAGCTGTTGATGTTCGCGGCTTCTGTCGCCTGTTGCACGTTCATATCGAACTCGACGATGTTGAGGAAGAACTGCAGCAGGTTCTGGTCCTGCGAATCACCGCCCTGTACCGAAAACGCCAGGTACGGTTCGCCATCCTTGAGCGCCAGGCTCGGCGTCAGGGTCGCGCGCGGCCGCTTGCCCGGCTCCACCACGTTGAACGGATTCATGCGTTCATCCAGCACGAATGCCTGCATGCGCTGGCTCAAGCCCACCCCGGTTTTCCCCGCTATGAATGGCGGAATCCAGCCACCGCTGGGAGTGACCGAAACCACCCAGCCGTCGGCGTCCGCTGTCTGGATGGAAGTGGTTCCGGCAAGGAACGCTTCGTCCTTGCTCATCTGCATGGCCTGCTGGAAACCCTTCTCCCCCAGCGCATCCGCCGCCGGCGGTATCGGTGTCCATTGCTCCAGCAGTTTACTGAACGGGTTTTTGCCGTCCTGGAACGGGTATGGATCTCCGGGTTTCGCATTCTCGTCGTTCGCCGACCAGTCGATTTGCTCGTACCGCTTCCTTGCGTACTGCTTCGACAGCAGTCCTTCGATCGGCTCCTCGGGCGGGAAGTAGGGGTCTCCGTAGTAGAAATCGCGATCGGCGAACGCAAGATTCATTGCCTGGTAAAGCGCGTGGATATACCGGCTGCTGTTGTAACCCATGGACTTGAGGTCGGCGTTCTCGAGTATGTTGAGCGCCTGCAGCATTACCGGGCCCTGCACCCAGGTCGTGAGTTTGTAAACGTCGATACCGCGATAAGTTGCCACGACCGGATCCTCGATGTACACCTTCCATCGGTCGAGGTCTTCGAGCGTGATCAGGCCTCCCGCTGCCTGAGTTGCGCGCACCAGTTCTTTAGCGATGTCGCCGCGGTAGAAACGATTGTAGGCAGCCATGATGGCTTGCTCGCGGCTCTTGCCCGCCTTCAGCGCGGATGCTTCCGCGTCGACGAGCTTCTTAAGCGTTGCCAGCAAGTCGGGCTGCGAAAACACTTCCCCGGGATACGGCGCGGCGCGCGTGCGTGCCTCGTCGTTTTCCCAGTGAGGCAGCAGCACGCGCTTCGAGTCCGGCCACTGGGCGATGATGTCGCGACGGCGCTCGATATTGTCGGCTTGCGCTTTTTCGATCGGGTAACCTTCCGCCATCTGCATCGCGGGTTCGAGCACTTCGGCAAGGCTCAAACGCCCGTACTCGGCGAGCATGACCATCAGCCCGCCGGGCGTGC
The DNA here is from genome assembly GCA_035304285.1 of Woeseiaceae bacterium. Classification (GTDB taxonomy): domain Bacteria; phylum Pseudomonadota; class Gammaproteobacteria; order Steroidobacterales; family Woeseiaceae; genus IDS-8. Next base: position 31,820 of record DATGQI010000255.1, read on the forward strand.
CCGGTGTCACGGCGGCAAGCGGCCCGAACTCCGGCGGATAAACCATGCCCTTCTCGCGGAAGAATTCCGCGGTCGCTCCTGTCGGCGCAACGCCAAGCGCATTGATGCCTTTCACCTGACCCGTATCCGGGTTGAAGATGAGCGCCTGGGTTTCGCCGCCCCAGCCCAGCGTGTCCCACATCGTCGACGTAGCCGCCAGCATCGCGCACGCCGCGTCGACGGCATTGCCGCCGCGTGTAAACGTCACCGCTCCCGCGGTGGCGGCTAAGGGTTTCCCCGTGATTGCCATCCAGTGCTGCCCGTGGAGCACCGGCTTCACCGTGCGCTGCGCCGAAGCGGGAGTGGCCAGGATCATTGCGAAGAGGACCGTTGCACAAAGAAGCGCAACGCTTGGGCGTCGATGAGTGTGCGGGCGAAGTGTACTGGTCATTGCAGGCACCTGTATCGAGGTTGGAGAGCCTTTTCCGCTCAAGCACAAGCAATGCGCGGCCAGGGAGCCGTCCGGCCAGCGCAACGCATGCCCATGGAAGAATCGGTACCCTATGGTATCAGCCGCGGCATCAGCCGCGCCTCGCAGAGTCAAGCTTATGCCACAGCTCTCAAGAAACAGCCTGCCTCGTCCTTGTGATTCTCCTCTGGGCCTGCGGCATGCGATCGCCGGACGCGAAGCGGCGTTTAAGTGATGCGCAGACGTTTTACCTGACGTGGCGCGAAGGAGTGAAAAGCGCGGTCTTGCTGCTCGCGTGCTCAGGGGCGTCCTCGTGCTCGTCTTCCTCGGCATACTACTGTCTGTCGCGCTCGTGCTTCCGCTGCGATGGTTTTCTCCGCCCGTGACGGCGTTCATGCTTAAGGACCAGAGCGGCCGTGTGCCGGTGCTTTACGAATGGACCGACTGGCCGTCCCTGGGTACGAATGCGGCACTCGCCGTCGTGGCCGCGGAAGACCAGACCTTCGCCGATCACTTCGGCTTCGACGTCAAGTCGATCCGCG
>DATGQI010000256.1:0-4246 GCA_035304285.1 Woeseiaceae bacterium
CCCACGGCATTGTGCAAGCGCCTGTTCATGTGCACACACACGCTGTATTTTCTCGAGCGACGACATGCGGCCGAGCAAGTGCTGCTCTATGCCGAGCTCGATCTCGCCGCCAATCTTCAGCGGCGAAGTAAGAAACATGTCCAGCGTATTGTTGACCGTGCCTTCAGTGGAATTCTCGATTGGCACGACACCGAAGTCGGCGGCGCCGCTCTCCACTTCCCGAAACACCTCGTCGATCGTGGCGAACGGCAATGCGCGAACTGAATGGCCGAAGTGCTTGTAGACTGCCGCCTGTGTGAACGTTCCCTCAGGCCCTAGGAAACCCACCTTCAGCGGTTCCTGCTGCGCAAGGCAGGCCGACATGATTTCGCGGAAAAGCCGCAGCATCTCCTCGTCCTTGAGCGGCCCCTTGTTTCGCGCCTGGACCGCCCGCAAGACAGCCGCTTCGCGTTCCGGGCGATAATAATCGACTGCCGATGCGAGCTCGCCCTTTGTCAATCCCACCTGCTGCGCGTAGGTCGCGCGTTCGTTCAGAAGATCCTGGATCTGCTGATCGACTTCGTCGATGCGTCTGCGCATCGCTGCCAGCTGCGCCTTGTCGTCCTGGGGTGGGGCTTTGGCCATTTATGTTCCGTTTTCGGTGCGGGTAGTCGCGTGCCGCTCAGGATTCTGGCTTGCCGAGGCTGCGCAACGCGAGGACGCCTTCTATCTGGCGAAGTGCGGCGACCGTTTCATCGGATACCGGTCCGTCGAGATCGACGATCGTATAGGCGAGGTCGCCCAGCGACTTGTTCAGAAGATCTTCTATATTGAGTCCCGCCTGCGCCAGGCAAGTTGATATCTGGCCTACCATGTTCGGCACGTTCGCATTAGCAATCGATATCCGGTGGGCATCGGTTCGCGGCATCACCGCCTCCGGGAAGTTGACGGAGTTCCTGATATTGCCGTTCTCGAGATAATCCCTGATGTTTTCCGCAACCATGATGGCGCAGTTTTCTTCTGCTTCGGTAGTGGACGCGCCGAGATGGGGCATCGCCACAACCCTGGGATGTGCAATCAGCTCCGGCGTCGGAAAATCGCATACGTAAGCATGCAGCTGCCCGCTATCGAGTGCGGCGAGCGCGGCCTCGTTGTCGACCACTCCGCCCCTGGCGAAGTTGATCAAAACGCTTTTCGGCGGCATCAACGCCAGGCGGTCCCGGTTGACGAGGTGATGGGTCGCCTCGATCAAAGGAACGTGCAGCGTTACGGCATTCGATTTCTTGAACAACCGATCGAGCGTATCGACCTGTTGCACCGCGGACGACAGTTGCCAGGCCCGCCGAACGGTTATCTTCGGGTCGAAGCCCACGACCTTCATGCCAAGCGCCAGGGCAACGTTGGCCACTTCCACGCCGATCGCGCCGAGACCGATCACCCCGAGCGTACGACCTGGCAGCTCGAAGCCGACAAACTGTTTTTTCCCGGCCTCGACCGCCGCGCTCAGAGCGTCGCCCTCGGCATCCAGCTTGCGCACGTAATCCCACGCGTTGCAGATGTTCCTTGCGGCAAGCAGGAGAGATGCCGCCACCAGTTCTTTCACGGCGTTGGCATTGGCCCCGGGAGCATTGAACACGGGCACACCACGATTGCTCAGCGCCTGGATCGGGATGTTGTTCACGCCCGCGCCTGCCCGTCCTACCGCGGCTACCGTGTCCGGGATTTCCATGCTGTGCATGTCGGCGGAGCGGACGATGATCGCGTCCGGGCGGGGAACGTCGGAAGAAACCTCGTAGCGCTCCCTCGGCAACCTGCGAAGGCCCGCGACGGCGATATTGTTCAGTGTTCGTATTTTGTACATCGTTTCAGGTGTTGATTGGCGAGTGAGTCGACTTATCGTTCAGCGGTCAGGCGTTAGCCAGTTCGAAGTCGCGCATGAACTCGATGAGCCTGTCCACACCTTCTTCCGGCATCGCATTGTATATCGATGCTCGCATGCCGCCGACGGAGCGGTGGCCCTTCAGGTTCCGGAGGCCTGCCGCATCAGCCTCGCTCAGGAACTTGGCGTCGGCAGACGGATCGCGGAGCACGAACGGAACGTTCATCCAGGAGCGGGCATCCTTGCTGACGGGATTGCTGTAATAGGATGACGAGTCGATAGCTTCGTACAGTTTCGCGGCCTTTCGCGCGTTGCGCTCCGCCACTGCTTCCAGCCCGCCTTGCGCCTTGAGGTGCTTGAATACCAGGCCAGCTACGTACCAGGTGAATGTTGGCGGCGTGTTGATCATGGAGCCGGACTCTGCATAGACCTTGTAGGTCAGCAGCGTCGGCACCTGCTCCCGCTCTCGCGACAGCAGGTCCTTGCGGACAACCACCACTGTGATGCCGGCGGGCGCTATGTTCTTCTGCGCACCGGCATAAAGAATGCCGAATCGGGAAACATCTATCGGCCGCGACAAGATGGTGCTGGACAGGTCAGCGACGAGAGGCACCTCTCCGCTATCCGGTACGTAGTGAAATTCCACGCCGCCGATCGTCTCGTTGGGCGTGTAATGCAGGTATGCGGCATCTTCGCTCAGGCGCCAGTCGCTCTCCGGCGGGATGTGGCAGAAGTTGCTGTCGCTACTGTCAGCGACGACGTTGACGTTGCAGAACCGCCGCGCCTCTGCGATTGCTTTTTTCGACCACGCTCCGGTCTGCACATAGTCGACGGTATCGCCCGGACCGGTCAGGTTCAACGGCACCATGGAAAACTGCATCGTGGCGCCGCCCTGTACGAACAGTACTGCATAGTCGTCCGGAATCGACAACAGGTCGCGGAGGTCCTGTTCGGCAGTTTCCGCGACGGCGATGAATTCCTTGCTACGGTGGCTGACCTCCATCACCGACATACCGCCATGCCAGTCCGGAATATCCTCCCGCACCTGCTTCAGAACCGCTTCGGGTAAAACCGCCGGTCCTGCGCTGAAATTAAAAACCCGCGACATGCTTCTATGTTCTCCTTGAGCCGGGAGTCGGATGAGGTTCGGCACAAATGGTGAGGGAGATCTTATTCCTCTTCCACCATTGCCTCGATTCTCGCAAGGCCAACCAGGCGCTCGCCCGCCTCTACCCGAATCAGGCGCACGCCCTGGGTGTTGCGACCGATAATCGAGATGTCGCTGACGGGAGTCCGCACGAGCGTCCCGCTGGAACTGATCAGCATGATCTCGTCGTCCTCGTTCACCTGAAGTGCGCCGACTGTCCGCCCGTTGCGCTCTGTTGTCTGGATCCCGATCACGCCGCGCCCGCCGCGACCCTGTATCGGGAACTCATCGATTGCGGTGCGCTTGCCGAACCCGTTCTCGGTCGCGGACAGCACCAGGCCCTCGCCGACGATCAACAAGGCGATGAGGTCATGACCGGACTCGAGCTTGAGGCCGCGCACTCCTGCGGCGCCTCGACCCATCGGCCGAACATCGTCTTCGCTGAAACGGATGGCCTTTCCATTGCTCGCGAACAGCATGATCTCCTGCTTGCCGTCGGTGATGGCAACGTCTACCAGCCGATCATCGGCGCGCAGGTCGATAGCGATGATGCCGCTGGTTCGAGGTCGCGAAAACAGGCTCAGGGGCGTTTTCTTTACGCGCCCGGTGCTGGTGGCCATGAAGACGAAACAATCGGCGTCAAACTGCCGTATCGGCAAGACGGCATTTATGCGCTCGCCCGCCTCGAGCGGCAGCAGGTTCACGATAGGCTTGCCCCGCGAACCGCGGCTCGCCTGCGGTACCTGGTATACCTTGAGCCAGTACATCTTGCCGCGACTCGAAAAGCACAACAGCGTGTCGTGAGTGTTCGCGACGAACAGCTTGTCGATGAAGTCTTCGTCCTTGACCTTCGCAGCCGAGCGGCCGCGGCCGCCGCGGCGCTGCGCCTGGTACACGTCTATCGGCTGGGCCTTCGCATAGCCGCCGTGTGACAGCGTTACCACGACTTCTTCCGGCAGGATCAGGTCCTCGAGACTGAGGTCTGTGTGGTCCTTGATGATCTCGGTGCGACGAGCATCGCCATAGGACTCCCGCACCTGCTCGAGCTCGGCGCGAATGACCCTGAGCAACTCGTCCGGGTCTGCCAGCACATTCGAAAGCTCTTTGATTTTAAGCAGTATCTCTTGATATTCCTTGAATATCTTATCCTGCTCAAGTCCGGTCAGACGGTGCAGGCGGAGATCCAGGATGGCCTGTGCCTGAACTTCCGAAAGGCGGTACAGGCCCTCCACGAGACCAAA
>DATGQI010000257.1:0-3112 GCA_035304285.1 Woeseiaceae bacterium
ATGTCCTCACCGCAGGAATAGCCCGCTTTTTCGATGGCCTCGACTATGGTGTCCAGCGCCGCGCGATTCGATGGCAGGTCGGGAGCGAACCCGCCTTCGTCCCCGACAGCGGTGTTCAGGCCACGGTTTTTCAACACGCCCTTCAGCGAATGAAATATTTCCGCGCCGTAGCGTAACGCTTCGGTGAAATTCGGCGCGCCGACGGGAAGGATCATGAATTCCTGGATGTCTACGTTGTTGTCGGCGTGCGCACCACCGTTGATGATGTTCATCATGGGCACCGGCATCGTCGTGTCGTCACCCAGGTGCCGGAACAGCGAATGTCCCCTGGCCTTCGCATCGGCTTTCGCCACCGCCAGCGAGACGGCGAGAAGGGCGTTCGCTCCGAGCGCTCCCTTGTTCTCGCTCCCATCGAGATCGCGCATTCGCTGGTCGACGGCGCGCTGGTCGGGATAGGATTCGGCGCAAAGAGCCTTGCGGATGACTCCGTTGACGTTGGCAACCGCCTTCAGGACGCCCTTGCCGAGATAGCGCGACGGGTCACCGTCGCGAAGTTCTACAGCCTCGCGGGTTCCGGTGGATGCGCCGGAGGGCACTCCGGCTCGTCCATGGCTACCGCCCATCAGCCAGACTTCCGCCTCGACCGTCGGATTACCCCGCGAGTCGAGAATCTCGCGCCCGCGAATATCTTTTATTCTGATCATCGATACCCCGTGTTGTCCATTCAGCCAAGTCCGTATTCAGCTTCCGCGAAGCGGGTCTTCTTGACGCCCGTATCGATCGTTTGCAGGACCTCGAGAAGAGCTTTCATCTTGCCGAGCGGCCAAGCGTTCGGCCCGTCGCTCAATGCATTGTCCGGGTCGGGGTGAGTTTCCATGAAAAGCCCCGAAATGCCGGCGGCCGTCGCCGCCCTCGCCAGCACCGGTATGAACTCGCGTTGCCCGCCGGAGGCCGTGCCCCTGCCGCCGGGTAGCTGAACCGAATGCGTTGCGTCGAACACGACCGGGCATCCGGTGCCGCGCATGACCGCGAGGCTACGCATGTCCGAGACGAGATTGTTGTAGCCGAAGGAAAAGCCGCGTTCACATACCATGATCTGCTGGTTGCCCGTCGAGCGCGCCTTGTCGACCACGTTCTGCATTTCCCATGGGGAAAGGAACTGGCCCTTCTTGATGTTAACCGGCTTGCCCTGTTCCGACACTTTCAGGATGAAATTGGTTTGGCGGCACAGGAAAGCCGGCGTCTGCAGCACGTCAACTACCGCGGCAACCTCCGCCATCGGGGTATCCTCGTGGACGTCCGTCAGCACCGGCACTCCCACCTGGCGGCGGACCTCCGAAAGAATCCGCAGGCCCTCCTCGATACCGGGGCCGCGAAAGCCCGAGCGGGAACTGCGATTGGCCTTGTCGTACGACGATTTGTAGATGAACGGCACGTTGAGGGCCGCGGTCATCTCCTTAAGTGCGCCGGCGGTATCCATGGTCATGGCCTCGCTCTCCACGACGCAGGTGCCGGCTATCAGGAAGAAGGGTTTATCCGGCCCGACCTCGAACCCGCAGAGGTTCATGCTTCGGCGGCTCTTGCTTCAACGGTCCGCGGTACTTCACCGCTTGCACGCTTCCTTGCGGCAAGGATGAACCCGGTGAACAGCGGGTGGCCGTCGCGGGGGTTGGATGTAAACTCGGGGTGAAACTGGCTGGCAACGAACCAGGGGTGGTCGGGCAACTCGATCATTTCGACCAGATCGTCCACGGACAAGCCGGAGAACCGCATGCCCGCCTTCTCCAGCTGCTCCCTGTAATTATTGTTCACCTCGTAGCGGTGCCGGTGACGCTCCCATATCTGTTCCTTGCCATAAATCGAGGCGGCGAGCGATCCCTTTGCAAGGTCTATCCGCTGGGCGCCGAGCCGCATCGTACCGCCGAGGTCGGAATCCTCGTCACGCTCCTCCACGGAGCCGGCACTCGTTTGCCATTCGGTGATCAGCGCAATCACCGGGTGCGGCGTCGACTTGTCGAACTCGGTGCTCTGCGCACCACAGAGCGAAGCCACGTTCCTCGCGAATTCAATGACCGCGACCTGCATGCCGAGACAGATGCCGAGATAGGGAATGCCATTTTCGCGCGCGAAACGTACCGCCTGGATCTTGCCTTCGATTCCGCGGTCGCCGAAACCGCCGGGAACGACGATACCGTCCATTCCCTCGAGGCAGCCGACTCCCTTCGCCTCGATGTCCTGCGATTCGACGTAATGGATATTGACGCGAGTGCGAGTATGGATGCCTCCGTGCAACAGCGCCTCACTGAGGGAGATATAGGAATCGCGCAGGTCGACGTACTTGCCGACCATCGCGATGTTCACCTCGCCATCCGGATTCTGCTTGGCGGCGACGACGGCTTCCCACTCGCTCAGGTCAGCCGGGGGAAGATCGAGCCGCAGCTGCGAGGCGACGATTTCATCCAGGCCTTCTTTCTGCATCATCGACGGGATCTTGTAGAGGTCGTCCACGTCGGTCGCGGATATGACCGCCTTCTCCGGAACATTCGTGAATAGCGCAATCTTGCGGCGCTGTTCCTGCGGCAATTGCTGTTCGGACCGGCATACCAGGATGTCCGGTTGTATGCCGATGGAGCGCAGCTCCTTTACGGAATGCTGCGTCGGTTTCGTCTTTATCTCGGAAGATGTCCTGATGTAAGGCACGAGCGTCAGGTGGACGTAAACCACGCGGTCGTGCCCCAGCTCGACGCCCATCTGGCGGATCGCCTCGAGGAACGGCAGCGATTCGATGTCGCCGACCGTACCGCCGATCTCCACGAGGCAAACGTCGGCGTTACCGGCACCGCGGCGGATGCTCTCTTTTATCTCATCCGTAATGTGCGGGATCACCTGCACGGTGGCTCCCAGGTAATCGCCCCGCCGCTCCTTGGCGATCACGGTTTCATAGATGCGACCCGTGGTGAAGTTGCTGTTACGCCCGGTCGTCGTGCGGATAAAGCGCTCGTAGTGGCCAAGGTCGAGATCGGTTTCGCTGCCGTCCTCCGTAACGAACACTTCGCCGTGCTGGAACGGGCTCATGGTGCCCGGGTCCACGTTGATGTACGGGTCCAGCTTG
>DATGQI010000258.1:0-7904 GCA_035304285.1 Woeseiaceae bacterium
GGGCATCCTCGCGTCGCTCATGCCGGCGGCGAGAGCGTCGCATGTGGATGTAGTGGAAGCGCTCGGTTCGGACTAGCGGCAAGGACGCAGGGGTATACCGGGTTCGTGCGTGAACCGGCTCAACTGCCTTCAGGAACAAAAATATCGTTCGTGAGCTTGTTCACCGGCGGTTCCTGTATGCCACGTGACGAATCTCGTGAAGGAGGCTCACAGTGGCACGCAGCAATCGCTTACCCGTCCTCGGAGCATTTTTATCGCTCGTCCTCGCCGCGTGCGGTGGCGGCGGTGAAGACCCGCCGGCAAATCCTGGAGACCCCGCGGATCCGGATCCGGGCGGCTCCGGCGGAGGCGTGGAAGAGACGTTCTCGGTCGGCGGTTCGGTGACCGGACTGACGGGCAGCGGACTCGTCATCAGCAACAACGGCGCGGAAGAGCTGACGATCGACGCCCCCGGCACTTTCTCCTTCTCCGACGAACTGGGCGACGGCGAAGCGTACGAAGTCACCGTCGCCAGCCAGCCGGGCGCGCCCGTCAACGTATGCACCCTCGCAAATAACACCGGCACCATTGACGGCGCCGACGTGACCGACGTTGAAATACTGTGCACCGGTCCATTGGCCGTAACCGGGGCGGCTCCCGCCGACGGCGACCAGGACGTATCGCGAACCGTCGAGCCGCTGCTGACGTTTTCGGCCGGCATCGACGCTGGCACCGTCGTAGCCGATGCAATCACGCTCGCGAGCGACGCGGGACCGGTCGATGTCACGTTCGACGTGACCGGCGCCCAGGTCGCGCTCACTCCCGATGCCGTGCTGCTGCCGCTCACCGAGTACACGCTGACGATAACGACGGATGTACTGGGAAGTGATGGCGAGCGAATGCTCGACCCCGTGACGATCATGTTCAAAACCCGGGACGCGATGTGGCATCCGGATATCCCGATCGATGCCGGGACAGGCACTGCCAACGGTGTGGAAGTGGCTTTCGATGCAGACGGCAACGCCCTCGCACTATGGCAGCAGGCTGGCGCGGGCGGCACCGGCATCTGGTGGAACTACTACACCGCGGGTACCGGCTGGGGCACTGCGACAGAGCTCGAAACCTACGGCGCCAACGAATTCGCCGGCAGTCCGCAAGTCGGCTTCCACGGCGACGGCGAGGCGGTGGCCGTCTGGACGCTCGAAGACAGTGTTCTCGACATCGCCAGCGTACGCGGCAGCCGCTATGTGCCCGGCGCCGGCTGGGAGCCTCCTGACTTCATCGAGGACGAAACCGGCAATGTATTCGGAGCGGTCGATCTCGCCGTGAGTGCCTCAGGCATGGCGGCGGCAACCTGGGTGCAGGACGACGGCGGACAGATGAACGTCTGGGCCAACCGTTATTCCGCCGGCAGTGGCTGGGGAGACGCCGAGATCATCGACGATACGGACGATGTCGTCGACTACCCGCGGGTGGCCATCAATCACGACGGCAGCATCCTCGTGGTGTGGCAAGTACGCGACCCCGGCAACTTCAACTGGGATGTAGTAGCGCGGCGCTATCCGGCCGGCGGTAACTGGGAGGCACCGGACATCCTGTCCGACGGTACTTTCGAGGCCGTAACGCCGCGCGTCGTTCTCGATGACGAGGGCAACGGGCTCGTTATCTGGGAGCAAGGCCTCGGACTCGATGCGGCCATCCACGCGAGCCGCTTCACCGAAGCAGGAAACTGGACCGAGCCGGAGGAGCTGAGCGTCAGCGGGGCCATCGATGACCCGGAACTCGCCATCGATCCCTTCGGTAACGCGATCGCGGTATGGGAGCAGCAGGAAAGCGTCAACGGGACGCTGGAGCTGCTGCCGTATGCGGCACGGCATACCTCGAGTGACGGCTGGGACGAACCGCGGGCGATCGGGCATCGCACCGCCTTCTGGCCCAAAGTGGCGCTGGATGCCAGCGGTAACGCTATTGCCGCCTGGTACGAAATCGACCTGAACCTGCCCCCTTCCGATGCCTACAGCGTCTGGGGCAACCGCTTCACCGTCGACAACGGGTGGACGGCTCCCGAGCAGATCGGCAGCAACGGCGGCCTCATCGGCACCGGGATGCCGAACATCGCTGTCGACCCGAGCGGCGATGCTTTCGCCGCCTGGACCCGCAGCGGTGAAGTCCGCGTCAACCGCTTCGAATGATCGTGCAGCGTCCCCGAGAGGTGGATATCGTGCTAAAGCGTATTACTCATTCTCTAACGTGCCTCGTTCACACGTTGCGCCTGGCTTGCGGCGGATGCCGGACCATGTGGCTGGCCGCCGCATTGCTCGCGGGCTGCGGGGGTGGCGGCAGCTCGTCACCCGAAGTACAGCAGGAAACGCCGCCGCCCCCGCCACCACCAGCCGGTGTGCTGGAGCTCGAGGCGACGGAGTACACGGTGGACGAGTCGTCGCAGACGGTGAGTTTCACTGTCACCCGAACAGGAGGCACGAACGGCGAGGTGAGCGTCGAGATCTCCACTGCAGACGCGACGGCGACAGCCGGCAACGACTACGGCGCGATGACTACCACGGCAACCTTTCCGGACGGCGACAGCGGCTCGAAAAGCGGCAACGTGATCATCTTCGATGACGACGATCATGAGTCGGACGAAACGATATCTCTGACGCTGTCCGCAGTCACGGGCGGTGCGTCGATCGGCACCCGCAGCAGCGCGGTCATCACTATTGTCGACGACGATCCCCTTGGAATCTCGATCGGTGGGAGCGTCGACGGACTCGAAGGCGACGGGCTGGTGTTGAGCAACAACGGCGAGGAACTGCAGGTTGGAGCATCGGAAGAATCCTTCCGTTTTCCGACAGCAGTCTTCGAGGGAGATGACTATGACGTCAAAGTGTCGGTGCAACCATGGGCACCTGCGCAACGATGCGAAGTGGCGAACGGTAGCGGCACGGCGGGCACGATCGAGATCACGGACGTCACCGTCAACTGTGTCGATGTGCCACTGCAGTCGATCCTGATATCACGAACCGTCGGGGGCCAGCGCGACCTCCTGGTGGTCCGCGAGGACGGCAACGACCTGGTGACAATCGCAGATACCGTGGCATCGGAAAATTTCCAGGGCTTTGCCGGTGACCGCATCATCTATACAGCCGACGGCGATATCTTCAGCATCCTGCCGAACGGCAGCGATCGGATCGTCCTCGCGGGCGAGCCGGAAATCGAAAGCATCGGCGGGATCGGCGGTGCAGGGCTGGTGTTCTTCGAGCGGCGCGCCGGCCTTACGGCAGCCACTGACGATCTTTACGCCATCGGCGCGGACGGGACCGGGCTTACACCGCTCGCCTTCACCCCGGACGATGAGGAGTACGCGGGCTTCGTGGACGATGCAGACGACGGCCGCGTGATCTATCGGCGCACCGTCGGCAGCCAGGACGATCTCTACAGCGTCAGGCCGGACGGGTCGGAAACCCTGTCAATTGCTCATGACGCTGCGTTCGAGGAATACGTCACGTCCACGCAAGGCGGGCGCATCCTCTTCTACCGCGTCGATGGAGACCGTGCACTGTACAGCGTCAACCCTGACGGCACGGCACTGGCGGGACTCGGTACCGAGCCGGGCGAACACCAGTTTGTCAGGCTGCTGGATGAAGAGCGGCTCGTTTACCGACATGAGCCCTCTCCGGGACAATACGACCTGTTCGCCGTGAACGCCGACGGCACCGCGCAATCGGCGCTGGCCAATACGACCGTGCCGGAGCTTCTCGCTGGCATAACTGCCTCGGGACGAGTCGTTTTCGAACGGCTGTTGAGCGGGCACAAGGACATCTTTGCCGTCGATGACGATGGCACCAGCCTGGCAACGCTCGCCGCAACACCCTTCACGGAAGGCTTCGCCGGCGCACTCCCGGACGGCCGGGTACTTTACCTGCGCTCGGACGCAGCGCAACCGGACCTGACCGATATCTTTATCGTCAACGCCGACGGTACTAACACCGCGCAGCTCACCGACACTCCCGAGCCTGAATTCGTTGCAATGTTCGTGTATACCGCGAACAACCGGTTGATCTTCAGCCGGAGCGACGGCGGAATGGACGACCTGTACAGCATGGCGCTGGATGGAACCGATGTCCGCCAACTGACGGACACACCGGATGCCGACGAAATCGCGCTTGGCGTCACACCGTCCGGCGGCATCGTCTATCTCTCGTCCAGCAACGGGCAGAGTGACGTCTACCGCATCGGTGTCGACGGCAACGGGTTCGCAGTGATTGCCGCAACCGGCGAACAGGAAAGTGTGGCCGAAATTTTCTGACTCTCAGGCCTCATCGCGGCGGTGTGACCTCCGGTGCAAGTAAGGAGCGGCGCAGTGCGCCGAAGCGCTTTCTGTACTGCGCGGGCGTCAGGCTCACGTTGCGCTTGAACAACCTCGCGAAGTAGCCCGGGTCCTCGTAGCCGACGGCGCGGGCAATGGCCTCTACCGGCTCATCTCCCGCCTCCAGCATCTGCTTTGCCTCCTCGAGACGAAGGGTATGCACGTATTCCAGCGGCGACATGCCGGTCGCGCTCCGGAAGCGGCGTTTGAAGGTGCGTTCGGCAAGGCCTGATAAGCGTACCAAGCTGCGCACCGGTGCCGGTTCCTCGTAGTGCTCCGCGATCCATGTCTGGCAACGTGCGATAACGGCGTCGTCCACCTGGCGAGTGCGCGCCAGCCGCGCGAAAGGCTGCTGTCCGACGTGGTGCCAGTCGATCAGGTGGATTCGCGCAACCTGCATCGCCGTCTTCACATCCAGCATGCGGGCGATCAGGTAAAGGGTCAGGTCGAGAAAGGACGCGCCGCCGCCTGCCATTACGAGTCGCTGCTCGTCGCCGCTAACTACGAGCGTGCGCTGCCCGTGCACCTGTACCCGCGGGAAGCGCTCGCGAAGTGCATCGCACCAGGCCCAGTGAGTAGTGGCAGGCTGGCCGTCGAGAAGCCCTGCTTCGGCGAAGAGCATCGCTCCCGAACAGCCCGCCGCCAGTACGGCACCCGCCGCGTAACGCTCCCTGAGCCAAGCGATCTCGTTCCGGAACACGGGGGACAGGCTCGTTCCCGGCGGCAGGTTCACCTCTGGAACGACGATGTAAGGCACTGGCGGGCAATCCGCCAGGCTCGTGTCCGGGCGAACGTGGATGCCATTACAGATCGATAGTGGCTCGCCCCGCCGCGAAACGAGGATGGGCCGGATGCGAGGCGTTCCTGCATGTCCTTCGGTGATCAGCTCCCAGTCCTGTCCCGCGGAACAAAACAGGTCGTACATGCCGTACACCACGGCACTGGTGGTTTCCGGATAGACGAGTATGGCGACGGATACAGGCTCAACCGACATGGCCGTTTTCCCCGATTTGTGGCACCAACGGCTCTGGTGCCGGCAATGCTATGCGGCCAGTATACCCACCGTCGATCGAAGACCCTGACCCACCGTGCCGGAGGAGTAATCATGAGCAAGTATCGCAAACGCCTGCCGCAGCTCGGCAACAGCCTGTTCGTTACCGACGGCGGACTCGAGACGACCCTCGTGTTCCACGAAGGACGGGACCTGCCGTGCTTCGCGGCCTTCGACCTGCTGAAGGATGACGAGGGAATCGCGACGCTGCGCCGCTACTACGACAGATACCTCGAACTGGCCCGCGAGCATGGCCTGGGCGCGATTCTCGAGGCGCCGACCTGGCGCGCGAACCCGGATTGGGCAGCAAAGGTCGGATACGACGCCGTCTCGCAGGACGATGCGAATCGCAAGGCGATCGGCCTGATGCTCGAGCTGCGTCAAGCTTACGAAACGCCGGCAACGCCGATGGTCATCAGCGGCAATGTCGGCCCGCGTGCCGATGGCTATCGCGTGGAGGCACAGATGTCCGCCAGCGACGCGCAGCGCTATCACAGCCGCCAGATCGAAACGTTTGCCGCAACGGACGCCGACTTCGTGTCGGCTTTCACCATCAACTACACCGGCGAAGCGGTCGGCATCGTGAACGCCGCGCGCGAGGCGCGCATCCCCGTCGTCATGTCTTTCACCGTAGAAACGGACGGGCGCCTGCCTTCCGGGGAAGCACTCGGCGACGCGATCAGGCATACGGATGACGAGACCGGCGGTTACGCAGCCTATTACATGCTCAACTGCGCCCACCCCACGCACTTCCATGGCGTACTGGGGAGCGGGGACGGCTGGCAGAGCCGCATCCGCGGCCTGCGTGCGAACGCCTCGCGGCTGAGCCACGCGGAACTCGACGAGTGCACCGAGCTGGACCGCGGCAATCCGGACGAACTCGGCCTGCAATACCGTCTCCTGCGCGAGCAGTTGCCAAACCTGACGGTGCTGGGCGGCTGCTGCGGCACCGACCATCAGCACGTCGATGCGATCATCCGTGTCTGCGGGCTCGCTGCCTGAAAGTGCAGCCACGCCGGCCGCAGGCCGCAGTGCTCTTCAACCTGGTGTCGCTAGCTGAGAAAAATGGCGGGCCGCAGCGCAGCATGGGTGTTGACATGTCATCATAGGCGACCGAGAATGGCCGCATGAGCAAAGTCGGCGGGCCAACGACAGACAAGGATAAACGGGCGGAACAACTGCGACGCGCCAAGCGCGCGCAGCGCGAACGGGAACGCAACGCGGGCCTCGTCAACGTGCAACTCGTGTTGCCCAGGAACATAGCCGACAAGCTGGCGGTCGCGCGTCGTACGGCCGATTTCCCGGAACTCCTGGACGAGGCCCTGGACCAGTTGCTCGTGTATCTGCCCGACTATCCGCAGCTGCGCGATCTGGCGTGGAATCGTACGGACGAGTACATACCAGCGAAACAAGCCTTCCAGCTCTACGAGCGTAACTGGCGCTTCGTGGAACCTGGTCAGCTCGAGCATGAGGAACGGGCGTTGATTGACCGGCTAAAGGCAAGGTTCGGCGCTGGTGTGCTCAATGCCTGAGTTTCGCCGGCCGCACCATCGCCTCGTGGCGCGCGCTCTGAAAAGCATGGACGCCGGCTTTCTTCTTCGAACCGAATGCTGGTTTGGCGGCGGCACGATGCTTGCGATGACCCTGGGGGAGTATCGGGAATCGCGCGATATCGATTTCCTGTGCTCGAGCCGGACAGGGTTCCGGTCGCTCCGCGAGACAGTCACCGATCGTTCTCTCGGTGATATTTTTCCCCAGTCTTTCGACCTCGCGAGGGATGTACGCGCCGATCGCGACGGGATACGGACCTTCCTGAAAATCGAAGATGTAGCCGTCAAATTCGAGATCATCCTGGAAGCTCGCATCGATCTTGGGGGGGCAATCGACGAAACTCTGGGTGTACCGACACTCCAGAGGGAATACGCAATCGCGGAAAAGTTCCTGGCGAACGCCGACCGCGGTCTCGACGAGTCAACATTGTCGAGGGACCTGGTAGACCTGGCCTTCATAGCGGCCAATTCTGGTCGGCAGCCCCTTGAAGAAGGGATGGAGATCGCCGAACAGGCATACGGAACCACGATCCAGAAAAGCCTCCGATCGACTCTCGATCGCTTCAAGGCCAACCGGGGCCGTGCGAATTCAGACCTCCGTTCGCTCGGAGTAGAAGATACCCGGACATTGCGCAAGGGGATTCGATTGCTGGGCAAGCTTGTTCGGGAACCAGAGGCAGGCTAAACAGCGTGGCGGGTTTCCGAACTGCTAACTTACCGCTTCCAACCGTAGCAACAGATTGGAGGAACGCTATGCGCCGCTTTATCGCGCTGAGTCGCACGGTTTTGCCGGTCGTGCTGATTGTTTTTTCGACGAGCATCTCGCCGCGCGCGCTGGCGGAAGCCGAGGTGATTCACCAGCTGCGTATCTACCAGTTGTTCGATAACACGAGGGAAGCCTTCCACGAGCGCTTCCGGGATCACGCGCAGCGCATCATGGAGCGCTACGATTTCCACA
>DATGQI010000259.1:0-18759 GCA_035304285.1 Woeseiaceae bacterium
TCGGTGGACGCGATTTTTGAGGCAGCGCAGAAATACGGCATGCGCCTCATCGCCGGCAAGGTGCTGATGGACAAGAACTGCCCCGAAGACCTGCGGGACACGCCGGAGACGGGATACGAACAATCGAAGCAGCTGATCGAGAAGTGGCACGGGCGCGACCGGCTTTCGTATGCGGTGACACCGCGCTTTGCGATTACGTCCAGCGAGGAGCAGTTGCGAGAAGCGGGGCGGCTGTTGCAGGAATACCCGGACGTATACCTGCACACGCACCTGGCGGAGAACGAGGAAGAGGTCGCGCAGGTTGCGCGGCAGTTTCCATGGAGCAGCAGTTACCTGGATGTATATGAGCGCTTCGGACTGGTGCGGGAGCGGTCAGTGTTTGCGCATTGCATTCATATGCACGACGACGACCGGAAGCTGATGGCGCGGAAGGGTGCGGCGATGGCGTTTTGCCCGTCGTCGAATTTGTTCTTGGGGAGTGGGTTGTTTGACCTGGCGGCGGCTCGGCGGTGTGGCGTGCGCGTCGGTGCCGGCAGCGACGTTGGTGGAGGGACAGGTCTCAATATGCTTGCCACATTGGCCGATGGTTATAAAGTCGCGCAGTTGAGCAAGCAGTGCCTGTCACCGTTCAAATCCTTTTATCTCGCGACCTTGGGAGCGGCCCAGGCGCTGCGTATCGACAGCAGCATCGGAAACATCAGTGAGGGAAAAGAGGCCGATTTCCTGTTGATCGATCCTGCCCGGACGGCCATCACTGAAAGGCGATGGCGTCGCTCGAGCGACATTGCCGCCAAGCTTTTCGCGTTAACTATGCTAGGCCAGTACGAGGTAGTTGCGGATACTTGGCTCAAGGGATGCCGCCAGCGGCGGGCCGCCATGTCGGACTCGGGGGAGCTGGTGCGGGAGGTCCTTTAGAATGGTTAAGCAAAAGCTTCGCGCATTCATCACTGACCGCAACGGCAAAATAGTTATCGCCCAGCCACCGAATATCCCGATCATCGGCTGGTTCTTGCTGTTGCTCGGCTCGTGGTGGGTTACCGCTGAACCGTGGCACGGCGCAATGGCATTCTTCAGCGCGGCGTTTCTTTTTACCTGGGCCTGGATGGAGCTTACGCAGGGTGCCAGCCCCATTCGCCGGGTGTTTGGCGCGCTGGTGCTCCTTTACCTGCTGGGATCGCGACTTCTGTTCGACTGACGCCGGACCCTAGCCGCGCTTTTTGAGCGGGATTATCGGGAGAGTGTCGATTCCGCCGGCTCTCCAACGACAAGTTGTGCAGGCACCTGCACAGATGCGTCCACCACAGGAGAACCCCCGCATGAAATCCGTCAACCCCTACCTGAACTTCGCTGGCAACACCGAAGAAGCCTTCAATTTCTACAAGTCTGTGTTCGGCGGGGACTTTGTCCTCCTCGTCCGTTTCCGGGATTTCGGCGACGGCGCGGATGTGCCGGAAGAGGTGCGCGACAAGATCATGCACATCTCGCTGCCGCTCGGTGATGGCACCACCTTGATGGCCACGGACGCACTGGAGTCCATGGGTCATCCGCTGACGATGGGCAACAACTTTTGCATCAGCCTCGAGACCGATAGCCCAGCGGAGTCGGCACGCCTGTTTGAACGCCTTTCAGAAGGCGGTCGCGTCGACATGCCTCTCGGGAAGACCGAGTGGGCCGAGAGCTTCGGTGCTTGCGCTGACCGGTTCGGCGTGCAGTGGATGATCAACTACACCGGCAAGGTGCAGTTCGCCGGCGGGCAGTGACGGCGCGCAGAACGCTAACGGACCTGCCGATTCGCGCCTCTCGAACGGGCCGCTACCTTGGCGCACCCTCCGCACTTCCGCGGAGGGATTACTTGAACGAGAAGCATTCGCAATAGCCACCTTGCACCGCGCAGGTACTGCGGCCGCAATCCGGGCGCTTTGGCAAAAATTTCACCGGTTTTTAGCTATTCCTTCATTACATGGCTCGGCGACCGGCCCAGCATCGCGAAGACAGGTGGATGCTTCTTACGCATCGACCGGACCCTTCGAAACCATGCGCACCATCCGGGAGAACGCCATGAAAAAAAGACCGCCCCAACACGCCTCGCTCGCGATTCCAGCCCTGGCGGGCTTAACCCTGCTTGTCTTCGCCTCGAGCGCGATGGCGGGCTCCTCCTCCAAGCACCGTTTCTCGGGCTGGAAGGCTGCCAAGCCGGTGATAGAGGTTAATGACAATATGGCTGCGGAGGGCTGCCCGATCGAGTCGCGCGATGGACTCAGTCTTTTCATCGCCTCGAATCGGCCCAGCGAGCAGACCCAGGACGACGGCGTACCTCGCAATGACATCTGGGTCTCGGATCGCGAGAACAAGTACGCGCCGTTCAGTGAACCCGAGAATCTGAATGTCCCCGTCAACTCCGGAGGCAATGATTTCTGCCCGACTCCCCTGGACCACCGCTGGCTGATGTTCGTATCCGATCGCTTAGGGACGGAGACCTGCAATCCGAATGGTAGCGGCGATATGTACCTGGTCCGGCAGAACGCCGGCTCCGGCTGGGGCGAACCGCAGCACCTCGGCTGCATCGAAACGGGAACCGGGCCGAACAGCGCCGGCGCCGAGTTCAGCCCGTCACTGGTCACCACGAAGCGGGGCACGTTTCTCTACTTCTCGAGCAACGTCAGCGGCAACATGGACATCTATGTAAGCCGGCGCGGTCCCGGCGGCGTTTTCGGACCGCCGTCGCCCGTTCATGAACTGAATACGGAGTACGACGACCGCATGCCCAATGTGAGCTCGGACGGGCTCGAGATCGTCTTCAGCTCGGACCGTCCCGTGGATGCGAAGGGCAAACGGAACTTTGGCAAGGAGACCTTCGACGTTTACGTGTCGACCCGGTCCAGCACGAACGGGAGATGGTCCGGTCCACGAAATGCCGGTCGCAATGTCAATAGCTCCCGTAGCGAGTTCCGCCCGAGCCTCTCCTGGGACAGGAAGCGCATGTACTTCGGGCGCGATGGCGACATCTGGTCAACGTACCGTAAAGAGAAGAAGCATCAGAAGCCCCAGAAACATCACTAAACGCCTGAAGCTGGTTCCGCTACCTCGTCACAGGAGCGGCGGCCGTCCCGGGTTGCCGGGACGGCCGCACCACTGCAGGATTCCCGTCACCGCATCTGCACCGAGTTTCCCAAAGAAAAGCTAGAAATCCGTTTTGGACGTGCGACAATCGCTGGAAGCAAATTCCATCGAGAGCACGGGAAATGGCGACGCCCGGCATCGGCCAGCGCCAGTATTCCTTCGGCGAGTTCACGCTCGACGTCGACGGCGGTGCTTTGCGTAAAGGCAGCGACGAGGTCAGGCTGCGGCGGCAATCCTTCGAGGTGCTCCGCTACCTGCTCGAGCATCACGGCCGGCTCGTCAGCAAGAAGGAGTTGCTGGACTCGGTGTGGGGCGACACCGTCGTCACAGACGGGTCCCTCACCCAGTGCGTGATCGATGTTCGCCGGGCCATCGGTGACGACGCACGCCAAACCATACGCACGCTCCCACGACGCGGCTACGTTTTTGCTGCTCCCGTCATCGAATCTCCGTCTTCCCACGATGCGATCGCGCCGTCACAATCCGCCGGGCGCGACACTCGCGGCTCGTGGCCGCTGGCAGCAGGGGCCGTCCTGCTGCTCGCCGCGGCAGCAGCATGGTGGCTGTTGCCCTTCGATTCGCCCGCCGAAACCGACCAGGCATCGCGCCTGGACCATATCGCGGTCCTGCCGTTTGCCGACATGAGCGAAGCGGGAGATCACGGATATTTCTCGGACGGCATTGCGGAGGAAATCCTCAACCTGCTGGCCGATTCGCCCGACCTGCACGTTATCGCCCGCACCTCGTCCTTTACATTCCGCGGAGAGGATGCCGACATCGCCACCATTGCCGAGAAGCTCGGCGTCGCCCACGTGCTCCAGGGCAGCGTACGCCGTTCCGACAACCGCCTCCGCATCACGTCGCAACTCATCGAGACCGCCACAAGCACGGAAGTATGGTCGGATAGTTACGAGCGGGAGGTCGGCGATGTACTGGTGTTGCAATCGGAGATCGCCGCTGCCGTAGCGGTCGCGCTCAAAGCCACGCTATCAGTGGATGCGGTGACGCCACCTGCAGAGTCCGCGAATGCTGAAGCTTACGAGCGGTACCTGCAGGGGCGCTTGTTCCACAATCGCAGGGCGCAGGGAGATGCCGAAAGGGCCGAAGAGTATTTCCGGCAGGCACTCGAAATCGACGCGACCTACGGGCGAGCCTGGGCGGGTCTCGCGGGGGTCTATTTCGTTCGGATGGCAGAGGACAACAGCGAAAAGGTTGCCATCCTGGCTACATGGCAGGAGGCCGTGGAAAAGGCGCTGCGATATGCGCCGGAGGACCCGGAAGTGCAGCTGCGGGCTGCCCACTTCTACTGGAACAACGGGCAGCGCGATACCGCAAGGAAGCACGTGCGGCAGGCAACCGTGCTCGATCCGAATAACCCGCTGGTGTTGGCAGCGTGGGCGGGCAGCAACGTGTTTCACGGCCGGCTCGACGAGGCTATTGCACGACAACGGCAGGTCGTAGCCCTTGATCCCCTGGGTGCGATCGAGCAACGCAACCTCGCGGTCATGTTGGCAGGCGCCGGGCGCTATGACGAAGCCTTGTCCCACGAACAAAAAGCCCTGGACTTAAATCCGGCTTACAGACCGGAGTTCGAGCGCCTGGTCTCGGCGATCTTCACGGCGCAAGGGCGTTTCGAAGAAGCGCTGGAGATTGTGCGGCGATGGCCGGCCGGCGGAAATCGGGACAGGGGCCTCGGATTGATCTACCACGGCCTTGGCCGGAGCAGCGAGGCAACTGCCGCGCTCGAGAACCTGACTGCGGGCACGGATGCTGACGCCGCTTTCGCCGCCGCCGAGGTTTATGGCTACCGTGGGGAACTGGACGAAGCATTCAAGTGGCTCCACACCTGCCTCGACCGCGCCAATCCCTACGGCCGCGAAGCCTGGATGACTGAGGCGCGCCTGTCGCCGTTCCTGGTCACGCTCCATGATGACCCGCGCTGGGAGAAGACGCTGGTGCATAGCCACTGATGAAGTTGGCGTGCCTCGCCCCGCGGCGGTGCTTGCGGACGTATAACCGACGGCGGATACTAATCGGAGTGATATTTCCCGCCGGGAGGGCCTGCTGTGCCAGATCATAAACTGGCAGACCGCTATCGATGTTGGCTCGCCATCGCAATGACCATTGCGGCCGCAGCAGGAATGGCACCGACGTTCGCGGCCGACGACCCGCTGTTGGTCGAGAGCCGGGCAGTCACCGAAGAATTCGGCAATCGACTGCGCTCGGCGCTGCAGGCGGCCATGGCTGAAGCTGGTCCTGTCGGCGCTATCGACGTGTGCAAGGAGATCGCGCCGCAGATCGCCTCGGAGCTTTCGCGTCGCACGGGAGCCCAGGTGGCGAGGACCAGCCTGCGCATCAGGAACCCGCGAAACCTTCCTGCCGATTGGCAGGTGAAAATCCTGCGTGATTTCGAGAAAGAAAATGAGCCCGAAGCGCCACGGGAATTCTTTCTGCGGCGGGAGAACGGCGAAGTCCGCTACATGAAGGCCATCCCGACAGGCGGCCTCTGTACGGCCTGCCATGGCACTGCTGTGCCGGCCGAGGTCCAGCGAATTCTTTCCACGCACTATCCGCACGATCGTGCCGTCGGGTACGAAGCCGGCGACGTTCGCGGCGCCTTCAGCATCGTGTGGCCCGCTCGTTCTGCCGGTAACTAGAGGAACGGGGTACCAGTATCCCGGGTCAGCCTGGTGTTTAAAGTCGGCGAGCAGCTGCTGACGCTGCAGGCGGACGTGACGACGGCATCGAGCCCGTGAAGCCAAAGGTCCTGGAACTGGCGAATGCGGTTGTGGCGAAGTTGCGTTAAGACCGCGACCCATCGACACTGTGTCTATAATCGCCGGGGTTGCAGGAGCGAGTCCGGCAGCCGTTCCTTGCCGAACAGTCGTAACCAGGGGAAAGACGCATGATCAAGGTAAGTGTGATGTACGAAAACAAGCCCAACGCGCAGTTCGACCATGCGTACTACAAGGACAAGCACATGCCGCTCGTCAAGGAGCGAATGGGCGATACCTGCAAGTTCTACACGGTTGACAAGGGCCTGGCGGGCGGCGCTCCGGGTGAGCCCGCCACCTACGTCGGCATGTGCCACATCTACTGCGACTCCGTGGAAGCATTCCAGCGCGGTTTCGGTCCGCATGCCGATGAAATCCTGGGCGACATCAAGAACTACACGGATCTTTCACCGATCGTGCAGATCAGCGAGGTCGTCGTCGGCCAAAGCTGAACCCAAGGCTTACGGGAAAGGCGTCGGCGGTCCTCGCAGCTGTAATCTTCGATATGTCTGCTATTCTCATCAGCAGACACCAACAAAGCGGTTTCACCGGAGACGTGATTTATGTCTGCAAAAAGCTCGGCTGTACTGATGCTGCTTTGCATCCTCGCGCCCGCAGGCGTTCTCGCCGATGAACTGACACAGATGATCCAGAAGGACCTGGTTATCCTGGGCTACGAGCCCGGGAACACGGATGGCGAAGCGACTGTCCAGACGGCCGTCGCTATCTCCAAGTTCCAGGCGGAACACGACCTGGAGGTGACGGGGGAGGCCACTCCGCAGCTCGCCGGCGTAATCAAGGCCGCGATCGACCAGCAGAATGCGCCCGCCGCGGCAGTTGCGGCGGCCCCGCAGGCAAGCGCGCAGCCAAAGGATCCGGCGGCACAGCAGGCCGCGCAGCAGGCCTGCCTCCAGCAGAAGATGGAAGCGCGGGAAGCATCGAACCGGAAGAAGCGCGGCTTCGGCAGCCTGATGAGGGTCGCCAGCCGCACGGCCGCGCGCTCGGGCGGCAACACAGCCACCGAGATCGCCCGCACCACCCACGACGTTTACGAAGTCAATGCTACCGTGTCCGATCTCGAATCGGCGGCGCGCGACCTCGGCATCACCGAAACCGAACTGGAAGAGTGCCGGAACGCTTCGCAGTAACTGCAAGCGCGCCCTGCAGCTGAAACCGTAACCGAGGCTCATGACGGAAGCGATGGAAAGCGTGCTGCGCGCGTTGCTGATTGGCGCGGGCGCCACGGCCGTGCTCGATCTCTGGAACCTGTTTCTCAAGCGTTTCTTTGGCGTCCCTGCGTCCAGCTGGAACATGGTAGGGCGCTGGGTCGGCCATTTTCCGCGTGGGCGCTTCAAACACTCGAGCATCGCAGCGGCTGAGCCGGTCGAAGGTGAACTCGCCATCGGCTGGTTCACTCACTACGTGACCGGCATTGTCTACGGCGGCCTCCTGGTGGCGCTCTGCGGTCTCGACTGGGCACGCCAGCCGACCCTGCTTCCGGCGCTGATCGTCGGCGTCGCCACGGTAGCGGCACCCTTTTTCATCATGCAGCCGGGGATGGGTGCGGGCATTGCAGGATCCAGAATGCCGAATCCCGCACAATCCCGACTGCGCAGCCTCATGAACCACGCGGTTTTCGGCTTCGGCCTTTACCTGGCCGCGGTCCTGACCGCGATGCTGATCCCGGCTGGCTGAAGCAACGAAGGCAGCGACGTAGGAGCCTGCCATGCGGGCGAGGTCGCTGAAGTCTGGTCGCACTCGGCCGCATGGCGGGATCCTGCAGGTGCCTCGACCATGGCTCCATGCAAGTTGCGTAGGGCGGGCACGTAGCCGGTTTGCCTGCGCAGCCCCGCCCATGAGAAAGTGCCGGAGCCACTGGCGTTGCGGGGGAGCTAACGCATGAGACTGAGACGGGTTCTGGGGTGGACCGCGCTTGCGATTCCACTCGCACTGTTCCTGTTCGTGTTCGTCGCGTACTGGATGTCGGACAACGTTTGCGGCGATCCCGGGCTCGGCACTCCGGCCGACCCGGTCAAGGCTATCATCCACTGCGACTACGGTACCGCCGATGTACTGGAGCTTCGCGACGTCGAGAAGCCGGTTCCCCGCGACGACCAGATCCTGGTGAAGGTGCGAGCGGCGGCGGTCAATCCGCTGGACTGGCATTTCCTGCGGGGTACCCCTTACGTCCTCCGCCTGGATGCCGGACTCCGGAGGCCCGAAAACATACGGTTAGGTGTCGATTTCGCGGGCACGGTTGAAGCGGTGGGCGCCAATGTGACGCGGCTCGAACCCGGCAACGACGTGTTCGGCGGCGAGTTCGGCGCATTCGGCGAGTACGTCGCGGTGCACCAGGACTGGGCGATCGTGAAAAAACCCGCGGACGTCTCCTTCGAGCAGGCGGCATCCGCCCCGATGGCAGCGGTCACGGCGCTTCAAGCCCTGCGCGACCGGGGAAAAGTTCAGCGGGGCGAGAGGGTCCTGATCAACGGCGCCTCGGGCGGCGTGGGTACCTTCGCCGTGCAGCTCGCCAGGCACTTCGGCGCACACGTGACCGGCGTGTGCAGTACGAGGAACCTGGAGATGGTTCGTTTGCTCGGTGCCGACGAAGTCATCGACTATACCCGTCAGGATTTCACCGAAAGCGGGGAAAAATACGACCTCATTCTCGACATGGTGGGCAACCGTACGCTCTCGGATATGCGCCGCGTCATGACGCCGGGGGGCAGGGCCGTGCTCATCGGCGGCGGCGGACCGGATGCCGGTAACTGGATCGGCCCGTTGTGGATTCCCATCAAGGCCATGCTGTACTCGCCGTTCGTCGACCAGGACTTCCTTCCGTTTCTTACGCAATTCAATCACGACGACCTGACCCTGCTCGGGAACCTGATGCAGGAGGGAACCGTCACTCCCGTCATCGACAGGCGCTACAGCCTCACCGAAGTACCCGATGCCGTCCGCTACCTGGAAGAAGGACACGCGCGGGGAAAAGTCATCATCGAGGTTGACTGAGCAGGAGCATGATCTCGGTCCAGGAACACTACGACGAACACCTGGCGCCGGTGTACGCGTGGATGGTGGGCGGGATCAAACCGGCACTGGAGCGCGGCGCGGCCGAGCTCGATGCCATCGGCGTGAATCCATCGGGTAGCGGTGTCGCGGTGGATCTCGGCGCGGGCTTCGGCATGCATGCCATCCCGCTGGCACGCCGCGGCTTCGACGTCCTGGCCATCGATTCTTCCGCCGTCATGCTCGAGAACCTGTCGCGGCACGCGGTCGACGTGCGCGTGCAGGCCATCTGCGACGACCTGCTGTCGTTTCCGCAATACCTGCCGGCGAAACCGGAGCTCGTGCTTTGCATGGGCGATACGCTGACGCATCTTCCGGATGAGGAATGCGTAGAGCAGCTCATTACGACCGTCAGCGAGTCGCTCGCCGAAGATGGTTGCTTCGTCACGACGATGCGCGACTACACCACGCCACTTAGAGGGAACCGGCGTTTCATCCCGGTGCAGAGCGACGAGCACCGCATCTTCGTCTGCTTCCTCGAGTACTCCGATACCCGCGTGCGTGTCAGCGACATCCTGCACGAGCGCGAAGGCTCGCAGTGGAAGATGAGCGTCAGTAGTTACGACAAGCTGCGCATCCTGCCGGAGTGGCTCGACGGTCGCCTGCGCCGGGCCGGTTTCGCGGTGACGCATGAGAAGGCGCCATCCGGCATGCTGCGATTCGTCGCGCGGCCGGCCTGAAGGCGCCCGGGCATTCGCGCTTCGGCGGAGGGATTTCCTGAATGAGAAGCATTCGCAAACCTGCGTGGTCGCTGCTTTCGATGTTTTCGCTGACGCTCATGCTCGCCGGCGTTTCCGCGGAAACAGCGTGCGCCGATCCGCCCTTGCGGCAATCCTTCGGCATGCGGGTGCCGGTGCCGCCGTCGCCGGTTGTGGTCGTGGGCGAGTCTCAGCTCGTTTACGAGTTGCACCTGACAAACTTCGCGTCAACCGGACTCGTACTCGAGCAACTGGAGGTGACGGATGCGACTGGCGACAACGTGCTTCTCGAACTCGATGCCGCTGAACTGGAGCGGCGGCTGTATCGGCCGGGCGCAGGATCCGAAGGGATGCCCGATGCGCGCCTTATCGAGGCGGGAAAGCTGGGGATCGTATATCTCGAGATGATGGTGCAGTCCGATGCGTATCCACAAAACCTGGAGCATCGCATCACGTTTCATTCGGAAGGCGAGGCCAAAGAGTCAGCGGCCGTAGAGGGCGGCAGTGTCTCCGTCCGGCCGGAACCGCCGATCGTCCTCTCGTCCCCGCTGCGCGGCGGGCCGTGGGCCGCGATTCACGATGCTGCGTGGCCTCGCGGGCACCGCCGTTTCATCTACGCCGTCGATGGCGAAGCAACCATACCGGGCCGCTACGCCATTGACTGGGTCCTCCTGGATGATGACGGCCGATATGCCACCGGAGACAGAGATGTCGTCACCAACCGGCTTGGTTACGGCGCGGAAGTGCTTTCCGTAGCGGAGGGCACTGTCGTTGCGGCTCGTGACGATATCGCCGAAAGTGAACTGGTTTCGGAACACCCGGACCATCCCCTCGAGGATGCCGCCGGAAACTACGTCGCCATCGACATCGGTAACGGGCGCGTTGCATTTTTTGAACACCTGAAACCGGGCAGCGTCCGCGTCCGGGCGGGCGATCGGGTGCGACGGGGGCAGGTGATTGGCGCCCTGGGTTTCACCGGGCATTCGACGGGACCGCACCTGCACTTCCACGTCGCTGACCGGAACTCGCCGCTTGGTGCAGAAGGAGTGCCGTTCGCCATCGAAGCGTTCGAACTGCTCGGGCGTTATCCGGAATTTGAGCGCTTCGGCGAGGAGCGGTGGACGCCGCTCGCCGACGAGATCGGGAAGCGTCGCCGGGCGGAACGGCCGCCGTCGAATTCCGTCGTCATGTTCAGGTAGGCCTGATATTTTCGCGTTTACAAGGAAAAGGACCCCCGGATGCTCGCGCGACGCCTGACGACAATTCACCCCGTTCCGCCCCGGACGCACCCCCGGTGAGTTCCATCGCCGAAGACGCGGTGCCGTACCGCGAGTGGCCAAATAAACGCGCCATCTGGTCCTGGTCGCTGTACGACTTCGCAAACTCCGCCTTCACCACCCTGGTCGTCACCTTCGTCTACGCGACCTATTTCACGCAGGCGATCGCGGACGATCCGGTCCACGGTACGGCGCTCTGGTCGCGCGGTGTGACTATCACGGCGCTCATCGTTGCGTTCTTTTCGCCCGTGCTTGGCGCGATCGCTGATCGTGGCGGATACCGGAAGCTGTTCGTCGTTCTATCGACGCTTATCTGCATCGTCGCAACGGCGGCGCTGTACACCGTGTTGCCAGGGCAGGTCATCGCGGCGCTCGTACTTTTAGTGATCGCGAACATCGCGTACGAGTTCGCCACCGTTTTCTACAACGCGTTTCTGCCGGACCTGGCGCCGCGGGGACGCATTGGAACGTTGTCGGGACTTGCCTGGGGGCTCGGCTATATTGGCGGCTTGCTTGCGTTGGCCTTTGCGCTGGTGGCGCTGGTGCAGCCGGAAACTCCCTGGTTCGGTTTCTCGAAAGAAGAAGGCGAGAACATCCGTGCGACGAACCTCGTCGTCGCGGCCTGGTTTTTCGTGTTCAGCGTGCCGTTCCTGATTTGGGTGCCGGAAGACCGGTCGAGGGCGTCGGTCTCCGGTCGCGTGATCAGGGAAGCGTTCGCACAGCTAAGGCATACGTTCGTCGAGATCCGCAAGTATCGCCAGATGGTGCGCTTCCTGGTTGCGCGCCTCATATACAACGACGGCCTGGTCACCGTGTTCGCTTTCGGCGGCATCTACGCGGCGGGCACCTTCGGCTTCAGCTTCGAGCAGGTGCTGTTGTTTGGCATCGTCATAAACGTCGCCGCCGGCCTCGGCGCCGCGGCGATGGGTCTTCTCGATGACAGGATCGGCGGCAAGCGTACCATCGTGATCTCGCTGCTCGGCCTGATCGGCGCCAGCTTGCTTGCTGTCCTCGCTACCAACGCGACGTGGTTCTGGGTCGCCGGCATATTGCTGGGCATATTCGTCGGGCCGAACCAGGCCGCTAGCCGCTCGCTCATGGGGCGATTCGTTCCGCACGAGATGGAAAACGAGTTTTTCGGTTTCTTCGCGTTCTCCGGCAAGCTCACGGCCTTCATCGGACCGCTGCTGCTCGGTGTGCTGACCGATGTCTCCGGCTCGCAGCGCCTCGGGATCTCGATTGTCATAGTGCTGTTTGTCCTCGGCCTCTTGCTGTTGCTGCCGGTCGACGAGCGCGCCGGCAGCAAGTTCAGGGCGATAGGGACATAGTCACTCTTGTTAATCCAGGAGCAAGCCCTGACGCGCTGCGCTGGCAAGGACCTCCGGCAGCCACGAGTACGACACGTCGCGGAGTGCGTCCGGACCGCCGCGCCACTGCGCCTCGATTAGCGACCATGTCTCGGCAGCCTCTTGATCGCCGGCCGCTTCCTGCGCCCGCGCCAGGCCGAGCAGTGACAAGGTCCTGTTTGTATGCCGGGCGAGCGATTTTTCGAACTTCGCGGCGGCCTCTGCGGGCCGCTCCAGTGCCAGTAGCATTTCGCCCGCGAGTTCATCCGATGGTTTCGGAATATGCGGCGGGCCGTAGTACGGCGCGCGGCCGGTCTCATCTTCGAGCGCTTGTCCCATCAGCTCCAGTGCGCGCCCCGCATCGCCTGCATGAAAGGCCAGCAAGGCTTCGATCTGCCGGTCAATGATCCGCGCCATCAGGTAGTCGTCTTCCGATGTCGCGCTGTCATCCTCGTGCAATCCTTCCTCCACACTCAGCACCCTTGCGCCTTCGATTCGCTGCTGTATGCGAGCGTGCGCCTGCCGCGCATCCGCGAGCGCGCCTTCAGCGATCATAGTCCAGGCCGACGCAAAATCGTCGAGCACCTGGTAATAAAGCGGAGCATCGATCTCGCCGAGCGGCGCCAGTGGGTTGTTGGCAAGCGGCCTCTCGACGGCGAAGCTCGCCCGCATCATCGCGCTGTGACGAATATTCGTGAGGTCGGGCAGCGCGGCTACGTCCTCTCGCATCACGCCAAGTGCATCCATCGCTCGCCGAACCGGATGTCTATCATTTCATCATTCAGTGCGGGAGGCTATGCATCGTTCACGCAGGTCACCGAACAGCCGGATCAAATGGGGAAGCTGGTAATGTGCGTTCAGGCCGCTCGGGTTCGGCAGAATCCACAGCCCCGTTGAACCCAGCCGCTGCGGCTGTTCACCGACGTGTGCGTCGCGCTGGCCGAAGGCGGTTCTGTAGGCACCAATGCCCAGCACGGCCAGCCAGCGCGGTGCGTAGCGCTGTACTTTCCGCTCCAGCTCGCGACGCGCATCGACGAGTTCGGTACTCGCCAGTTCGGCGGCGGCCGCGGTGGTTCGAGGCACAAGGTTCGTGATCCCACACCCAACCTCGAGCAGCAGGCGCTCTTCCGCAGGATCGAGCTTGCGATCCGTAAAGCCAGCACCATGTAGTGCCGGCCAGAAGCGGTTTCCCGGACGGGCGAAATGGTGGCCCGTTGCGCCGGAGTACAGGCCGGGATTGATGCCGCAGAACAGCACATCGAGGTCGGGAGCGATCACGTCGGGGACCGTACGTCCGGTGGATGCCTGCAGCTCGTCCTTCGTTGGTCGGCGCATGTAACGATGATAGCAATAGCATGTTGCAGGAGCCTGCCATGCAGGCGAGTTTGCTGACGCCACGTCGCACTCGCCCGCAGGGCAGGCCCCTACTGGTCTAGAATCGCCGTCTCCAGATACTGATAAGAATATGATATGAGCCGAATCCTCTATTCCGGCACGAAGAACGCTTCCAGCTGGGCCTTCCGCGCCTGGCTAGCTCTCAGGGAGATGAACATCGAGTTCGAGGAGCGTGTCGTCGACATACGCATGCCGCAACGCATCGACAACCTTGGCCGGATCGCGGAATTTTCTCCGCCGGGCGCGGTGCCGGTCCTGGTGGACGATGACACGGTGATATTCGACTCCCTCGCGATCATGGAGTACGCGAACGATCTGGGCGGCGGCAGACTGCTTCCGTCCGAACCAAAGGCGCGGGCGCACGCTCGCTCCCTCGTGGCGTGGCAGCACTCGGGCCTGTCCAACCTCTGCCCCCGCCTGTCCTTCGAGAGCTCGTTCTATCCCGACCGCAGGCGAATGACCGAGGACGAAGTCGCACAATCCGCCCGCGTATTCCGCTTCTGGGAAGACGAGCTCGGGAGAAGCGGCGGTCCATACCTTGTTGGTGACCTGTCACTCGCAGACCTGATGTTCGTGCCGACCGTCCTGCGCCTGACCTCCCATTCTGGCCTTGGCCAGTTGCCGTTGGCAAAAGCATGGACGGAGCGGCTGCTCTCGAGACAGCCCGTCGGCGAATGGCTGCAGGAAGCGCGTGCGCAACCCGTCGTGCGCCTGGCGGATTACCTGCCGTAGCGGGTCAGCGGCGGGGTGGCCGCGGCCGGAGAAATGCACGCGGTGATAACAGCGTACCGCCTGAACCCGGACATGCGTCCGCCGTCGGGGTCTGTTTCAGAGCTCCGCGTTCTTTTCAGAGAATAAATGCGCGGACTGTCACGGCAGCTCACGCAGCCTTCGGCACCAGGTCTTCGTTCGCGAGCTCACGTTGTCGCCAGCGGTTCACGAAGGTTGCCTTCACCCGTTTTGACTTCAGCATGTAGAACGTCCAGATGATCGCGCTAAGCACGTCGCGCATTGTCTCGCGCACGAACTCAGCACCGGTCGACTCGGTGTCGAGTTCCCATAACACGACCGCGCCCCACACCATTAGAGCGAACATAAACGCGGTCCAGCACCATGCTATGTAAAAGGTCGGGACAGAGGTCCTCTTACTGAAGAACAGTATTGCGATCAGGAGGGCACCCACGACCGCTGCCACACCAACGCTGAGAATCGCCATCAGGACATACTGGGCTGAACCGCCATACCCTTTTGCGACGACTGTGGGCAGCGCACGCCACATGTCTTCATCCAGGAATGGCGCCCAAGCGTAGATCAGCCAACCAAAAACGAATGGCCCGATAACAACTGCCAACGCCGGCAACAGCAGCCAGCCGCGAATGCCTGAAGGCGCTCCAGGGACGGGCTCTCGCGGTTCCGGATCGTAACGATAGCCCCAGCGAATGGCTATCCATGCGCTGAGCACGAATGCCGCCAGCATTGCGATCAACGGTGCTGGCGCGAGGGAAGTCCGCTCACCGAAGCCAGTGTCGTAAGTCAGCGAATATCCTGTGTCGTCGTAGAAACGCGCCCGGTCGATTTCGTATTGCGGCAGTTGTTCGAGCGTTACGTGGTCTGCAAGCGCCTGGTATTCGAAGCTTACCTCCAGTGTGCGATCTGCATAGCGGACATCGCTTTGATAGCGAAATGCCGGGTTCTCGACGGTCACCGTCTCGGGCTCGATCAGCCATTCCTCCGGCAAGTAGACGGTGTGAAGCTGCCGGACGTGAACGGGGTAATTGATCGCAAGCGGAGCTTGTCGCACGCTCGAGTCCAGCGGATCACCGTAGGAATACAGCTCGTCGGCGTGCAGGAAGAACGAAAGGATGCCGTCTTCGTCAGTGAACGTGCGCGGCAGCGTGTAAAACTCCCGGATCTCGACGACGTTGCTTGCCTTGTCGTCATTGATCTCCACCGGCGCTGTCGACCTTGCGCCGGGGTAGTAGCCGGCAATGTAGTTGGTGTAATCCAGTTGCCGCTGCTCGGGGCTGCCGCGGGCGATCGACTGGCGCATTGAATCCGCCAGTCCTCCAGTGAACCGTGTCGTCATTTCAAGCGTGGCCGGTTCGTCAAGGCCGTCCCTCATGTCGAACACCATCGACACTTCGCGCCGGCGTGTATCCGGGGCGGGCAGCGGGATGATCTCCAGATAGGCCCCGGTTCCGTTCGGCAGCAACGCCCGCTCGTAATCGGGGGGATCGCTCTCCGACAGCGGTGAGTATGTTATCGAGTCGGTGGGATCCAACCAGTACACCTCATCTCCGATTGTTGCCCGCACGATAGCGTGATTGAATGCATAGGGTGTGGGCAGAGTACGATCCAGTGAGCGTCCCCGGGACGTATCGACCAGTGCCGTCTCGGCTTCGATGCCGAGGTCATTGAGGATCGTCACCAGCAGCAGCGACTTGTCCTTGCAGTCGCCGAATCGCCGCTGCAGCACCGTGTCCGGATCCGCCGGCTCATGGCTTCCCCGGCCGATCGAAATGCTCGTGTAGCGAATCTCGTCCTGCACGTACTGCAGCGCGCGTAATGCCTGCCGTTCCGGTGTTCCGCCGGTGCCGCGAACATCCCTCACGACCTCAGCTACTCGCGTACTCGCCTGCGGCCGCGGCGCAAAGAGCGGTTCGACCAGGCTCGCGGCCTCTGACCAGCTCTCGAGGTCGCTGACGTCGAGATAAGGCCACGTCTCGTACCACCCGGGTCTGTCATCGTCGCCTAACACAGCTGCGACGTCGCTTCGCTCCAGCACGAACTCGCGGACATTACCGTGAACTTGCGTCGGCGGTGTGACTTCGCTGTCGCTCAGGCGGTAGCGGATGGGTCTGTCGACCGGCGAAAGTATGCGGATGCGCTGGCGGTGTAAGGGACTGCTCCATGCCGTGCTCACCTGGGCTGCAAAGTGCCGCGGGAAAAGTTGTTCGCGGGAGAAGAGAGTGTACGAGTACTCAACAATATCTCCGGATCGAACGTCGGAGAGCAGCACGTCAATGTTGTAGCTGCCATTGTAGATCCGGCTACGCCGTTCGGTTTCTTCCGGAAGAGCAGTGATGCGCGCCATGTCGGTCTGGTCGATCACAGTATGGTCCCTGACGATGCGCAGGGCGTGAATGTGCAATGACTGGTAGGTCGGGTCCACCGTGATCTCGATCTGTGACCTGTCCTCGACGCCGACGGCATTCAACAGCTTGAAAGCGTAGTGCCGGTAGTCCTCGTCTCCTTCATCGGTGACGTTGATCTGGCGGTCGTACAGCAGGTTGAGCGTCCCGTTGGCAACCCGATCGGCCAGCGTCGGCGCGGCATAATCCGGCGCGGTGATGTCGACCCATGCCGCGGGCGGATGGAACTCGTACAACGGTGGAGTCGCCTCCTGCGCAATGGCGTTTGGGCCGGTAGCGCACATCAGCGATATAGCCAGGGACGGGAGCATGCCGGTCGTTACTGGAGTGCCCGGGGGCTTGAATCTGGTCACACCGTGCTCCCCATGGTTGGTGCTCGGTGCCCTGGCGGCGGCATCCGGAAGGGCAGCAGGTTGATTCGTTCTTATGGATTATCGAGACTGCGAGGTCAGCCCCGATCGTGCAACGATCGGCGTCACATATGGGGATTGGATGCGTTGGTGGACTGCCCGCATTCGGTTCCCCACGCGCCAGTACATTAGCGCGTCGTGCGACCGCGGTTGGATGGTGCGGGATCGATGCCGAGATGCCGGTAAAGGTCTGCCAGCAGCCACGCAGGGCCGATCAGCAGGAACTGGACGTCCTTGAAGAACGAGGGCTTCTTGCCCTCGACTTCGTGCCCTATGAACTGGCCGATCCAGGCGGCAACGAAGATGCCGACGAACAGCGTCCAGGGAGGGAAGGGCAGGTTCATGACGAGCCAGTGAATCACCGACAGCATGATCAGCGCGATCACGGACATGCCGATCGCCAGAGGAGGTGAGAGCACCAGGTAATAGATTACCGAGAGCGCCATGAAGAGGGTCGCCCAGTTCGCCCATGTACCCATGGATTCCGCGAACTGCGGTACCGGGATCAGCCACAGCAGGCCCAGCACGGTGAACAGGATCACCGGCACGCAGATCCAGTGGATGGTTTTGTTCGTGGGGTGACGGTGGCTTTCGCCGTACTCGTCGAGCCATTGCTGCATCGTTCGCATGGTACGTCTCCGGCGGCTAGCGAAACAGTATGGGAAGTCGACGGTGGCCGCAATAGGGCTTGAGCGTGGACGGCGTCATTGGGCGGGGCTACTACGATTTCAAAGCGGCAAGGCGGTCAATGATGGGGGCGATCTCCGGCTTGTGTTCGCGCAATTCGTCGAGTTCTATCCCCGATAGTTCGTAGGGTAGTATCAGCCAGTCCTTCGTTTCGTGAATGTAGTAGTCCGGGGGCCGGACGGTTCGCGAACTGGGCCGATACCATACCGTCGCGACCCGGATGTCGTGCGGCAGGTTGCGCCGCGCCTTGACCGACAACTGTTCGATCACGGCCTGCACGCTGAAGCCGGTGCTGTAGACGTCGTCGACGATCAGCAGCGAATGTTCTGCGCAGACGCGATCGAGCAGGTAGTCGAGGCCGTGCACGCGGATGGAGTCGGCCTTGTCGACCATCTGTGTGTAGCCGGGGAGGCCGGTGTACGAGGTGCGCA
Organism: Woeseiaceae bacterium; assembly: GCA_035304285.1. Classification (GTDB taxonomy): domain Bacteria; phylum Pseudomonadota; class Gammaproteobacteria; order Steroidobacterales; family Woeseiaceae; genus IDS-8. The sequence continues at coordinate 18,360 of DATGQI010000259.1, forward strand.
CCGCGATGTGATCCGTCTCGATGCCGAAGTGCTCCAGCCCTTCCTGCACTGCGATGCCGACCGCGCTTCCGCCGCGCCACAGGCCCACCAGGAAGTCCGGGCGAAATCCGGCGTCGCGGATCCTCAATGCGAGCCTGAACGAATCGAGCAGGAGATCGTTGGCGGCGATAAACTTTTTCTGCACTGCTTGTAGCTCTTTATGCCGTCGGACTGGCGAGGTGGGGTAGTATAGCCGCCGCACTTGCCGGCCAGACAGGACCACAATGAAAAAACGGGTGTTGACAGCTCGGGAGCTGCTGGAGGATTCCTTCAGGCTCGGTGTCGAGATCCTGGAGAGCGGCTTCAAGCCGACGGTAATCGTGGCGATCTGGCGCGGCGGCACGCCGGTCGGCATGGCGGT
>DATGQI010000260.1:0-7235 GCA_035304285.1 Woeseiaceae bacterium
ACCCCCAGGATCTCCGCGCAGAGCTGCAGCACGCGAGCCGTCAGCCCGGCAGTTGCCATGTGGACATGGTGGGTCGTCTCGACAACTGGGTCGGCGAGTGCTTCATGCAGGCGGCGAAACAGTTGCTCGTGCAAAGCGGCGTTGACCCGGCATCGGTCCGCGCCATAGGCAGCCACGGACAGACGCTACGACATCTGCCCCGGGCGGACCGGCCGTTCACCCTGCAGATCGGGGACCCCAACATCATTGCCGCCGGCACCGGTTTGACCACGGTCGCCGACTTCCGTCGCCGCGACCTCGCCCTTGGCGGCGAAGGCGCACCGCTCGCAACAGCATTCCACAAGTGGTTCCTGTCAGACGCGGACGAGCACCGGGTCGTGCTCAACATCGGGGGCATTGCCAACATCACCATGCTGCCGCCGCGTAGCGGCACGGTGTTCGGGTTCGATACGGGACCCGGCAACACCCTGCTCGATGCATGGATACAGTCGAAGAAGAATCTCGGCTTTGACAGCAACGGCAACTGGGCCAGCAGTGGCCACGTCTCCGGAGATTTGCTTTCGGCTCTGCTGGCCGACCCTTACTTCCGCTGCCCGCCGCCAAAGAGCACCGGGTTCGAATACTTCAACCTCGCCTGGCTGCAGAAGGGCATCGCTGAAGTGACCAGGCTGGAATCGATCCGGGACGAGGACGTGCAGGCGACCCTGGTAGAGCTGACGGCGGAGTCTGTCGCCGATGCGATTCGACAGTATGCGCCAGGGGCCGAACGCGTGCTTGCATGCGGTGGCGGCGTGCACAACGGCCTGCTGATGCGCCGGCTGAAGGAGCATTTGCCGGGAGCGGTCGTCGAGTCGACGGCAGGCCACGGGATTGAACCGGAGTGGGTCGAAGCGGCCACTTTCGCCTGGCTGGCGAAGCGTTGTCTCGACCGGCAGCCGGGGAACCTTCCCGACGTGACCGGCGCCTCCGCACAGACCGTCCTGGGAGGCGTCTACTACGCGCCGGGTTTCCTGTGAAGTCGCACATCGCCCGGGCAGTATCCGTGCATTACCATTGGCGTCATGGACGCATCCTCCGGCGCGATTTCAGACCCGTATATCAATCGGGAACTAAGTTCTCTCGAGTTCAACCGGCGTGTTCTGGACCAGGCGGCCGACAAGACGAACCCTATTCTCGAGCGCCTGCGCTTCCTGTGTATTTCCTGCACGAACCTCGATGAGTTTTTCGAGATCCGGGTTGCAGCGCTGAAGCAGCGCCTGGAACTCGGCGCACCGGCCCCCGGTCCCGACAAGCTGACGCCCCGGCAGTTAATGGAGGAGATACGCAGCCGCGCGACTCTGCTGGTCACCGAACAATACGCGCTGCTGAACAACAGCATCCTCCCCGACCTGGGGAGTGAAGGCATTCGTTTCCTGCAACGAACCGAGTGGACCCGCGAACAGCGGCGCTGGTTGAAAAGCTATTTCGACGACGAGGTGGTGCCGGTACTCACACCTATTACGCTCGATCCATCGCGACCGTTTCCTCGCATGCTCAACAAGAGTCTGAACTTCATCGTGCGACTCAACGGCAAGGATGCCTTCGGCAGGCTCAGGCACCGCGCCGTGGTGCAGGCTCCGCGCTCCCTGCCGCGCATCATTCGCGTCCCGGAAGCCTTGAGCGAGCCCGGCGACGAGAACTACGTTTTCCTGTCCTCCATCATTCACGCCCACGTGGCGGAGCTCTTTCCCGGCCTGAGCGTCGAGGGCTGCTACCAGTTCCGGGTGACGCGAAACAGCAACCTGTACGTTGACGACGAAGAGGTCGACGACCTGATTTTAGCCCTGCAGGGACAGCTGGCGGCGAGCCGCTACGGTGCGGCGGTCCGGCTGGAAGTCAGCAAGGAATGCCCGCCAGACCTTTGCCGCTTCCTGCTCGACCATTTCGCGCTGGACGAGACTGACCTGTTCGCCGTCGAGGGGCCGGTCAACCTGAACCGACTGGCCACCATCTGCGACATGGCCCGGCGTCCTGAACTCTGCTACCCACCGTTCTCGCCCGGGTTACCGGCAGCGCTTGCGACTGACGACGACATTTTCTCGATCCTCAGAAAACAGAACCTGCTGTTGCATCATCCGTACCAGTCGTTCGGGCCGGTAGTCGATTTCATCGCGGTTGCAGCATCCGACCCACAGGTACTGGCTATCAAGCAGACGCTCTATCGAACGGGGGCCGAATCGCCATTCGTAGACCAGCTGGTGAAAGCCGCAAAAGCCGGCAAGGAAGTCACGGTTGTGGTTGAGTTGATGGCGAGATTCGATGAAGCCGCGAACATCTCCGTCGCGACGCGCCTGCAGGAAGCCGGTGCGCACGTCGTCTACGGACTGGTCGGCTACAAGACGCACGCAAAGATGGCCCTGGTGGTGCGCCGCGAGCCGTCCGGGCTCAGGCGCTACGTGCACCTGGGAACAGGCAACTATCATCCCGCCACCGCGCGTCTCTACACGGATTACGGCTTCATGAGCTGCAGCCGACAGCTTGGCGAGGATGTGCATAACGTCTTCATGCAGCTCACGAGCCTTACCGCCAGCAAGGACCTGCACAGGATCCTGATCGCGCCGTTCAACCTGTTGCAGGACCTCATCCTGCGCATCGAACGTGAAATCGAGCACGCAAAGAACGGCAATGGGGGACGTATCATCATCAAGGTCAATGCGTTGATCGAGCCGCAGATCATCGATGCGCTTTACCGGGCGTCGTCGGCCGGAGTGGAGATCGACCTCATCGTTCGCGGCATCTGTTCGCTGCGACCCGGTGTGCCGGGACTGTCGGAGAACATTCTTGTCCGCTCCATCGTCGGCCGGTTCCTGGAGCACTCGCGCGTCTACTACTTCCATAACAACGGCAAGGAAGAATACTTCTGCTCCAGCGCCGACTGGATGGACCGGAACTTCTTCCGCCGCACGGAAACCTGTTTCCCGATCCGGCAGCGGCCATTGAAAGACCGGCTCAAGGCCGACCTGGAGCTGTTCCTCAGGGACAACTGCCAGGCTTGGCGCATGAACGGCGATGGCAGCTACGAAAAAATCCGTCCCGGCAACGACGAGCCGGTCTCGGCGCAGCAGATTCTTCTAGCGGATCTCGCGGCCGCCGTCTAAGCCAGGCGTCCCGGGAAGGCTCAAGCGAAACAAGGATCTAAGCGAAGCGCAGGCGAAACCCTGCGTCACGGAGATAGCCGCGTTCGCGGCGCAGGTCCGCCAGCGTGAGCGGACTGTCGCGCAGCCAGCCCTTCGGAAACGAAAGTTTCAGGTCTTTCCTGCCAACTGTTAGCTTCAACGGGGGCGGCTCGACGGCACTCCTGCTCCTGTGGAGCAGGACCGCGAGCCTCAGCAACAGGGCGAGACGGAGAGCCTGGTCGCGCCACGCCGTCGGCAGGGTACGCAAGTTACGCAAGTCAATGTTGCTTCTCTGGGAAGCGATCAGGAACGCCAGGGTGCGCTGTTCCGCATTCGGGAACCCGGGAAGATCAGCATTCTGCGCGATGTAGGCTCCGTGGCGCTGATGACCGTCGTGGGAAATATCGAGCCCGATCTCGTGCAAGGTTGCGGCCCACTCGAGCAGGCGGGATGCGAGTTCCGACTGAAGCTTCCAGGAAGCGGCGCATTGCGCCAGGAGCAGGTGGGCCGTGCCTGCGACGCGAGCGGCCTGTGCCGTATCGACGGAAAAGCGCCGAGCCATAGCCCGCACGCTCCGCGCGCGCGCATCCTCGTGCCGCAACCGCCCCAGATGATCGTAAAGAAGACCTTCGCGAAGGGCGCCATCGGAGGTGCGCATGCGGTTGACGCCCAGCACGGACAGCAGCTCCACCAGGATCGCCAGGCCGCCTGGCCACACCTGCGCACGCGCCTGCTGCAGGCCAGGCAGTGCCAGCTCGGAGGTGTTGCTGAATGCCAGGACGCGTCCGATGAGCTCCTCGAGCACGGCCGGCGACAGGTCGTTCACCTCGATGATCCCGAGTTCCCGGGCGACCGCGACCGTCGCCAGGATGGTGCCCGAGGTGCCGATAGCCTCGATATCCGATTCATTGCGGAAGAATGACTGCACAGGAGTTATCTCAAGGCGCGCCGCGAGCCGCGCATTGTCGAAGTTGCGCTTGCTGATCCTGCCGTAGCGGAAAAAAGTTTCGGTCAAGCCGACGCAGCCGAGATGCAGGCTTTCAAGCGCCGTGGGCTCGGCGCCGCGGCCGAGGATTAGCTCGGTACTGCCGCCGCCTATGTCCATGACAAGTCTCGCGCCCGCGTTGGGCGGCAGGCTGTGGGTGACTCCGCTGTAGATCAGCCGCGCTTCCTCGATGCCGGAAATAACTTCGATCGGGTGTCCGAGAGCCTCCTCCGCTTCCTTGCGAAATGCCTGGCTGTCCTTCGCGCGACGCAAGGTGCTGGTGCCGGCAGCGCGTACCGTTGAGGCGCGCATATCGCGCAGCCTTTCGCCGAAGCGAGACAGGCATTGCAATGCACGCTTGCGCGCCGCCCTCGACAGCTGGCCGTTCTTCTTCAGTCCCTCGGAGAGCCGGACGGTTTCTTTCAGGCGATCGATGATTGCCATTTGGCCGTGCCGGAGTTCGCCGACGACCATGTGGAAACTGTTGGAGCCCAGGTCGACTGCGGCGATGACTTCAGGCGCCGCCTGCCGCGCAAGTCCGTCTTCTGCGTAACCTGCTTCGCTTGCGGGTTGGATGGCTTACTTCCCGGCGGTTTGCTGCGGTACGTTTTTCTTGTTCGTGTCACGCATTCGCTTTGTCAGACACTCGCGCCCATTCTGGCCGGAGTCTCGCAGGAGCCCGCCGAAAGAACCCGCAAAGTGTTCGATCTCCCTAGACGCTGAACGAAGAGCCGCAGCCGCAGGTCGTGCTGGCGTTGGGGTTCCGTATAACGAATTGCGCCCCCTGCAGGTCTTCCTTGTAATCGATTTCGGCGCCCATCAGGTACTGCACGCTCATCGGGTCGATTACGAGAGTGACGCCCTGGTTCTCGATGCTGCTGTCGCCGTCCTCGATTTTCTCATCGAATGTGAAGCCGTACTGGAAGCCGGAACAGCCGCCGCCGGAGATGAAAACGCGAAGCTTCAGGTCCGGGTTGTCCTCGTCCTGGATAAGCTCGTTCACCTTTTTCGCCGCCGCGTCCGTGAAAATGACGGGCGGTGGCGCGCCAGTTGAACCGATTACCGGTGTCTCGTTGTTCGTTTCGCTGCTCATAGGTATGTGTGGGTACTTCTCATAATAAGATAAGGTCAATCAGTTGCCAGCGGTCGCAACGCCTGGCTTGTTTGTTGGGGTGGATGCGCCTGAATCAAGGCGTTTCCCGTCTGCCGCTTCCAGCCGCGCCACGCGCGGTTCCATGCGGTTCGTCTGATCCAGCAACGGCACTTTGCCCTCGGGCTTATGTACCAGTTTACCGTTGATCTCGGCACCGATCGCCATCTCGATCAGGTTGTAGTACACGTTACCAACGACACGTGCAGTCGGACCGAGTTCAACCCTCTGGCCGGCTACCACGTCGCCTTTAACAACGCCGTGCAACACCACGTAAGGCACTGTCACCCCACCCTCGACACTACCATCCTCCGCGATACTCAGGGCCGATTGAGAGTTCGGGTCGGCGCCGACATTGCCTTTCACGACACCATCTATGTGGCAGCGCCCGCAAAACGACAGGTCGCCGTTCACTTTCGAGTTTGGACCGACCAGTGTATCGATCCGTGTATCCATCTGCGACTTGCGGCCAAACATCCCCTGCTCCTGCTTGTTAGTGCTAGCCAGTTTGCCATAGAAAACTTTGCTTTACGCTCGCGATCGACTTGGTTTTCGAGCGCACCTCTATATGCACTTTCTCCGGCGCGAAGCCGTCTGGCAGTACCAGTTGCCGGTCAAGATTCTGGAAGTAGCGAAAGGAAAACGGCCAGTCGCTGTCCTCGTGTTCCGGCACGAGTTGCTCCAGCGTGTATGTGACGATCTCCCCATCCTGCGCCCCCTCGAGGCTGAACGCCACATCACCATTCACACTTCGGTCGTGCTGCATCACCTGCACAAGGACGAGGTTCAGGTGATATTCGCGGTCGTTCTTGCCGCGAGTCAGTCTCAATTCCTGGACGCGCAGGCCGCGCCCGCCATCATCAGGTGAGATGATGCCGCGGTAAAACCCTATGGCATCCCTTTGTTCCTGGATCTTCTGCTCCAGCGCGGCAAGCGTTGCCTCCACTTGCCGGTATGCCTCGCGGTCGATATCCCGATGCGTTTCCAGAAGCCGGATCTGCTCCTTCAGTGCCGCCGACTCGTCCCGCAGAACTTCCATTCGCTCTTCCTGCGCCTCCCGCTCCAGCGCGATGTCGACGATGTTGTAACCGGCCTGGATGCGCCCGAGTTCGAACAACAGGTAGCCCGCGACCAACACCGCGATCCCGATACCGATCGTAAGCGCCAGTCCACGCCCGGCGCCGTTTCCGTTCCTGCCTGGCTTGTTCGCCACCGCTTCCCGTCTCTGGCATTATGAATTCATCATGTTACGCGGCGCCCGGCTTGAACTGAAGTGCGGCAGATCACGTATTTACCTTTAAAATCAGCAATGAGCGACGGCTTCAGCTCGTGCTTGTGCCATTCGCAGCTTTAAGGTCACCGCATGCAGGCGCCAGCCTATTACCTCTGGTTCAAAGCGCTGCATATCGCCTTCATGGTGACGTGGTTCGCCGGACTGTTTTATCTGCCGCGCCTGTTCATCTATCACGCCGAAGCCGACGATGCCCTGAGCCGCAGCAGGTTCACGCTGATGGAGAAGCGGCTTTACGCGATCATGACCGTCGGCGCGACTCTGACGGCACTGTTCGGCGTCGCGCTCGCGTGGATGAATCCGATGCTTCTGTCACGGGGCTGGTTCCAGCTCAAACTGCTTCTGCTGGTCGCAATGGTCGTATACCACTTGAGCTGCAGGCACTGGATCAGGAGGCTTGCCGGCAGGTCCGACATCCAGCCCACGAAAGGCTTACGCTGGTTCAACGAGATCCCGGTCGTGTTCCTGCTGGGGATCATCCTGCTGGCGGTGGTCAAACCTGCCTGGTCAGTCAGCTAGCCCGGACTATTCATGAATCCGCTCGCGCCCTTGCTTGATCCTTGTCCGCACAAGAAATTTTCCTCCCTCGGAAATACACACTGTTATTCCGCTCAGTCGGAAAATTCCTTGTACGAACAAGTCTCTGCCCAATCA
>DATGQI010000261.1:0-6069 GCA_035304285.1 Woeseiaceae bacterium
CACGTCATTTCAATTGTCCCGTCTACCGGTGTGTGCCGAATGGCGTTGGACAGCAGGTTGCGGATGACGGATTCGATCTCGGCTGAATTTCCCAAGAGCTTCTTTCGCGACTCCACGTGGACGACGATTGAGGGGTTCGACCCGCCGTTGACATACATGGTGGCCGATGACTCCAGTAATGCAACGACGTCCACCGGCTGCTCGCCGACAAGCGTGGTTTCCGTCTCCAGTCGCGAAAGCTCGAGCAAATCCGTGAGTATCCTGTTCATCCTGCCCGCCTGTGCGCGCATCTGCGACAATGGCTTCCGCCAGTGTTCCGGAGCGTCCGGGTCGTCCGCCAGCGTGTCCAGGTATCCGCTGATGACGGTCAGTGGTGAGCGCAATTCGTGCGAGGCGTTTGCCACGAATTCCCGGCGCATCGTCGTCAATCGTCGACGCGCGGTGACGTCGCGAATCAGGAGAAGCCGCTGTCCCGCGCCGTAGGCAACCAGCTTGCACTGCAGCCAGTCGCCTTCACGCACCGGCGACGGAATTTCGATCGGGTCTTCGTACTCCCCGGATTTCAGGTACCTGCTGAACTTCGGCGCACGCAGGATGTTATCCACGCGCTGCCCGCGATCCCGACGCGCATCGAATCCGGCCAGTTCCTGCGCTGAGAAGTTGCACAACACAATCTCATTCGAAGAATTCAGCACGATTCCACCATCGGGCAGCGCGTTAGTCAGTTCGCGAACCTCCTTGAGCAATTGCCGGTAGTTGCGCTTGTGGGAACGGCTCCGTTGTCTCAGGTAGCTGAAGTGCGAAAAGATCTGCTGCCATATACCCTCGCCGAAGCGGAAGTAGCTGAAGTCGCGGGTGCGCACTGCCTGCTCGAACTTGAGCAGGCTATGCACCAGCCACGCAAGCGCAACGACCGAGGCAGCGGAAAACCCGGCGAGCGGATACCCGTAGAGCCAGCCGATACACAAGCCGCCGCCAAGAAGCAGTGCGAGACCTGTGAGAAACCGTCGCCACGTACTGGGCATCGAGATGACCTTCTGTGCTCGCCCGTTACCCTTCTCGCGTGGAGAAGCGGTAACCCGCGCCTCTGACCGTCTGTATGTACCGGTCCGCGTTCCGCGTCGATAACGCCTTGCGCAGGCGCCTCACATGCACGTCCACGGTTCGCTCCTCGACGTATACGTTCGCACCCCATACCCGGTCGAGCAACTGTGCGCGGCTGTACACGCGGTCGGGATGCGTCATCAGGAACTTGAGCAGCCGGTACTCCGTTGGCCCCAGCTGAACTGACCTGTGCTCGATGCTGACTCTGTGCCCGGCAGGATCCAGTTCCAGCACCCCCGCTTCCAGTATTTCGGCGTCAGCGGATCCCGACCTGCGAAGCACTGCCTGTATCCGGGCAATCAATTCTCGCGGCGAAAAGGGCTTGGTGACGTAATCGTCGGCACCGCCCTCCAGCCCCGAAACCCTATCATGTTCATCACTGCGCGCGGTCAGCATGATGACCGCAAGGTCCTCGTTCTCGTTGTCGCGTTTCAGCATGCGGGTGAGCTCGAGACCACTCATGTCGGGCAACATCCAGTCCACGAGTGCCAGCGCAGGACGTTCATCCGCCAGAAGTTGCCTGGCGCTGCGACAATCAGCGGCCTCGAGGGTCTCGTAGCCGGCGCGAGCAAGATGAAAGGCAATCATCTCGCGAATCGGCGCCTCATCTTCAACGATTAGTATCTTGGTTCCCGTCATGTTTCTTCCGCGCGGAATTACAACAGGCCATTGTTACAGTACTGTTACGGACGCTCCGCTATTGTAGGGCGACGGCCATCACGGAGCCTTAAAAAAACTCCGGCGGTTGCCGGAGCCCTGAAGCTGCAGTCGGGGGGAACTGCGGGTGAATCGTTACTCTATGGTGGAGAATGCCGAAAGGATCATAGTCCGGGCGACCAGGAGAAGCTTAGAGAGTAGTTGATCCCGGGGTCCTGCTCGAAAACGGTGATGCCCTGCCGCTCAATCGTGACCGTCTCGTCCAGGAGGTTCTGGGCCTTGAGCTTGACGGTCATTGTGTCGGTCGGGTACCAGGCGTACGTCAGGTCGAGCGAATGGAAGGGCTGTTCGAACGCGTCCGGTGCGCCGTTCCGGCCGGCGACGTAGAGACGCTCGCCGAAGACGTTGTAGATCAGGGACGCCGTATGCCTCGAATTCGGGGAGTCGAACCCGAGCATCACGTTTGCGACATACTCGGACGCGCCGCCCAGTGGCCGCACCTGGTTGGTCGGTGCGTTGGGACGCGAGCCTGCTACCAGCTCCGAGTCCTGCAGAGTGACGTTGCCCTGCACAAAAAGCGTATCGAAGAAACCTCCGAGGAATGCGAGTTCCTTCAACCCCTCGAGCTCGATGCCCTGGACTTCCGCGGACTCTCCGTTGAGGATCTCGCGGGCAATGGTCGTATCGCTAGCCGGCGATTCGAAGAAGTCGATCGGCTGGTCGATCTCCTTGCGGAACAGGGAGAGCGTCAGGTTGTCGCCGCTCGAGAAGAACCACTCGGCGCGGATATCGTAGTTCGTGACTGCGGCGGGCTCCACGTCCGGGTTGCCGAAGGTCAGGTCGTCGGTGATTGGGTCTACATAGCTGGCTTCGGTGATCTCGCGAAGATCCGGCCGCACCGCGGTTTCGCTCCAGCCGAAGCGTAGCTGAAAGGTTTCCGCCCAGAGATCGGACATCCAGGTCACGGACGCCGACGGGTAGATCTCGTCTTCTGCAAAAGTACCGCGCTCCAGGATGTCCGGATTTGTCGTCACCTGGGGATTCGCCTCCGAATAACCGTACGGGTTCCACGAGACGGCCACCTGGCGGTAATCCTCCCAGCGGGCGCCCGTGGCAATTTTCCAGGTGTCGTTCCAGGTCCATTCGACCGAGCCGAAAGCCGCATCGGTCATGGTCGCGGCGATGTAGCTCTCGTTGTTCGAGCCCTGACGATCGAAGACGAAGTTGTTGTTCGGATCCAGTATGTTCTCGTCCGAGAAAACCTGGTCCAGCGAACCCTGCAGGATCGCGGGGTCGGCAACGGCCAACGCGCCGATGCTGAACTGCGACTGCCGGTAGGTCCGGGCCTTGCGCACGTGGTTATATCCACCGCTTAAGGTGAGCTGGTTTCTCCTGAACTCGATCGGCAGCGATGCGGACCAGCCGTGATTGATGACCTCGTCATTGAGGTCCGTAAAGCGGAAATCGGCCGCGGTCGAATCGCGCAGGACGGCTTCGCTTCGCACGGCGCCCGTGACCGGATCCGTGACGGTCTGAGAGTTGACGCTGATTTCGTTCGGAATATCCGTTTCCGCCTCCGATTCGGAGTAGAACCAGGATACGCTGGACTCGTCCGGGAGCATGCCTGCGAGGCCCGACAGGAAGCCAGGCAACCTTTCCCGCGTATCTTCGCCCAGATGATGGCTGCCACTGATCTGGTGGGTCAGCATTTCACGTTCCTCGAACTTGATGCGGTAGTTCCTGAAACCGAGTCCGTCAGACTTCTGCCGGTTCTCGTTGAAGAAGTCGCGTACCGCCGTCTCGTCGTCGGTGTTGCGCAGCCACAGCGAAGTAGTCCCGATCTGGTGATCGTTTGTAAACTTGAGGCCGAGAGTACCGGTACCGGCCATGGTGACCGAGCGCGTCGTCTCCTCCTCATTGTCGGTACGTTCATCCGGAAAGTTGAAGTTCCGGGCCTTGGCCTCCGTGTTACGCCACCCGGTCTGGTAGGAGCCGCCGGCAAGAAACCCGAGTTCCCAGTCGTTGCCGATCAGCCAGGTGTTGCCGATACTGGCGCGCGCGCTGGCGTCCAGTGGCACATCCTTCGTCTCGACGCCGATGTTGCGGTTCAGTTCCAGCGCCAGGTTTCGGTTGACGAGCTGGGCGTCCGCCAGCGTGGCCGAAGGATCCTGCCGGCGCATGAACGTGAGGATTTGCTGTACGCCCACGCTGCCCTGGTACTCGTTGATTGCCGCCAGCACATTGCCGGGTAACGCGCGCGTGCCATCGTCGGTGCCGAAACTGTCGTCACCGCCGCCGTCGTAGGTCCAGCCGTCTCCCGCGAGGGAATTGTAGCCACTGCCGAACTCGAAGTTCAGCACGAAAGAATCCGGTATGCCCCGAGTGCGTATATCGACGCTGCCGCCGCCGAAGTTGGCGGGCAGATCGGGCGACCACGCTTTCTGGACCTTGAGAGATTCGACGATCGACGTCGGGAACACGTCCAGCGGTATGACGTTCCGCGTCAGGTCGGGCGAGGGAATCTGGGCTCCGTTCAATGACGTAGCGGAATACCTTTCGCCGAGGCCCCGGATATAGACGAACTTGTCCGCGACCAGCGAAAGGCCGGGAACCCGGCGGAGTGCTGCACCGACGGTGCTGTCGCCCAGCCGGCTGATGGCGTCCTCGCCCAGGACGTCGCTGACGTAGGAATCATTGATGCGCTCGTTGACCAGCTGCTGGCTGGAACTTAAGAATCGTCCGGTCACGGTGACTTCTTCTATCACGCCGCTGCTCGTCTCTGCAGCGGGCAGGGTCGGCTCGATGATAACGGACTCAGGAGCTTCCTGATCCTGGGCCGTTGCCAGGGCCTGCCAGGACAGCAATGCCAGCGCGACGGAGCTGGAGACGGTGGTTCTTGTTCTACTCATAGTGTCAAAGCCTGTTGATCGTACGTAGGAGCCCTAAGCGGGCGACTGCAATGGTCACTGGCAAACTCGCGCGCATCCGCCGCCAGTGAGCCACGTACGGGATCGAGCAAGTCCGGTTCCTTTGAACGTGGGCTCCTTCAGCGGATTCAAACGGTCCTCAAAGAGTCTCGAACCAAAGCGGCTGAGACTGGCTGTCGGCATGCAGGCCGAAGGTCCAGCCCGCGGTCCAGTCTGTCTCGCCCAGGCTCACCGCTCCCAGGTACAACTTCGGTGCCGGATCGCTGCCTGCTCCCGGTGCAGCCCCGTCAACCTGCGAGATTGCGTACGCGATCGAGTAGATCGGAGGCGCGCCTTCCAGCAACTGCAGTTCCGGGTTATTGAGAGCTGTCGGGCTGACCGCGGCACCGGAGGGAATCATCGCGAAGATGCTGCCGGAGTCGATAGCGAACTGTTCCGCGGTGATAGCACCACCCGCCAGGGGACCGCCCCCGATCCTTTCCGCGCAGGCGAAGATCACGTTGTTGAGAGTCAGGTCGCCGTCCAGCGCAGCCTGGCCCGAGCGGTCGTCTATTCTCAGGCAGTAGTTGTCGTCCGCCGCAACTTCGTCATTGGCGCCGAAGGAGCTGATGACCAACGAATCGTTCAGGTCCACGAAGATACCTTCGCGGAAGCGGAAGCCGGCACCGGGATCGTGCGTCACTGTGTCGGCGCCGCTCGGCGAGAAGATGCAGGTGAGATTATTGATCGACACGCGTGTGTTCAGACCACGGGCAATAAAATCCTCTACCGTGGCAGCGTCGAGATCGCTGAATGAACCGATGCCGTCGGATTCGATGCAGTGATTGCCGTCCGTTTCCGACTGGATGATCAAGGCGTTGCTGATGGTGCCGATATAGCCCTCGTCGAGGTCGAGCGAGTCATCGCGAACGTAAAGCGCGACGAAGTTGTTGACGTCGAAGCTGCCGCCGAACATCTCGATGCCGTCGTCGTACGTCGAGTACACCTGGAGGTTGCTGACGACGGTCTTGCTGCCGACGGAGCCGAATGTGATGCCGTTCAGTTCATCGCCGTTGCCGACCGTCGCGCCGGTGTGCTTGACCCGTAAGTATTCGAGCCGGCCGGAGCTGTCCGCGTCGTTACCGCCGCCGTAGAAGGACTCATCCAGGCCGGCCGCGCCTTCAGCCGCCACGTGGCATTCACCTGCCAGGGCAAAACCGGGTTCGCCGCGGGTTCCCGTGTAGGCGCACTTGTTCGTGACAGCAAAACCATTGATCACGACCCCGCCCCATTGCTGTACGTCTTCAGGGCCGACCGTCCCGTCGACGTCGGACAACGATGTCAGGGTAATCGGCGCATCGGGTGTTCCGACCGCGAAAATCTGCGAGCCGCGGTTGATGAT
>DATGQI010000262.1:0-3826 GCA_035304285.1 Woeseiaceae bacterium
GTGTAGCGCATGCCGATGACGTCGACTGCCCACCGGAGCTTGGTGCGGTGACGATCGACGGCAACGTCCTTATTGCCGCCGCGTGCACCATGGACGGCACGACCGTCACAGGAAATATCCTGCTGTACGCAGGCGGATCTCTCGTTGCGCGAGGCGTGGATGTCGAAGGAAACATCCAGGCGGACGATGCCGATTACGTGGATGTCATGGAGTCGGAAGTAGACGGCAGCATCCAGCTCGACGGCCTGGTCGGCGACGCGAGCAACGTAACCAGCAGCACGGTCAACGGCAACATACAGCTCGATGACAACCGCTCGCGACTGGAAATACTCGACAACACTGTGGGCGGAGATGTCCAGGCATTCACGAATTCCGGCGGAGTCGTGATTGCTGACAACATCATAGATGGCAACCTGCAGTGCAAGGAAAATGACCCCGCCCCCGTGGGCAGCAACAACCAGGTGTCCGGCAACATGGAGGACCAGTGCGCGGCCCTGCAGCCGGAGAGCGAAGACGGCGGTAGCGACGGTACGGGTGATGGGACAGGCGGTGGCCCGGTGGACTCTGGCGACGACGGCGGAGCGGCCGGTAATTCGGGCGGCGGCAGTATCGATCCGTTCATCCTGGCGGCACTTCTGAGTCTGTACCTGGCAGCTGCCGCCTACCGTCGCGCGAGGCGTCGTCTGCCTGCCCGGAACTGATCGCCCTGGCGATGTGCCGTGAGTGGGCCGGTAATTCGAACTTTCGTTGGATCGACCATGGTTGGCTCCTTTTCCGGCACCCGTCGGGAGAGGCCAACATGTTACGTTCGCTTCCGACGATCACCGCCGGAACTGCGGAGCTGCGGTTGATTCAGGCGGCAGCACTCTCAATTCGCTCATCCTGGCTGCCCTTTTCAGTTGGTAACTTGAAGCTGGCGCTTTGCGTCGTGCTGCGCACCGCTCTCTGCCGCGTCAGTTTTTGAACAATCAGTGCGACGGTAGAGTGCGGCGCTGACGATCCATGCTGCGCCGGTGAGCGTGGTGGCGACGAATAGCATAGTCCATTGGTGTCGACTTCCTGGATCCCCCGCAACGCCCGTCAGGTGAACCAGCACGGTAAACAGGCCCAGCATCACTGTCAGCAATACGGCAGCCAACCTGGCGAGCATCACGAGCCTCGCCGGCGCTCGTCCTGTGCCGCGCGCCATCGCGACGGCGGCGGCGCCGGCGATCGCCACTCCCGCAGCCACGTGCGCTACCCCGGTAGCGTAGGCCCAGAAGAGGCGCGCGGGAATCCAGCCCGGGATCATCGACGCCGTGAACTCGGGATACACGAAATGGCTCACGCCGTAAACGACAGGGCATGTTCCAAAAACCAATTGCGTCGCACGCATCAACGTCGTTCGTGCACCGCCCTCGAGGATGAGAGCAAGCATCAGCCCCGCGGCGGCCAGCGACAAGATCTCGGCCAGCCCGAGCCAGGGTAGTACATCGGCTGGCGCAGCAACGACGCGCGGCAGGTGCAGCAAAACCACGTAGAGGCCGTTCAAAAGCGCAAGTAACAACGCACCCGTGATCGAACGGCCGGGAGTCAGGACCAGCATCGCGGCTACCAGCAGTATTAACGAGTTCGCGTATGCAAGAAGCGTTCTGCCTGGAATGCCTTCGGGGACGGGCTGCCATTGCAGCGCAAAATCGCCGCTGATAAAACCCAGCAGGCCGAGTGCGCCTGACCCCACCGCATACGCGCTTGCGTGCTTGCGCACAACTCTCTCTCCTCTCGGGCGCATAAGGATTGCTGCATAACGCAAGCGAGCGGGAATTACTTGGTGAAAATTGCGGTGACGTGCAAGGGGGCCTGATGAGTGGAGAGGAACCTTGTCGAGGCGCGTCGGTCCACCTCAACGATGCCGTCAAACTGCACCAACGGAAGCTTGCGTATAGAGATCGCGGGACCAGAGCTCGACAGCCGGGGCAAGCACTACGGGGTCGGCCAGGCGCATTGTTCGGCCGATGGAGCAAGCCAGCTTGTCGAGAAGCGATATGAAGGCTGGTGCGTGGGTACCGTTGATTCGGGAGTGTTCCACTACGCCGCCGAGGGCGGCGAGACGCTGGCGGTGCCAGGCGCCATCCTGTTCGGCAATGCGGGCGAGGCATTCACCTGCCGGCATGTCGGTCCGGAGGGCAACCGCCGATCGGTCATCGCTGTCGGCCACGGTTTAATGACGGAGGCCGCCGACGCACTCGGTCTGGAAGACGGTGCTTTCAAGGTAGCGGCGATTCCTCCCGGTCCCGGGTCCGCTGCGCTTTATGGCGCAATCCGTCACCTGACACGCAGCAGGCAGGTTCTCGAGATCACCCTGATGGAGCTGCTTGCAGCGACACTCAGCATTGGCCGCAAATCCAGGAAGTGGAAATGCAGCGGCCGCGACGTCACGCGCGTACTGGAGATCGTCAAACTCCTGGAGGCGGACTACGCGCAACCGCACGAACTGCAAGAGCTTGCTGCCCTGGCGAAATTCAGCCGGTTCCATTTCATTCGTGTGTTTCGCCAGGTTACGGGCGTAAGCCCGAACCAGTTCCTTATCGGCGTCCGGCTCAGGGTGGCCGCGGAACGTCTCCAGATCACTTCTCAACCGATCACGAGCGTAGCGCTGGAGACAGGCTTCAACGATATCTCGCATTTCAATCGGAGCTTCCGGCGCGCCTTCGGCATGTCGCCGCGCCAATGGCGCAATGCGAGTTAGCTGATCGCGCCTTTACGAGATCATGAAAGACGAGATGCCTCTCCGGGAAGAGGCATCCCATCCCCCCGAGCACGGTTGCCAGGTTCTTGTATCAGAAGTTGAAGTCCTGAAGGTAGCGGAAGTAGACGAAGCGTCCGATGTCAAACTCGCCGTTGTAGGAAACGTTCGCATTCGGCCGCGAGTACATCTGCTGACCGAGATGCTCGAACACGTTGTTCGCACCGACCGCGACAGTTGCATCCCAAGGCGCTGTCCAACGCACCTGCAGATCATGGAAGGTGTTGCTGCCCAGCCGGTTCACCGGGCGTGTCTGCTGCGGGGTCGGACCCACGAAGTCCGGGTCGCTACATTCTTCCGGAAACAGCGTCTCGTTCAAACACGTCTCCTTCAGGCCTGAGTAGTATCGCGCACCCCAGGTCACACCGAAGTCGCCCCTGGTCCATGTCAGGTTCCCATTGGCGCGCAAGCGATGAGTTGTACCTTCACTGTCGGCAAAGCCAATGTTCTGGTCTGGTATCACGCCCGGGTCGTTGGTCGTCTTCTCATCATCTCTCGTGAGATAGACACTCTGCAGGCTGAAGACGAAGTTTCCATACCCCGTCTCGAACCTGTAGTTTACGTCAAAGTCGTATCCCTCAACTTCCCGGAAGCCGGCATTCCGACCGCCGAAGTTCATCGTGTTGACGATGCCCAGAACAGGATCGCGGGTAAACAAGGCGGGATCGCAGCGGGAGGCGATGCCCTGTACATAACAGTCGCTCAGGATCGAGTTGGGGGAGTCCGGAACGATAGTGTTGTCTATCTTGATGGTCCACCAATCCAGGCTCATTTGGAGGCCTTCGATCCAGCTAGAGGTCCAGACAATACCCGCCGTCTTTGATTCCGACTCCTCCGGCTCGAGGAGAGGATTCGCGGCATTCCCGAAGAACGCCACCGGCGTCTGCGTATCCGGGCCGCCCGCCGGCACGAAACCCTGCCCCAGCTGCCGGAAGTTGGCGAAGTCCGCGATGTCGGCAGCGCACGCAGCCGCAACCGCGGCGTTATCCGCCGCCTGTCCGAAAACCGGATCGCAAGGGTCCGTATAAAACGAGAAGGTCT
>DATGQI010000263.1:0-6264 GCA_035304285.1 Woeseiaceae bacterium
GACGTTGCCGGCAGCGCCATGAACGCGCAGTCCGTGCGGCTCAACGTCACGGCCAGCAACCTGGCAAACGCAGGCAGTGTCAACGGCGATCCCGACAAGGTTTATCGCGCGCGACAGCCGGTGTTTTCAAGCTTCAACGAGTCGCTTGCCGCGGCGGAGACCGGCATCGCCGGTGTGCAGCTCAAGGGCATCGTCGAGAGCAAGGCGCCGCTGCAGGTGCAGCACCAGCCGCAGCACCCGGATGCGGATGAGAACGGGAACGTATACGTGAGCAACGTCAACACCGTCGAAGAGATGGTCAACATGATGTCGGCGTCGCGCTCCTACCAGAACAACGTGGAATTGATCAACACGACCAAGGATCTGCTGCTGCAGACCCTGTCGCTCGGTCGCTGACGCAGGCAGATAAGGACAACCTCATGGCAGATGTTTCAGGTGTTGGCGGGGATGCAAGGCTCTTTGCACCGCCGCCTTCGGCAGACAAACGCGACCAGCTGGGGCAGGAGGACTTCCTGACACTGATGATTTCCCAGTTCCGTAACCAGGACCCGTTCGAGCCGATGGATAACGGCGACTTTTTAGGCCAGCTCGCGCAGTTCGGCACCGTGAACGGCATCGAGCAGTTGAATAGCGCATTTTCGGGATTGAGCTCGTCGATCCAGTCGGAACAGGTATTGCAGGCTGCGAACCTCGTCGGCCGTTCCGTGCTGGCGCAGAGCGAGACCGGCTACCTTGCCGAGGGCGGGACCCTTTCCGGTTCGGTCGTTTTACCGACGAGCGCTTCGAGCGTCCAGGTAGAAATCACAGATGCGAGCGGGCAGCTCGTGCGGCGTATGGACATCGGAGCGCAGGACGCGGGGCTTGCGGAGTTCACGTGGGACGGCCGTGACGATTCGCAGGAGTTACTTCCGGCCGGTCACTACAAGATCACAGCCAATGCGACACACGGCACCACCGTCGAAAGCGCCGACACGTACGTGCTTGCAAGCATCGAGAGCGTGAACCTGGGCCAGCACGGCCGGGGAATGACGCTGAATATGACGGGCGGCGACGAGATGTCGGTCGGCCAGATTCGAAGAATTCTGTAACCACTTTTTTTCCAGGAGAACACACCATGCCATTCGCGATCGCATTAAGCGGACTGAACGCTGCCTCGGCAGACCTCGGAGTGACCGCCAACAACGTGGCGAACGTCAATACCACGGGCTTCAAGATGTCGCGCGCCGAGTTCGCGGAAGTCTTCGCAGTCGGTACGCAAAGTGTCGGCTCGAGCGCATCGGGAAGCGGCGTCCGCCTTTCGGCGGTATCGCAGCAGTTCACGCAGGGCAACATCGACTTTACGGAAAACGCGCTTGATCTCGCGATCGGCGGCGAAGGCTTTTTCGTAGTTAGCGACAACGGCGCGCGTGCCTACACGCGCGCCGGCGCGTTCGGCGTCGACAACGAGGGCAACGTCGTGAACGCGCACGGCCAGCGCCTGCAGGCGTACCCCAGTGCCGGCGACGGGCTGTTCAACACCGGCGCACCTGCCGATCTCAGGCTTGCTACCGGCGCAAACCCACCGCAGGCAACCACAAGCGCATCGCTGGGGATAAACCTGCCGGCCGATGCGGAAGTTCCGGCCGTTGCTTTCGACCCGACGGATCCCAGCAGCTTCAACCACACTACGTCGGTCACCATCTACGACTCGCTGGGCGCGCCGCACACGGCGACGATCTATTTCATCAAGGACGCTGCCGTCAACACATGGAACACGGAAGTGGAGATCGACGGCACGCCCGTTACCGGTTCGACGCAGGTCGTGTTCAACGACGACGGCAGCCTCCAGTCTCCCGCCGGCGGCCTGATGCCACTCGACGCCCATACGCCTACCACCGGTGCGGCGGACATCAGCATGGCGATGGACTTCGCTTCCACCACGCAATTCGGTAACGCGTTCGGCGTGAATTCCCTGTCACAGGACGGCTTTACCACCGGCCGACTGACGGGCGTCAGCGTGGACGGCGAAGGCATCGTCTTCGCCCGCTTCACGAACGGCCAGTCGACCGCTCTCGGCAAGCTGGCGCTGGCCAACTTCGCCAATCCGCAGGGTTTGCAGCAGGTCGGCGACACCGCCTGGGGTGAGTCTTTCGCATCGGGTGACGTCTTGCTGGGCGAGGCAGGCACCGCATCGTTCGGCAACATCCAGTCGGGCGCGCTCGAAGCATCGAACGTGGACCTCACGGCGCAGCTGGTGCAGATGATCACGTCGCAGCGAAACTTCCAGGCGAACGCGCAGATGATCTCGACCGCCGACACGGTGACGCAGACCGTCATCAACATCCGGTAATGACTGGCACCTGACGGAAACAGGCTGACGACATGGACAAGATGATTTACCTGGCGATGACCGGCGCAAAGCAAACCGAGTTTGCGCAGGCGATCAACAGCAATAATCTCGCGAACGTCTCTACGACCGGTTTCCGAGCCGACCTGCACGCTTTCAGTTCGGTGCCGGTCGAGGGAGTTGGCGCGGACTCGCGCGTCAACGCCGTAGTGGATTCTTACGGCACCGACTTCTCGAAAGGAGCCATTGCCAGTACCGGAAGGGAGCTCGATGTCGCCATACAGGGCAGAGGCTTCCTGGCGGTGCAGGGAGAGGGCGGGCGCGAAGCGTATACGCGCGCCGGCGATCTTCGCGTCGATGCGGGAGGACTGCTCACGAACGGCGCGGGTCACCTGGTCATGGGCGAGGGCGGGCCGGTCGCGGTGCCGCCGCACGTCAGTCTCATGATCGGCAGCGACGGCACGGTCTCGGTCCAGCCGATCGGGCAGGGACCGGAGACGCTTGCAATCGTCGATCGCATCAAGCTGGTCGACCCGGACCCGCGTGAGCTCGCGAAGGGAGCCGACGGCCTGCTGTACAGGACGGATGGCGAGGATGCCGTGGCAAGCGCCAGCGTCTCTCTGACATCGGGCGCGCTGGAGCAGAGCAACGTGAACATCGCGAGGACGCTGGTCAACATGATCGAGCTGTCCCGGCAATACGAGATGCAGGTAAACGTCATCAAGACCTCGAAAGAGGATGCAGACGCGGCCGCGCAGCTGATGCGCATCGGCTGAGAACGCTCATGAATATCGAATCGGAGAACAGGAAATGAACCAGGCACTATGGATTGCCAAGACCGGGCTCGACGCGCAGCAGACCAAGATGTCGGTTGTGTCGAACAACCTGGCGAACGTCAACACGACCGGTTTCAAGCAGGGGCGCGCAGTGTTCGAGGACCTGCTGTACCAGAACGTTCGCCAGTCGGGCGGGCAGACGTCGCAGGACACCGAGCTGCCGACCGGTATGAGCCTCGGCACCGGTGTGCGCGTGGTCGCAACGGAGAAGCTGTTCACCCAGGGCGGCATGATCCAGACGGACAACGCCATGGACGTCGCGATCAAGGGCCGCGGCTTCTTCCAGATCCTGATGCCGGACGGCAACCTTGCGTACACGCGCGACGGCACCTTCCAGCGCAATGCAGAAGGCGAACTGGTGACCGCGAGCGGCTACGCGCTGCAACCCGGCATCACTATTCCCGATGGCGCGCAGAGCATCACGATCGGTAACGACGGTGTGGTGTCGGTGCAGCTTGCGGGTCAGGCATCTCCGTCGCAGGTCGGCAGCCTCGAAACGGTCGACTTCATCAACCCGGTCGGGTTGCAGCCGATTGGCGAAAACCTTTACCTCGAAACCGCCTCCAGCGGCACCGCGCAGGCAGGCACTCCAGGACTGAACGGCTTCGGTTCGCTGGTGCAGGGCGCGCTTGAAGGCTCGAACGTGAACGTGGTGTCCGAGCTCGTGAACATGATCGAAACGCAGCGCGCCTACGAGATGAATTCGAAGGCCATCTCCACCAACGACCAGATGATGCAGTACCTGAATAACAACCTATAAGGTTTTGTAATGTCGAATAAAAACAGGCTCTCAATTTTTCTCCCGATGATGGTTGCGCTGTCGCTTGCCGGCGGCTGCAGCAGCATGCCGGAGCCGGATGAGAGCTATGCGCCGCCCCCGCCCGCGCAGCCGGTTGCGGCGCCGGCGACGCCGGGCGCGATCTACCAGTCGGGCGGCGAAGTGCGGTTGTTCGAGGACCTGAAAGCGAATCGCGTCGGCGACATCCTCACCGTGCGCCTGGTCGAGCAGACCAACGCTTCGAAGAACGCAAACACGTCAACGTCGAAGTCATCGTCGGCCTCGATTGCGAACCCGGTAATCTTTGGACGCCCCGTAACCTCAGACGGCGTACCGATCCTCGAAGGCAGCCTCGGTTCCGATACGGCATTCGACGGCGCCGGTTCCAGCAGCCAGAGCAACAGTTTGCGCGGCGACATCACCGTTACCGTCGTGGAGCGCTACCCGAACGGCAACCTGCTCATCCGCGGCGAGAAGTGGCTCACGCTGAACCAGGGCAAGGAATTCATCCGGTTGTCAGGCATCGTGCGTCCTTACGACATCGAGCCGGACAACTCGCTGCTGTCCGGCAAGATCGCGGACGCGCAGATCACTTACAGCAGCAAGGGCGTCATGGCGGCCGCAAACCGCATGGGGCTCGTGTCGCGATTCTTTCACTCGGTGTTGATGCCGTAGGCCAGCAAGACCGGGTGTGTTGCTCGACGCAACCTGCGTACATGGAAAAACTTATGAAACTGACTGACCGTAAATTCACCCTGCTGCAGCGACTCTGCTGGTTCGCGGTACTCGTCATCGCTTTCAGCCAGCATGCGCTCGCCGACAGGGTCAAGGACCTTGCCAGCGTCGCCGGGGTGCGCAACAACCAGCTGGTGGGTTATGGCCTCGTCGTCGGCCTCGACGGCTCGGGTGACCAGACCAGCCAGACACCCTTCACCGTGCAGAGCATCAAGAACATGCTTGCGCAGTTCGGTATCACGGTTCCGCCTGGCGTCAACCTGCAACTCAAGAACGTTGCCGCCGTTTCGATCCAGGCGGATCTTCCGCCATTCGCGAAACCGGGGCAGTCGATCGACGTCACGGTTGCCTCGATCGGCAACGCGAAGAGCCTGCGTGGCGGCAGCCTGCTGATGGCGCCGTTGCGCGGCGCGGACGGCAACGTCTACGCCCTTGCACAGGGTAACCTCATCGTCGGCGGCTTCGGCGCTTCCGGTGCCGACGGCTCGAAGGTGACGGTCAACGTTCCCAGCGCCGGGCGCATACCGAACGGCGCCACGGTAGAACGCTCCGTCCCAAACGATTTCCTTGCGCAGGAATCGGTGATCCTGAACCTGCACCAGCCGGACTTCACGACCGCAAGCCGGCTGGCCAACCTGGTCAACGACACGCTCGGCGCCGGTACGGCGCTCGCCGCCGATGCCGTATCCGTGAGTATTCGCGCGCCCGCGGATCCGGCGCAGCGAACTTCGTTCCTCGCGCACCTCGAGAATCTCGAAGTCGACCCTGGACAGGCCGCGGCCAAGGTCATCATCAATTCGCGCACCGGCACCGTCGTCATCGGATCCCACGTGACCGTGACTCCCGCGGCGGTCTCGCACGGTTCGCTGGTCGTGACGATCAGCGAGCAGCCGTTCGCGAGCCAGCCGGCGCCGTTCTCGCGGGAAGGCCGCACAGTCGTGCTCCCCGACTCCTCGGTGGAAATCACGCAGGAGGACACGAGCATGTTCCTGTTCGCGCCCGGCACCTCGCTTGATGAAATCGTCCAGGCCGTCAATCGCGTCGGCGCAGCACCCGGCGATCTCGTCGCGATTCTCGAAGCGCTGAAACAGGCCGGCGCCCTGCGCGCAGAACTCGTCGTGATCTGACGCGAGTTCATCCATGAACCAGTCACCTTCGGCTAAGACAGGTCGCCCGCGTGGCGGGCTCCTACAGCGTTCTATTCAAAGCGCTGCAGGAGCCCGTATCACGGGCGACCGAAGCCTGCTACAGCGTTCAATTCAAAGCGCTGTAGGAGCCCGTATCACGGGCGACCGAAGCCTGCTACAGCGTTCAATTCAAAGCGCTGTAGGAGCCCGTATCACGGGCGACCGAAGCCTGCTACAGCGTTCAATTCAAAGCGCTGCAGGAGCCCGTATCACGGGCGACCGAAGCCTGCTCGGCTGCTGCTGCCTGAGCAGTTACGAGGTCGTGCGGTGACTGCCGCACCCGTAACCGATTTCGGCCAATACGCCGCACTTCGCCGCAGCGCCGAGCAGGACGATCCCGCGGCGCTTCGCGAAGTCGCGGGGCAGTTCGAGGCCCTCTTCATCCAGTCGATGCTGAAGAAC
>DATGQI010000264.1:0-13194 GCA_035304285.1 Woeseiaceae bacterium
AGCGCCTCGATGTTCATCGCAACCTTCTTGCGGAACTGTGCGATGTCCATGTCGGCATATGCGGAATGGCGGCCCATCGCCAGGTCGGGGCAGTCGAGTTGCACCGTGGCCCCCGCCGCCGCGATCGCTTCGTATTCGTGCCGCATCGCTTCGGCAATGGCGAACACGTACTCCTCTTCGCTCTTGTAGTATTCATTAGCGAAGAAAATCGAAACAACTCCGGGTGATGCCGCGCTCGAGAATGTATCCGCTGCATTGCATTCACCAGCGGCGACTTCCAGGTTGCGCATATCGGTCACTGCGGCGTCCGCATCCTTCACCGAGATCGGGCCGTTGCAAGCGGGAGCGGTGCGCTTCCGCCGCCCGGGATTGGCTGAAACGATTTCCGCGCTTCTCGGGAAATCGACGAGGTCCGCAAAGAAGTAGTTCTGGATTGTCTCACCGCCGAAGCCGTGAAGACGATCCTTCACGTACGTGGCATAACTGGGTTTCGACATCTCCCCGTCGTTGATGATGCTGATGCCGGCGGATAGCTGCTTCTGGACAGTCTCCTTAACGGCGCCGGCGACCCGCTGCTCGAGCGCCTCCTTATCGACCGGTATGCCGTCGCCCACTGCCCACATCATCTGGATGAGGTCGTCCGGTCTCGGCAGGCTGCCCGTGTGCGTGGTGAGGATTCGATCGCGTGCTGGATTCATATTTTTCTCTCGTGGGGGCACTTTCGCCGACATTGTGGCACTATGTTATCCGTCGCACCGCATTGGCACCAATGCGCACAGGCTTGCCGGTGTAGCAGGAATCCAAAGCCACCGGCATCGCCGCACCGACACTCCTAAAACCCCCATCCGCTGATCTGGAGATTGCCATGAGGCTCCATTCCTGCAAGGCGTTGTTTGTTACTGTCACCCTGGCTGCTGGCGCAACGGCATTTGCCCAAGCCGGCCAACCGGTGCAGCAGGGCGAACGAAACGTACCCGAGTTCGAACCGGCTTTCCCCGAACAGACGCGAGCTCCTGCGTCGGAATCGGGCGTCACCCTCTCGGCGGAAACTTTTGCCGAGCCCCTGGAACATCCGTGGGGAATCGATCGGCTCCCTGGTGGCGGATACCTGGTCACGGAACTTCCAGGTCGCATGCGCGTGATCTCTGGTAGCGGGGAAATCTCCGATCCCATCGAAGGCATCCCGGAGGTGTTCTACGCCGGGCAAGGCGGATTGCTCGACGTGGCGGTCGGCCCAACGTTCGAAGAAGACAGGATGATCTACTGGAGTTACGCAAGGGCTCTCGAGGCCGGAAAATCAGTGACGGTCGCAAGCCGCGGCCGGCTTTCCGAAGACCATTCCGAGGTTACCGGGGTCGAGGATATTTTCGTGCAGGAGCCACCGTCGCCGACGCCTGCGCATTACGGTTCACGCATTCTGTTCGATGGCGAAGGCCACGTCTTCATCACGACCGGCGATCACTTCACCGAAGCAGAACGCCTGCTCGCCCAGGACCCCGGCACCACCTATGGAAAGGTGATCCGCCTCGGTCTTGACGGCTCCGTGCCTGACGACAATCCCTTCGTGGACGAGCAGGGCGCCATCGGCTCCATCTGGACGCTGGGTCACCGGAACCTCCAGGGAATCGCTCTTGATCCGGATACCGACCGTCTGTGGACGATAGAGCACGGCCCGCAAGGCGGTGATGAGCTGAACCTGAGCGAACCCAAGTCGAACTATGGCTGGCCCACCGTGAGCTATGGGGAGAACTACGATGGCAGCCCGGTCGGTGAGGGTAAAGAGCGGCACGACGGCGACTTTGTCGAGCCCCGCTACTACTGGGACCCGGTGATTGCGCCGGGCGGCATGCTCTTCTACCAGGGCGACATGTTCGCGGACTGGCAGGGGCACCTTCTCATCTCCTCGTTGCTGCCGGGCGGCGTCGTTCGCATCGAACTCGACGGCGATACCGTGATCGGCGAAGAACGCCTGCTCAAGGATCATGGCCGGATTCGCGACATCGTCGAAGCTCAGGACGGAGCGTTGCTCGTCCTCGTTGACGCGGCTGAAGGAGCTGTCCTGCGATTGACGCCAAACGAGTCAGCAGGCTCGGGTGAACTTCGGGAAGCGTGGCAGGCTGAAGGTTTTGACCGGCCTGAATCGGTGATCTTCGACAACGCGCGCAACGTGCTTTACGTGTCAAACGTGGGCGAAGACGAGGAGGAGGGAAAAGGGTACATCTCGAAGCTGAGCCACGATGGCGAGGTAACCGAGGAGCAGTGGGTAACGGGCCTCAAGGGGCCGAAGGGCATGGCCGTTTACGACGACCGTCTCTACGCTTCTGACGTCGACCGGCTCGTTGCAATCGACGTCGAGGCAGGCGAGGTCACTGAGACCTGGAATGCTCCGGAGTCACAGTTTCTCAATGACGTTGCCGCGGACAGCGACGGTCGGATCTTTGTTTCAGACATGGGCGCCAATGCGATTTATGTGCTCGATGGGGAGGAATTTGCGGTCTGGCTGGAAGACGAAGCGCTAATGCAGCCAAATGGCCTGCTCGTCGAAGAGGACAGGTTGGTAGTTGCCGCGTGGGGTGAAGGCGAGGGCGAGTCAGCGACGCTCGGTCACCTCAAGACTGTCGACTTCGAAACGAAGTCGATCGACAGCCTGGGAAATGGCAACCCGGTTGGAAACCTGGACGGTATCGAGGCCGATGGCAAGGGGAATTACTTCGTTACCGACTGGGTTGCCGGAGCGCTCTACCGCATACAGCCATCAGGTGAAGCGGAACAGTTGCTCGACCTGAACCGGGGCAGCGCGGACCTGGAGCACCGCGGCGGCGAGGTACTGATTCCGATGATGATGGACGGCACCGTACGTGCCTGGCGCATCGACTAGAACGGTACCTGCATCGCTTAATGCACCCCGCCGAGGGATGACCTCAGCACCTGGATCTCGTCGCCGTGCGTCTCCAGCACGCGTGCCGGGTTCTGTTCCGTCAGCGCGCTCAACCAGCGAATGCCGGAGAGGGCATAAATTTCTTCCGGTTCTTTGCCCGAGGCCAGGATCTTCGCCGCGACCAACAGGTCCGTCAGTGAAGCTGGGCCGGTTGCCCGAGCCGCAATCTCAAACTTGCCGTCGCGTTCGCACCTGGAATCGTCCTGGTGCTCCACCGCGTGGAGCATGGGCTCCGGCAATCCCCAGCTTTGCAGAATGGCTTTGCCGATCGTTGCCTGCCAGCTGTTGGCGATCTCGCTGATATCTTCTGCCGAGACATCCGTACGGTCCTCGGCACGCATCACGACGTAAAGCCTCCCAAGGCCGTGCAACAAACCCGTCAGCAGTGCCTCGTCGGCGTTTAGCGAAGTGAAATGCTTTGCAAGAACATGGCAAAGGGACGCGGCCTGGAGGCTGTCACGCCAGGTCGTTTCAATTTCCGCGAGCGCAGCCGGTGACCTGCCTCCCTTGTGCCGCAGCTGGCGCATCGCATACTCGACCGCGACTGTCCGTACCATGTTGAAACCAAGCCGGCTCACGGCTGTCCGCAGGTCGGTGATCTTCCCGGTCGCCGCCCTGAACGCCGCGGAGTTGGCGATGCGCAGCACGTTGGCGGCCAGGCCGGGATCGGAGCCCAGGATCACGACGATGTCCGCGGCATCGGTAACAGGGGACTGCAGGGACCGCTGGACCCGCAGCACCGCTTCAGGAAACGCAGGCAGCTCGAAGCTCCCCTCTTTCAGGTCTTCTGCGAGACGCTCTACGAATCCATAAGCCACCTTGTGAGGCGTCGTCGGCACAATCCTGTTCCCTGATATTGAAAGACTGACCTTGAGGATATCGGCAGTCGTCACCATACCTTGAGGATGTTCGCGCGGGGCGCCCGGGCACGAACATTGCATCGTCTACACTTGCGATGAAGGGGGGATAAACCGGCTGCTTTAAGGAGGATGCCGTGGCAATACGATCCGTCAGGTCGATTCATATCATGTGGAGCCAGGCGTGCGACATGGTCGAGCGCGCCGACCGCCTGCATAGACAGTTCTTCCAGTTGGGCCAGGTCGGGCACATGCCGGCCTGGGAACCACCGGTCGATGTTTTCGAAACCGAATCCGAGCTGGTAATCCGCGCGGCCGTGCCGGACGTCAATCCGGACGACTTCGAGATCGTCCTCGGAGAGGGGGGACTACTGCTAGCGGGGCGGCGCCGTCTCCCGGCGGAAGCTGCACGAGGCGGCATCCGCCAGCTCGAAATTCCCTACGGCCGCCTTGAACGGCGGGTCGTTCTTCCGCCCGGGCGATACCGGGTTGCCGCCAGCCGCTATCACGACGGCTGTTTCGAAATCCGGCTACAGCGAGGTTCCCCAAATGAATGAAAGCCACCCGCAACCTGCCCCTGATTCCGCCCCCACCGAGGGGAGCGGAGCAACCTCCGACCGGCTGCACATTGTGCCCGTGCGGGACATGGTGCTCTTCCCCGGCGTAATTCATCCCGTCACGATAAGGCGGCCTGCATCGATTGCTGCCGCGCAGGCAGCTATCCGGGACAACGGCAAGCTGGGCCTGCTATTGCAACGGAGTGCGGAAACAGAAGCGCCGACGCCTTCCGACCTTTACTGGGTCGGCACCGTGGTCAACATCCTGCGCTATGTCACGGCACCGGATAACGCTCACCACCTGGTCTGCCAGGGAGAAACACGTTTTCGCGTCACGAATTTCATCCAGACCAGCCCTCACCTCATCGGCAACTTCGCCGTACCTGAAGAAGCCTCCGGGCCGGAAGACGAGATTGAAGCCCGTGTACGCGTGCTGAAACAAAAGGCGGTTAAGGCGCTCGAACTTCTGCCGCAGGTTCCGGGAGAACTGGGTTCGTCGTTGCGCGCCATCGATTCGCCCGGAATGCTCTGTGACATTATCGCAGGCTTCCTCGACATTCCCTCGGCGGAGAAGCAACGGCTGCTGGAAACCTTCGACATCAAGCAGCGACTGGACGCTGTGCTTGAACTCATGGCGAAGCGACTCGAGGTTCTGGAACTGTCCCACGAGATCGAGCAGCAGACCCGCGCGTCGATCGACGAGAGGCAGCGTGAGGCGGTTCTTCGCGAGCAGATGCGCACCATCCAGCAACAGCTCGGCGAGGATGAGGGCAATGCCGCGGAGTTCGAGGCGATTGAGAAGGCCATTGTGGACGCCGGCATGCCCGAGGAAGTCGAGGAGCATACGCGCAAGGAATTCGGCCGGCTGAAGCGCATGCCGAGCGCGGCCGGCGAGTACTCGATGCTGCGGAACTACATCGACTGGCTCACGGAACTGCCGTGGTCGAAGCTCGATTCCGAGAGCATCGACATCGGGAAGGCACGGCAGATCCTCGACGAAGATCATTATGGTCTCGTCGACATAAAGAAGCGGATCATCGAGTACCTCGCGGTGCGCAAGCTGAATCCGGACGGACGCAGCCCGATTCTCTGTTTCGTCGGCCCGCCGGGCGTCGGCAAGACGTCGCTCGGTCAGAGCATTGCCCGCGCCGTCGGCTTGAAGTTCGTGCGCGCAAGCCTTGGTGGCACCCACGACGAGGCCGAAATTCGTGGGCACCGGCGCACATACATTGGCGCGCTGCCGGGCAAGATCATCCAGGGAATCAGGAAGGCCGGCACGAGGAACCCGGTGTTCATGCTCGACGAGATCGACAAGCTCGGGGCGAGCATGCACGGGGACCCGTCGTCGGCCCTGCTTGAAGTGCTGGACCCGGAACAGAACACGACGTTCCAGGACAATTACCTCGGCGTGCCGTTCGACCTGAGCAAGGTCATGTTTATCGCCACCGCAAATCGTCTCGATACCATCGCCGCTCCCTTGCTTGATCGCATGGAGGTGATTGAACTGAGGGGCTACACGACGGAGGAGAAACTGCAAATCGCGAGGCGATACCTCGTTGCACGGCAGCTTGAAAGCAACGGGCTGTCGGCGGAGTACGTGGAGATTCCCGATGAATCCCTGCTCTCGATCATCACCGGCTACACCCGCGAGGCGGGTGTGCGGAACCTGGAGAAGCAGATTGGCGCAGTACTGCGGCACGTCGCCGTTACCTTTGCGGAAGGCTCAGCGGAGGCGAGGAAGATCGACGCCGAAGATGTCTCCAGGATCCTTGGCTCTCCGAAGTTCGAAAACGAAGTTGCCTTGCGCACCGGCCTGCCGGGCGTCGCAACCGGGCTTGCCTGGACGCCGGTGGGCGGGGACATCCTGTTCATTGAATGCACCCTGGTGCCCGGCAGCGGCAAGCTGATCCTGACGGGCCAGCTGGGCGACGTCATGAGAGAAAGCGCACAGGCTGCCATGAGTCTCGTGAAGAGCCGTTTTGCCGATGCGTCGGAAGAGTCGAAGTTGCTGAGCGGCCACGACATGCACATTCACGTTCCGGCGGGAGCAATCCCCAAGGACGGGCCGAGCGCAGGCGTCGCCATTTTCGTTTCACTTGCTTCGCTGGTGACGGGACAGACAGTGCGGCACGACGTCGCCATGACCGGCGAGATCAGCCTGCGCGGTTTGGTGCTGCCCGTGGGCGGCATCAAGGAAAAAGTGATAGCGGCCCACCGCGCCGGTATCACGAGAGTGCTGTTGCCGGACAGGAACCGGAAGGACTACGAGGACATCCCGGAGTCGGTGCGCTCGTCGCTGGAGTTCATCTGGCTCAAGACGGTTGACGATGCGATGGACGCAGCCCTGGCCCGGCCCGACGAACGGGCTGAACCAGCTGAGCAGGCGAGGGCAGCCGGCGGATGAGGGCTACCTCATTCGCCGAGGGATGCGCGCAGCGACTGGATTTCCTCGTCGTGGTCTATGAGTACGGCGACGGCTCCGTCCTTTTTCATGCCGTTCAGCCATGACAACGCCGGGACATCCGCGATCTCGCCCGCCCCGTCTTCGCCGGCCAGGATTTTCGACGCAATCAGCACGTTGGTGAGGCTCACTGCGCCCGCAGCGACTCCGGGCCCTGTATTTTGGGCAGCATCGATCGGGCTCAGGTCATGGTCGTCCTGGTGTTCCACAGCGTGTTGCAGCGGTTCCGGCAGGCCCCAGCTTTCGAGAATCGCTTTGCCGATCGTTGCCTGCCAGTTCGCGGCAACTTCACGTATGTCTACCGTTGTAATCTCCGCCATGTCTTCCGCGCGCATCACGATGTAAAGGCGCCCCAGGCCGTGCAGCAGCCCCGTCAGTAGCGCCTGGTCGGCGTTGACGCGCGTGTAATGTTTCGCAATCACGTAGCAAAGTGAAGCAACCCTGAGGCTGTCTTTCGATATCGCGTCGATTTCGCTGCGAGCCACGGCCGACTGGCTTTCCCTGCGGCGCATCTGCCGCATGGCGTATTCGATCGCGACGGTTCTCACCATGTTGAAGCCCATGCGGCTGACAGCGTTGCGCAGGTCTGTTATCTCACCGCTTGCAGGCTTGAACGCCGCCGAGTTGGCGATGCGCAGTACCCTCGCCGCGAGACCGGGATCGGAACTCAGGATGGTGACGATGTCGCCGGCACTGGTCTCGGAAGATTGCAGCGCGCGCTGCACGCGTAATACGGCTTCGGGAAAAGCCGGCAGCTCAAACTTCGCATCTTGCAGATCCTTGGCAAGTCGTTCGACAAAGGTATACGCGGCCGCGTGGGACGTCCTCGGCATAAGAAGATTCTCCAGAGACAGGTTGCATCCTGTTTATCGGCCGGCGTTCGGCATTCTTGAGCCGGGAGGAGCATCCAGGACGCCGGCCTGCGGCACAAAAGCCGGATAAGGCATGATCCCGGCAGCTTCCAGCGATTGGCGTGATCGTTATGGCAACTTTCCGTCCTCGAGAACCGAGCGTGTGGCCGACTCCAGCGCGCGCCATGCTGCGTCGGTGAGGAACGACCCCGTACTGACGCGGCAGACGCCGAGTTCGAACAGGTCCCTCGCCTGCATGCCCGGAAGCAATAAAACATTCACGGGCTTTGGCGCCACCGCCCCGACGATCTCCTTGATGTCGCTACGTTTACTGGCGCCCGGAGCGTAGAGCACGTCGCCCCCTGCTTTCGCGTACGCTTTCAGGCGATCGATGACTTCGGGGAGTTCCGCGGTGCCGGTCAGAAACCCTTCGCAGCGGGCCACCAGCATCACGTCCTGGCCGCTCTTGTCAATCGCGTTGCGAGCCGTTCTGAGCCGCTCAACGGCGACATCTTCAGGAAAAAGACCTTTGCCGTGGCGGTCTTCGATGGACAGGCCGGCTATCCCTGTGCCAATGGCGAGTTCGACACTCTGCGAAAGCTCGCCTGTTGATTCGGCAAAGCCGGATTCGAAATCTGCATTGAGTGGGAGATCGGTGGCCGAGCACATTTCTTCCAGGTGTGCGAGAACCTCCTCGCGGCTCATCCTGTAGTCTTCACGCCCCCTGGATTCGGCAAACCCGGCGCTGGTACTGGCGACGGCCTTGGCGCCGAGCTTCTCGATACGTTGCAGGCTACCGAGGTCCCACGGGTTCGGCAGTACCAGGGAGCCCTGTTCGTGCAGTTGACGAAAAACGGCGCGCTTTTCCTCTGTGGTCTTGCTCATTTCCAGGTTTCCTCCTGTTGAAGCGCGGGATTATAAAGCTGGAGAATCGCGCAAACTGGCCGGAATCGGACCTCTTCCTCTACAGGTCGTACAGTAGTGCCAGTGCCGTCGAGAGCCCCAGCCACATGATCATCTGCAACGGGAGGCCGACTCGTGCGAAGTCGGAGAACCTGTAACCCCCTGCGCTCATGACCAGCAGGTTTGTCTGGTAACCCACGGGTATGATGTAGCTCATGTTCGCGCCATAGAGCAGCCCGATGACGAACGGTTCGGGAGGTACGTCAAGCTGCGTCGCGACACTGATCGCGATAGGCGTGCCGAGCACGGCAATGGCATTGTTCGTGACAATCTCGGTCAACAGTGCCATCAGCAGGATGAAGCCGGCCAGGATGATGGCCGGTGGCATCCCGCCTGTCGCGGCAACATATAGCGAGGCAATGTATTCTGTCGCTCCCGTTGCCATCATCGCGAGCCCCAAAGCGAGGCTGGCGACGATCACCATGACGATCCGGCGATCCATCGCCGACACTGCCTCACGCCACGTGAGACAGTTGGTCAATATCATCAACGCCAGCCCTACTGAAGCCGCAACGGAGATTCGCATCAGGCCGGTGGCCGCGGCCACGACGACGCCGACCATGATAATCATCGACAACGATGCCTTCGTGGTGCGGGGGAGGTGAATGCGGCCGTCGAGTACCAGGAGGTTCCCGCTACGATGCAACCGTTCGAGGGCGCGCGGGGCGCCCTGTACGAGAATGACGTCGCCAGCCTCGAGGGTGACCCCGCCCAGGGCCTCCTGCGTGCGCTGTGGAATACCCGGCCGATGTAGTGCAAGTGGAGTCAGCCCATAGGTCGAAAGCAATCTTGTGCTGTCCAGCGTATTGCGTTCCAGCACCGAACCCGATGTGACCACGACTTCGGCTACGTGCTCGTCGCTCTCGAGCGGATGGTCGGCGCTGACGGACTCCTTCGAATCTGCGGCGATCAGGGTCGCGCCCAGCAGTCGCTCGTATTCCTTCAGATTCTCGGGAGTATCACTGACGTGCAGCTTGTCACCCGCTTTGAGCACCACCAGCGGCATTCGCGAAAGGCCGATGTCTCCACGTTCGAGGCGTGTCACCTTCATTCCCTTGCAGCGAGCCAGCACATCCTTGAGCGGCTTGCCATCGGCAAACGAGCCCGGCTCGATGTTCAATCGCGACTCGAAGACGCGCGGCTCGATGTCGGTCAGAGGCGGGCGGCGATCCGGCAGCATCCGCGGCGCAACGAGCCACAGGAACAGTATGGCCAGCCCGCCCACCACGAACACCGGCATGGCGAAATCGAACATCTGGAAGTCCCGCATCCCGAGGTCGGAGGCGATCCCGACTACCAGCAGGTTCGTCGAGGTTCCGATGGTTGTCGCCATGCCGCCGATGATCGTGGCGAAACCGACGGGCATCAGGATGCCGGAGGGAGATATGCCGGCCTGGAGCGACACTGCGACGAGAAGCGGCAATACGGCGGCGACCACCGGCGTGTTGTTCAGGAACATGCTGAGACCGGCCGCTGTCAGGAGGGTTGCAAGAAACGCGAGCTTCGGCCGGACAGACCACAGCTGCGCCAGCACGTGCCCGATCGGCTGCAGCGCGCCGGTGCTTTCCAGGCTCTTGGTCACGATCATGAGAGCAGTGATGGTGATCAGGGCTTCGTTGCCGAATCCCGCGAGAAAATCGGGGGCCCGTATACGCACCCCGTTCAGCTCAATCGCAAAGAATTCAAACCAGACGAGGATCCCAATCAGGACGAAGAGGCTGGTCGTTTCCAGTCGCAGCTTTTCCCTCGTGAACAGGAACACTGCCACCAAAGTGAACAGGATGGCTGCAATGGCATGCAGGCTTGGTGGCGCGGGCAATGTACCTATCCTCCGTGCGTCGTTGCGCCGCGAGGCGCTGCATCAGGGAGGGATGCTATCGAACCGGGAAGGGAGTTGCGACGCTAAATGGCAATATAGTGGAGTCAGGTCGTCATCATCGATATTTAAAGGGGCTTTCAGAAGACGCTCTTACGAGGATCGCCCGAGATTTCCGAACGCGGCAGTGAGCACGCGTAACACCGCGACGGGATCGCCCGGACAGGTTATGTTAGAGCCGGCGATGCCCGGGATAGCCGGTAGTGCCTGCAGTGTTTCGGAACATACCGCTTCTGCTTCGGCGCAAAAGTCCTTAGCGTGCCGAAGCCGCTCGACCAGGGCAGGCGGAATCAGCAGCGGCCGCCGTGCCCCCTGCAACTCATCGATTGATTGCAGGGACTGGAGCAACGGTACCTGCACGATAACTGAGACACGTTCGAGAGCCTTACGCGCGACCAGGGCGGCCATGTACTTCCTCAGTGCAACGATGTCCAGGCAAGGCTGCGTCTGCACGAACTTGCTTCCGGCTCCGGCCTTGTTGTCGATTCCCTCTGCTGCCCAGCCTTCCGGTGGGTCGATAACGGTCACATTGGAGCCAAGGAAAAAGCCCGGCGCGGAGATCAGGCGCTCATTTGCGGCGACAGCCTGGGCAGTTGCCAGCAAACGCTTCGCGCCGATGTCGAACACTCCTTTTATGCGCTGCTTGTGCATGCCCGGCATCTTCTCACCGCGGCTTAAGATAAGGCTGGTGACGCCAAGCGCTGCGGCACCCATCACGTCGCTTTGCAGCGCGATGCGATTGCGATCGCGGCAAGTCATGTGGACGATCGGGTCGATGCCTGCCTGGAGCGAGAGCGCCGCTGCCGCAAGAGGGGCCATATGCGGCTTCGTCGTCGGGTTGTCGCTGACCTGTACGGCATCGACAACCGGCTGAAGTGTCGCGAGAATCTGCCTCAGGTCTTCTGCAGTAGTGCCGGGGCCGAGAGGCAGTTGCGCTGTGATGACGAAGTCGCTATCGCGGACCGCGTCGCGGAACGTCTTCACTACCGCAGCGAGGCAACGGTAATGCGGCTACTGCGGATGCCTGTGACATTGCCGTCGCGTGCCGTCCACGAGGCG
Source organism: Woeseiaceae bacterium (assembly GCA_035304285.1). Taxonomy (GTDB): domain Bacteria; phylum Pseudomonadota; class Gammaproteobacteria; order Steroidobacterales; family Woeseiaceae; genus IDS-8. The sequence goes on from DATGQI010000264.1 coordinate 11,563, forward strand.
ATGATCGCGTCGCCGCTTCGCGCAAGCTGGGGAACGCTCAGCGAAGGTACCTGATCCTCGCCGCTGACAATGTGGACACGGCCCAGGGTGTTATCTTCGCCGATGCGCCGCAGGCAGAGGCGCGCGTGCGTTTCGGATTCACCGCACAGCCAGCTGACGGCAACCCTACCCTGGTCCAGCAACGCCACGCCCGCGCGACCGGATATCCCGCCTTCAGTGACATCTACAGCCGCGGACCAGGTTTCACCGGAATCGTTCGAGCGCGCCATGCGAACCTTTGGCAGGTCACCAGCTGCCGTGAACCACGCGACAGCGACATGATCGCCATCCGCCGCGATAGCAGGTCCGTTCACGGGACAACCGTCGATGGTCCAGCCATCGTCAGCGACGGCACGGCCGGGCAGCCATTCTCCATCCACATACCGTGCCGCGTAGATGTCCCTCGTTTCGTCTTTTGTGCGATTGCGATAGACGGCGATCGCCCCCTGTGCGGTTATGGCGACGTCCGTCTGGCAGCAGTCGCAGATCAACTCGTCCACCAGGGTCTCCTTTGCCGCCTCGAGCGAACTGGAGTAGGTGGCAGCGCGCAGCGTCATTCCGACGGTTGGTGAATGGTGTGATGGCCCATGCGATGCCGCATGGGCCATATTTCGTCCGTCGAGCCAGATCAGGCCCATACCAGTGGCGTCCGGAAATATCGTAACGAATCCGTGTTCCGTCGGCGTATTGTCATCGTGCGGCATGACTGACTCCGACCAGGTCGCACCACCATCGGACGAGGCGGAAAGGTGGACGTCGTATGCATAACCGCCGGCCGGCTGCCGGACCAGCCAGTGCGCCGCCCACATCTCCCCGGACACGGGAACGACGGACGGGAAGTCCGCCCAGTTGACGAACCAGTCGTCGCCGCGTGCAACGTTCCGGGGTTCGCTCCAGGCGTTACCCGCCAACACGGAGTACTGCAGCCGGTGCCCGGTCTCGTCCGCTGTCACCCAACTGAGCGCGACGACGCCGCCTTGCCCGACGGCAAGGTTGGGGGACTGGCTGCCGGGTGCCGCCGGAACAGCGAGTTGCTCAACTGCCGTTGAAGTAGCTGTTGCGGGCGCGGGATCGCAGGCAGCTACCAGTGTCGATGGAATGGCGAGCAGCATAAGCCGCACGGTCGTGATTCTGTTCATGCCCTGATTATGCAGCGCGCGATGCAACGGGTACCAGCCAAATTGATTCCCCGGGACAGGGCGGTATACTGCGGCGCCTGCCTGGCGAGTGTGCTATGTTTTCCGCCCGCCAAACAGCATCGGCAAGCCTCCGGCTAGGTGGCAGAGTGGTCATGCAGCGGCCTGCAAAGCCGCGTACGTCGGTTCGATTCCGTCCCTAGCCTCCAGTTGAGCTCATGTGTTCCCACATGTCGGTCGTTGGCCGATCGTGGATGTCACCGCCCGGAGTTGCTCAAGATACTCCGTCGGATCGAATCGAAGGGTACTTTTGAGACCGCAGCCGAGAACGCGGATTAATACCTCAAGCCACGATCGCCGACGGCCGATTTCCGTCCTTAGTCCCTTCCGGAGTGCTTGTTCTAGCGGTAAACTGATCGACCCTCGGAAGACTGCAGTACAACGGGCAACACCTACT
>DATGQI010000265.1:0-27230 GCA_035304285.1 Woeseiaceae bacterium
AGCCTTGACGGATTCAACGACAGCCATCTCACCGCCCGCTTCCAGTTCCTGCCCTGTCTCCGGTAACTCGACGAAAACGAGATCGCCGAGCGCAGACTGCGCATGATCGGTAATGCCTATCGTGACGCTGCCATCCTCTTCTTTGCGCAGCCATTCATGTTCGCTGGTAAAGCGGAGGTCGCCTGGCAATTCGCTCATTTGTTTTACTCCTGTTGAAGGACAAAGTGGGAACGAAACAGATCAAGAGACGGATCTAGATGTCGACGAGTGCCCTGCCCTTGCGGACGAAAGGCGGCTTCACGACGCGCACATCAAGAAGTTTCCCTCGCACGTCTACTTTTGCGCGTTCGTAATCGCCGGCCGGAAGCCGCGCCAGTGCAATCGAGCGCTGCAGTGTCGGAGAAAACCCGCCGCTTGTGATCTCACCGTCGTGCAGGCCCTCGACCACGACGCGCTGGTGATTGCGGAGCACGCCGCGGCCCTCGAGCAACAATCCCGCGAAGCGCTGCCGCAGCGGCTCGGACTGCATCTGCTCCAACGCCTGGCGGCCGATGAAGTTGCGCTCCGGTGCGTCGAGAGCCACGGTCCACCCAAGGCCCGACTCGAGCGGCGATGTGCTTTCATCCATGTCCGACCCGTACAGGTTCATGCCGGCTTCGAGACGCAGCGTGTCACGAGCGCCCAGGCCGCAGGGTGCGGCTCCGAGGTCGAGAAGTCCTTGCCAGAACGCCTCTGCAGCATCGCCAGGCAAAACTAATTCAAAGCCGTCCTCGCCGGTGTACCCGGTGCGGGCAATGAAGAAGTTTTCTACCTCCAGCGCGCTGAACTGTTTCAGGGCAAGCGCCCGGTCGCGCCAGTCAGGGTCGAACAAAGCGGATGCGACCTCGCGTGCCCGCGGCCCCTGGACTGCGATCATGGCAAACTCAGGCCGTTCGGCCACGGTGATCGCGAAAGTCGCTGCGTGCTTCTGGATCCACGCGATGTCCTTGTCACGCGTCGCGGCGTTCACCACCAGCCGGTAACGGGAAGCTCCAAGGAAATAAACGATGAGATCATCTACAACACCGCCGGCAACGTTCAGCATGCAGCTGTAGATTGCGCTACCCGGCTCGCGCAGTTTCGCGGCGTCGTTCGCCAGCAGGAAACGGAGAAACTCGAGAGCCTGGCCGCCTTCCACGTCGACAATGGTCATGTGAGACACATCGAAGATACCGACGTCGCGGCGCACGGAGTGATGCTCCTCGATCTGCGAACCGTAATGAAGCGGCATGTCCCAGCCGCCGAAATCGACCATGCGCCCGCCGGCCTCGACATGCTTCGCATAAAGCGGCGTCTTCAGTCCCATTGGCAATACCCTTGAGGGTCAGCTCCACTGGTGAGTCGGGCGGTCCGAAGCCGTAAATGGCTTCAGGAAACGAAAAAGGGCGGTTCGCATGCCCGTGCTTGCAAACCGCCCCTCTGTCCAAAATACCTGAGAGATCAAGCACCGCTTTTAGTCAACCTGAAGCGGCGCATCCCCTTCGGTGGGCCGCAAAACGGCCTCTCTCCAGAGCTGATCAGGATCACGCGGTCCCTGCTGCCTGAGCGTTTCCGAGCGAGTTGCGCCTTCGGCGCCCCGTGCATGACGGTAATGCGTCAGGCCGGAGTCTCTTCCACGTACCCTTTCGATCAGTGCGCGCAATAATATCCAAGTCCCCACGCTGTTGCCAGCGGTCGGCAACGAGGGAACAATGACATCATTATCGCCACTGCGGGAGCTCGAAGAATGCCGGCAATGTTCAAGGTGGGAATACTTTCCATGGCCCTGCTGCTGGCCGGCACGGCGCACGCCGATGCGGCACAGGAGTTCGCGGAACTGCTCGACGACGCCTGGGAATGGCAACTGCGGGAGAATCCGGTGTTCGCTTCGCGGCTCGGCGACAGGCGCTACAACGACCGGTGGACCGACATGAGCATCGAAGCCATCGAGCGTCGCCAGCAGGAGCAACGGCAACTTCTCGACAGGCTGCTGGCGATCGACTCTTCCGAACTCGATGAGCAAGGGCGGCTGAACTACGACCTGTTCCGCCGGGACCTGCAGAACGACATCAACGGCAATCGCTTTCGCACCTGGCTGATGCCGGTCAGCCATCGCGGGGGCGTGCAGACGCTGGAGTCCACGGCAGAGGGCTTACGCCTGCAGTCCGGCAAGGATTACGAAGACTGGTTGGCGCGTATGAGTTCGGCAGACAGGCTCATCGAGCAGACCATGGAGCTGCAGGAGCGCGGACGCCGCGCCGGTTACATGCCCCCGAAAATCCTGATGGAGCGGGTACCGGCACAGATCGCGACGCAACTGGTGGAGAACGCCGAAGACAGCCCGTTCTATGCTGTGTTCCGCGATATGCCGGACAACATTTCGCCCAAGGACCAGGAGCGCCTGCGGCAGGCTGCGAAAACGATCGTCGAGGAAACGATCGTGCCGGCGTATCGCGAGTACAGCCGCTATTTCGAGCAAACCTACCTTCCCGCCAGCCGCGACAGCATCGGCGCCTCAGAGCTGCCGTACGGCGAGGAGTATTACCGGCATCGCACGCGCGTCTATACCACCACGAGCATGACGCCGGACGAGATTCACAATCTCGGCCTATCCGAGGTGAAGCGTATCCGTGCCGGGATGCAGATGATCATCGACGAACTCGAGTTCGACGGGGACTTCGCCGATTTCCTTCAGTTCCTGAGGACCGATCCGCGCTTCTATTATGAGAGTCCGGAAGAACTTTTTGAGGCATACCTCGCAACCGCGAAGCGTATCGATCCGCAACTCGTGCGGCTGTTCGGCAAACTCCCGAGGATGCCCTACGGGCTGCGCCCCATCCCGGACAACGTCGCTCCCGATACGACCACGGCCTACTACAGCAGGCCGGCAGCCGATGGCAGCCGTGCCGGCTACTACTACGTGAACCTGTATCGCCCGGAGGTCAGGCCGAAATACGAAATCGAGGTACTGACGGTGCACGAAGCGGTGCCCGGTCACCACCTGCAGATCGCGCTTTCGCAGGAGCTCGAAGACGTGCCGGCGTTCAGGAAGTATTCGGGCTTCACCGCGTTCATCGAGGGCTGGGGTCTCTATAGCGAAAGTCTCGGGGATGAACTGGGACTGTACAAGGACCCTTATTCGAAGTTTGGGGCCCTGACCTACGAGATGTGGCGTGCAGTGCGCCTGGTTGTCGATACCGGGATCCACCAGAAAGGGTGGACACGCCAGCAGGCAATTGATTTCTTCAAAGCGAATGCAGCCAAGACAGAGCTCGACATCGTAAACGAGATCGACCGCTACATCGGCAACCCGGGGCAGGCGCTGGCTTACAAGATTGGACAGCTCAAGATTCTCGAGCTTAGAAAAGAAGCGGAACAGGCTTTGGGGGAAGACTTCGACATCCGCGACTTCCACGACCAGTTACTTGGCGGCGGGGCGCTTCCTCTCGAGGTCTTGGAGATTCGCATGAAGGACTGGCTGGCAAAGCAGATGCAGTACGGTTCAACGACCAGGAGGCACGACAATGGCTGAGATGACCGGAAAATGCCTGTGCAGCGCGGTGTCGTTCACGGCTGACGATGTGGAGACGGACTTCGAGACCTGCCACTGCGGCATGTGCCGCCGCTGGGCGGGCAGCCCGATGTTCGCCGCCAGCGTCGGAAGCGTCAGGTTCGAGGGAGAGGAACACATCAAGACCTACGATTCGTCCGATTGGGCTTCGCGCGGCTTCTGCAGCAAGTGCGGCTCCAGTCTCTTCTATTACCTGAAGCCGGCCAACAGCTACGTCCTGGCTGTCGGGGCCTTCGACGACGCCTCCGCATTCCGCCTGGTCGGCGAGATTTACGTCGACCACAAACCGCCTGGCTACGAGTTCGCGGGTGACCTCACGAAACAGACGGAAGAGGAGGTCATGGCGAAGTTCCAGCTGCCGGACTAACCGCTCCCCGGGGCGAAAGTCGCCCGAGGGGGTGGGCTCCTACAGCGTGCTCTTTCGAGCTTTGGCTTCGGGCGACCTTGCGCTGTTTTCCGGTTAATCGGTGAGGGCGAGCGACCCCTGCCGTTCTGCCGAAAATTCCTGGCGCGACGCGTGGGCGCGCGTAACGGCATCTGCGGAGGGATCGAAAATCTCGTCGATGCGGCGGATGCGATGAGCGAGCCCGCAACCGTTGGCGATCTGGATGTTGAGACCGGGTCGGGCATTCATCTCGAGGATCAGCGGGCCTAAGTCTTTGTCGATCACCATGTCGACGCCAACATATCCAAGGCCCGTTACTTCGCTGCTGCGAGCCGAAGACTGCAGGATGTAATCCCACTTCGGGATGTACAGCCCGGAGATGAGCGCGCCGGTATCGGGATGCTCGTCGACTACGTTATTGCCGAGGACGCCGCGAAGCGTTCGCCCCGTGCTGAGGTCGATGCCGGCGCCGACCGCGCCCTGGTGCAGGTTTGCCTTGCCATCGGAAGTGCGCGTGGGCAGACGCACCATCGACATCACCGGGTAACCACGGTAGACGATTACCCGGATGTCCGGCACGCCCTGGTAGCTGACATCCGCAAACAAAGGATCGAAGTGCACGCAGTACTCGATCAGCGCCGTATCCGGATTGCCGCTGAGACTGTACTGGCCGCCAACGATGTTCGAGATGTGATGCTCGATATCCCCGGCAGAGACCAAAAGCCCGCTCGCGAACCGGAAGTTGTCGCGCTTGCGCTTGCTGCGACCGGTGATGACGATGATGCCGTCGCCGCCGCTACCTCTCGCCGGCTTCACGACGAAAGCATCGCGATCGGCGACTATATCCGAAAAACGCCGCACCTCTGCCTGGTTGCTGATGACGCCAAAGAGTTCTGGAACGGGCATGCCTGCCTCAATCGCCAGTTTCTTCGTCAGCACCTTGTCGTCGACTCGCGGATAGAATCGTCGCGGATTCAGGCGCATGATGAAGTCGGCGTTGCGTTCGTTCAGGCCGAGGACGCCCACTTCTCTCAGCAGTTTCCGATTGCCGAACATGTCAGCGCAGCCTGTTCATTTGCCGATGATCGCCTTGAAGCGGGTCAGTTCGGACAATCGATAGCCCGTGTAGCGGCCCAGCAGCAGGACCGCCGCAAGCACGATGAGCAACAGTTCCGGGAACGTGATGACGATGTGCTCGAGCCAGGGAAGCCCCATCACCAGGTAAGCAATCGTCGCGACCAGCATGCTGCCAGCACCCGCACGCATCGCATCCCCGGCTCCCCTTTCCTCCCACACGACCGACATGCGCTCAATCGTCATCGCGATGATGACCATGGGAAACAGTGCCACGGACAAGCCCGTCTCCATTCCCAGCTGGTGCGACACGATGCTGATGACCAGCATCAGGAGCACCACGATGATCAGGACCGCGCTCAGCCGCGGCACCAGCAAAAGCCGCAGGCGCTCCAGCAGGAATCGGATACTCAGGCCAAGTGCCACGAGCACCGAAAAGAGTATGACACCCCACAGCAGTTGCGTTTCGCGAAACGCGAGCGCGATCAGGACGGGCATGAAGGTGCCAAATGCGTCGATACCGACAACGTTGCGCATGAGCACCATGATGAAGGCGCCGATCGGAATCATCAGCAGCACGCCATAGACCGACTGCGTCTCGATCGGCAGGCTGAACAGCGAAAAATCGATCACGCGGGACTGCCTCACCTCCGCACGATGCTCCGCAACCGAGAGCGAGTCGATAAAGTTTCTCTGTACCGCGAAGCGTACTTCGACATTGCTGCCGCCCTCGACCGTGACGAGCGGTCCGCTGCCGCGCCACCAGATGAGAAACCTGTCCGGCAGGCCTTCGACACCGGTGTCGGGATTGAAGTACCGCCAGCGGTCGCCGTCGTGAATTTCCAGCCAGGGCACCGGGTCTGCCTGCCGCTGCTGTTCCTGCAAAGGAATGCCCCGGATCACCCGTGCCGGGATGGCGGCAGACGCGAGCACCATCGTTACTGTTTGCACGAAATCGGCACGTGAACTGGCCTCCGCCAGCAGGAGTTCGATGTTCGGATTCGGAGAAGGATTGTTGAACATCCTGAGCAGCACGGACGTGAAGGACGCGGCATCGGCCGAATGTTCATTGACGTCGGCCACTACCATGTCTACCGCCGTCCTGAACGGCTCGTTGATGACAGGCGGAATCGGAAGCGGTGGCGTCAGGTCCGACTGGTCTTTCTCAGGGTCCTCATAGACGACGATGCGGTAGTAAAGCGTCTGCTGGCCGTCGGCACGGCGTACCGTCCATTGCGCTTCGCGTTCGGCTCCGACGTAGTTCAGGCCGAATGCGTAGTTCCTCGATACCGAGAACTCATCGAGGGTGGCAAAGCCCGGCGTCAATGTAGGTATCTGCAGATTCACTCGTATGGACCCGGGTCCGCTATCGAACCGGATGGTGGTTTCCACCGTCCATGTCGGCGTTTCCTGGGAAGCATCGAGCGGCAAACCGAGTACCTGCCATTTGTACATAAAGGTTGCCAAGCCAACGAGCGTGAGGATGCCCGCGAGTACAAGCACATAACGAGTGGTCACTGCGTGGCCTTAAGCGCGCTTCGGGGTTTCAATGACTTGCTCTTTTGCTCGTTTGGCTTTTTCGTTCCGGGACAGATCCATACCGCCTGTTTCTTGTTCTTCGATTTCCCGAGAGGTGGCCTCGGGGGACGCAGATTCTACACGGTAATTCGCCGGCCTTTAACGCTTATTGGAGCAGCCTCTAAGGTCAAGGTCCCGGCTGTAGCCCCAGCGCGACCGCGACGGCACGGCGGCGAACCGGCCCGCTCATGTTGAACGCCCGCATGCCCGCAGCCCGCAAGGCGCGCACCGGCGCCGAGGGGCGCGCAAACAGCCGGTTCAGGGCGTCCACGAAATAAAGCATGCTCGCGTTGGCGCCCTTGCGCGCCCTTTCATAACGGCGCAGGACCGGTATATCTCCCGGATATTCTCCTGCTTCGATGGCCGCATGCAGGGTTCTTGCGAGCACTGAAGCGTCTGCTATGCCCAAGTTTGCTCCTTGCCCGGCGAGAGGGTGGATGCTGTGGGCGGCATCACCGATCAGTGCCGTTCCTCGCCTGACATACCTTACCGCGTACTGCGCCTTGAGCGGGAACGTCGCGCGATCCGCTTCCACCGACAGCTCGCCCAATACACCGCCGCTTGCCTCCGTCAGCATCAGGCCGAGCGCGCGGTCGTCGGCCGCCTGTGCTGCCTCCGCCTGCCCGGGGGTCGTCGACCATACTATCGAGCTGCGGCCATCCAGAAGCGGCAGCAGCGCGATCGGGCCTTCCGGCAGGAACCGCTGCCATGCGCATTCACCGTGATCTCTCTCGGGCCGTACGTGCGTAACCAATGCCGATTGACCGTAGCGCCAGGAGGTTACGCCAATCCCTGCCTGTTGCCGTACGGCCGACGAGGTGCCATCGGCCCCGACGACGAGATCCGCGCGCAGGGTCTTGTCACCGCAATCAAGTTCGACCCGTTTGCCTGGATACCTGACCGCCTCGATCTGCTTTTCAAACTCAACGGTCACGCCGGCCTTCTCCACGAGTCGCAGGAGCGCGTCTTGCAACAGTACGTTCTCGACGATGAAGCCGAGTTCGGGCAACGCGAACTCGGCGGCGTCGAAACTGAGCGTCGCCGGACCATCCGCGCTCTGGCTGGCGTCCCACACCCTCATTTCACGGAACGGGCTGGCACGCACGGCAGCGACGGCGTCCCACGCGCCGACCGATGCATACAGCCGCGCCGAGCCCGCGGAGATTGCCGAGACACGCAGTGCAACGTCGTCCGCCTCGTCGAAACGCGGCCGGGACCCTGCATCGACGATGCGGATCCTGAGCCGCCCGCCGGGGTCCCCCGTCGCCAGCAGCGCCGCGGCCGTCAGCCCGGCGATGCCGGCGCCTGCGATGACGACGTCGATGTCGCGGTTCATCGCAACGGTATGCCGCGCGCGAGCCGCGGCAGTTTTCCTGCAAGTCCCATCGTGTGCCTCGCGAACAGGGGGCGTACCCCGGGAACGAGATCGAAGCCGAGCATGGCCAGCGGCCGCAATGAGCGTACCGGCAGGCTCCCGGACTCGAACAGCCGCACCAGGCCATCGGTGAACTGAACGACCTTCATATGGTCGGCGCGGCGCCAATCGGCGTACGCCTTCAGGATGCGATCGTCTCCGATGGCTGCGGGACCTTGCTCGCGTATCGCATCGGCGATGCAGTCGCTGAGGGCGGCGACATCGCGCATCCCGAGGTTGAAGCCTTGCGCGGCAACCGGGTGCAGGCCGTTCGCTGCGTTACCGATAACTACGCTGCGCCGGGAAGTGAGACGTCTCGCGCGGGTCAGTTCCAGTGGATAGGAACTGCGTTTACCCACCTTGTCGAACGTCCCCAGGCGGTAACCGAAAGCAGCCTGCAGCCTGTCGGTGAAGGGCCGGTCGGAGAGCTGCATCGTCTCCTGCGCCTCGCCGGACGACAGGCACCAGACGAAGGCTGCCCTCCCGCCGGTTAGCGGCAGCAGCGCCAACGGACCGGAATCGGTGAACCGTTCGAAGGCCCGATTCGCGACAGGCAGCTCCGGCAGCACGTTCCCCGTGATTGCACACTGGCGGTAGTCGGCACGGGTGGACTCGATGCCGATGAACTTCCGCACCATCGACCTCGCGCCGTCAGCCGCGGCCAGCAAGCTGCACGTCAGGGTGCGCACGCCCTCCTCGTCATCCACGTCTACCGCTACGTGATCCTCCCGCATATGCACAGCGGTAATCCGGCCCGGACACAGCACGTCAACCTTTTCATGAGCCGCCAATGCCTTCTGCAGGACGTCGCCGAGGACACGATTGATGACCACGTAGCCGAGCGCTTCGACATCCTGCTCCGCCGCATCGATGTGCGAGAAGCCGAAGCGCCCGCGGTGCGAGACATGAATACTATGGATAGGCGTGGAGGCAGCAACCACTTCCGGCCAGAGACCCATGGCTTCGAACATGCGCTGGCTGCTTCGCGAGAGCGCCGTGGAACGGTCGTCAAAGCTGGGCTGGTCAGGGTCCTTGCGGGCTACTGCCTCGACCATGGCGATGCGAAGTCCGAGCGGTTCCAGCGCCAGTGCAAGACAGGTACCTGTCATGCCGCCGCCGGCGATGACGATGTCGTATCGGTTGTCTGATGACGAAACCATGTTATCAACCCTGAGGTGCACCCCGGCTAGGCAGCCATCAGCTTCTCGATCTCGTCCGGATCCTTCGGCAGGCCCCGACTGAGAACATCCGGATCGTCTGCCGTCACTGCGACGTCATCCTCGATGCGTATGCCGATGTTTCGCCAGCGCGCGGGAACGTTGCTTTTAGCGGAGATATAGATGCCCGGCTCGACCGTGGTCACCATGCCCGGCTCGAGCAGGCGCCACTCCTCATCGACCCGGTAGTCGCCGACGTCATGCACATCCATGCCCAGCCAGTGTCCCGTCCGATGCATGAAAAATTCGCGGTAGGCGCCGTCGCGCATGAGCTTCGGCACCGTGCCCTGCAAGAGGCCGAGTTTCTTCAGCCCGCGGGTGATGACCCTTACCGCGGCGTCATGCGGATCGTTCCAGTGGTTACCCTTGCACGTTCTCTCGATTGCCGCAAGCTGCGCCTCCAAAACAATCTCGTAGATCGCCCGCTGCTCCGGAGAGTAACGGCCGTTCACCGGTAACGTGCGGGTAATGTCGGAAGCATAGTAGTCCCACTCGCAACCGGCATCGATCAGCAGCAAGTCGCCATCCTTCAGCTGCGCGTTGTTGTCCACGTAATGCAGGGTGCAGGTGTTGGCGCCGCCGCCGACGATCGGGCTGTATGAAATGGTCGCGTCGTGGCGGCGGAACTCGTGCAGGAATTCCGCCTCGACTTCGTATTCGTATGCCCCGGGCCGGATCGCGGCGAGCGCCCTGGTATGCGCCGCGACTGCAATTTTCGCGGAGCGGCGCATCGCGGCCAGTTCCGCCCGGCTCTTGTACAGGCGCATGTCGTGCAGTACGTGATCGAGCGCCACGAATTCCTGCGGCGACTGCACGCCCGCCTGTTCGCGCCCTTGCAGAGACTTCACCCATTCCGATATCCGGCGATCGAACTCCGGGTTCGCTCCCATCGCGTAATACACGCGCGAACGGGTTTCAAGAATCCCGGGGAGGATGTCATCAAGGTCATCGACGGGAAAGGCGTCGTCGGCGCCGTAATTGCTGATCGCACCTTCCGGACCTTCGCGCGAACCATTCCACAGTTCCTTTTCCCGGTCGCGGTCCCGGCAGAACAACACGAACTCGCCGTTGTCCCGGCCCGGCGCGAGCACGCAGACAGAATCAGGTTCGGCAAAGCCGGTGAGATAGTAGAAGTCGCTGTCCTGGCGATAGCGGTATTCGGCATCGCGGCTGCGCATCTTCACTGTCGCGCTCGGCAGAATCGCGATGCCGTCGTGGCCGATCATTCGCATCAACTGCTTCCGTCGCTGGGCAAACTCACTCTTGTTCATGCAACTCCTGTACCTGGCAAGGTGGTGCAGCAGGTTTCAATGCACCGCATCCGGACCTGCCTCCCCGATCTCCTGGGCGCGAAAGCCTGCGAGTTCCTCGAAAGCCAGTTGTGCGGCGACGCGAATATACTCCACGAGTTCGGCATACGCTTCATCGTTGCTCTCCTCGTTCGCCTCATCGTCGGCCGCGGCGCGGGTGATCTCGAGCATGTCCTTGATGATGTCCGACAGCGGCTCCGTTGCAAGTTGCGCGCGGAGTGCTTCTGGATGCGGACCCGATACGAGACCGTGCAGGAATCCTTCGCACCAGTGGGCGAGCCCGTCCGCGCGCTCTGCTGCCGGACGATCATCCTCCGGCAGGACGGGTACGAATTCCGATTGCCGCTCCGCGAGGCTGCGCCACGTTATGTGGAACAGGGACTCCAGCGCCTTCGCGCATTCCCCACCCATCGAATCGTCCTTCCCAGTACCTGCCAACAGCTGTTTGAGCCACGGGGACAGTGCCGCGGTCCCGCGAACGGCAATGCGGCTGCACAGGAAGCCGTGCGCCTGTGATGCGTTCCAGGTGGCGCCGCAGCGCCGCAGAATCCTGTCCAGTTCGTCATGGTCAACGCCCTGTTCCATACGGTCGGCCCTCGAGCTTTGAAGGAAATGCCGGTCTGGCTGCCTGCGATGTCCCGTGAATGATCCCATGGAAAGAACGTCCCGGCCACGCCGCAGGCGAAACGGTGTTATGGCAATTGATTCTCTTTGTTCCGGGCTCTATATTCACGCCATGGCCGAAGATGCACATGTCAAGTTTGAGCATGAACTCAAGCGACTTGAGAAGAGAGTGGACGCCCTGGTCCAGGTTTGCGACCAGCTCAAGGACGAAAACCGCTCCCTGAAACAACGACAGGACGCGCTCACGGCGGAGCGCGCGAACCTGTTGCAGAAGAACGAGCAGGTACGGGCCCGGGTCGAAGCCATGATCGGGCGCCTGAAGGCGATGGAACAGGGTGGCTGAGGGCCTCTTCCCGCACCGCCTGACGTGTCATCCAGATACTGCCGAAATGCCTGAACTGTTCACCCCGGACGGAGTCTGATCAATGAACGACATTTATGCCCACGTGAGCGTGCGGATACTGGAGAAGGAATACCAGGTGTCCTGTCCCGCGAACGAGCGTACCGATCTGCTGGATTCCGCTGAAATTCTCAACGCGAAAATGCGGGAAATTCGGGATAGCGGAAAAGTGGTAGGATTGGATCGTATTGCGGTCATGGCGGCGCTCAATATGGCGAACGAGCTGCTGCATGCAAAGGCAAAGGACAAGTCGCTCGAGGGCGACTTGAGCCAACGCTTGAAGCTGATGTCCGACCGGGTGGAATCGGTGCTGAACACCAGCAAGCAGCTCGACCTCTAGACCGCAGTTTTGGAAAGTTCGATTTGGCGTCTCCTGCAGTGTTCGATACAGGCCTGGAAACCTTTCGACCCTAAATATTTACCTCGGGGTCGCGCACTGTCGGCAGCATGTGAGCAAAACCACTTTGTGGATAGCCTTTTGCTGTCACGGCTGACCCCACCTGTTGCTCTGGTTCGAGAGCGACGGCCGGTAACGGCACAGGCGGGAGGCGCCATCCCTTCCCCAATCTCCCTTCCAGATGACTCCGCCACCCATTGTCGAGTGGACGTATTACCTGAGAAGCCTCTACGACCTCGCGCATTCTCGCGCGCGTATGAGAGGCAAAGGGCATTTTTCTTCGCTCCGGTCGCGCAATGCTTCGCTTGCGCAGGTTCCGCTGATGACACTTACCTGACGATCCAGGTCCGGGCCCAACGCCGCGAGAGGTTCGGAAATCATCGCCGATTCGCAAACCGGATCTCCTGCTGACGGTGCCTGCCGTGCGACAGTAACTGTGGACCCGACGGCGTGAATGTGGAGCGCTGGCTTCGCTTGATCGTCGGGAACGTCAGCAGCAGGAGAAGCCGGGATGAGTTCCACTTCCGCTTGATCGCTACACGCAGTGCACTCCTCGCAAACCCTTGTGCCATGCGGCTTCGCAGCGACACCAGCAGATCCGTTCAGACTGATTGGCCGTGATCGCACCCTCGGCTTCTTGAGAAGAGCGCGCCGGCACAGATGCGTTTCCAGACTCGATCACTCAAAGCAGGCAAGGGAACAGCGGAACGTCAGCACCGAAATCTTCGGTGTGCGACGAACGTCGTCTCCCTGGTTCTTTGTGACGTGCTTCCGCATTCGCGAATGCAGTTAACCAACTTTCATTCACGCAGCATGTTGCTCGAGGCAGACGAGCAACATCCAAAAATGTTAACGGGATCACTTGACTAGCTGGATTTTTCGTTTTTGTTGTATATACTCAACGCCGGGTACCCGACACGGAGAAAGATATGGCTACCAAGAAGAAGTCTGCGAAGAAAGCTTCGAAGCGTAAGACCGCTAAGAAGCGTAAGGTAACAAAGAAGAAAGCGGCGCCGAAAAAACGGCGTGCAGCGAAAAAGAAATCAGCAAAGAAGAAGACCAAAAAGAAAGCAAGTAAAGGCGCGAAGAAAAAAGCAAAGCGCAAGACGAAAAAGAAAGCCAAGAAGAAAGCTAAGAAAAAAGCTAAGAAGGCTGGCAAGAAAAAAGCAAAGAAGAAAGCTAAAAAGAAAGCCAAGAAGACGACTAAGAAGAAAGCTAAAAAACGGCCTGCCAAGCGCAAGTCGAAGAAGAAGTCTTCCAAGAAGGCTGCTTGAAGTCGCCGCGGCCAGCCGCAGCGTCTATAGGAAGAAAGGCAGTTATTTCAGAAGCTTAGGCTACAACGAAAGAACCTGCCAGGTCTTCTTCCGAAACAGCAAATGTGCCCGCTTA
Organism: Woeseiaceae bacterium; assembly: GCA_035304285.1. Taxonomy (GTDB): domain Bacteria; phylum Pseudomonadota; class Gammaproteobacteria; order Steroidobacterales; family Woeseiaceae; genus IDS-8. The sequence continues at coordinate 13,378 of DATGQI010000265.1, forward strand.
TGCGGGCACATTTCGTTTTGGGACCCGCATCGTAGCCGTCACCCGGCCGATCCGATAAGCTCCGTCCGATAGTTGAGACGCGGAACGCTGCCCTCCGGCAGCTCGCAAACCGGTATTCCGAAGCATGGATCAGACGGCGAAAAAAGTGAGCGTGGCGAAAGCATCACTGGAGTTCATCGACAGCGGTATCTCGCTCGGCGTCGGAACCGGTTCAACCGTCAACGTCCTGATTGACCTCTTGCCGTCCGTCCGCACTCGTATACAGGCGGTGGTTTCCAGCTCCAGCATGACGACGGAGCGACTCGAGAAGCACGGCTTCGAGGTATCCACGCTCAATTCCGTCGGAGACCTGGATGTTTACATCGATGGCGCAGACGAGGCTACGAAGCACCTTCACCTTGTAAAGGGTGGTGGTGGAGCACTGACGCGTGAGAAGGTCATGGCAGGAGCAGCCCGCAAGTTTGTGTGCATCGTCGACGAGTCCAAACTGGTTGGGATGCTGGGCAAGTTCCCGCTGCCGATCGAAGTGCTACCGATGGCGCAGTCGTTCGTCGCTCGACAGATTATCAAGATGCGGGGCCAGCCGGTGTGGCGGGAGAACTTCGTCACCGACAACGGTAATCACATCCTCGACGTCCACAACCTCACGATAAGTAATCCGCTGGAGATGGAGACGCGACTCAACCAGCTGCCCGGCGTCGTCACTGTCGGAATTTTCGCCCATCGCCCGGCCGATGTGCTGCTGGTGGCGGATGACCAGGGGGTGAGGAAGATGGTGCGGTGAGGTTGGTGGAGGAATCAAGAGTTAATAAAAAGCCCCTTGAGGGCTTTTTTATTTGAAGGGGGGACCAGGATAGACGAGGTCCATCCATGGACCTCGCCCTGCGGGCGACGACGCTGGAAGCGCCGTCGTCCAAATTTGCTCCTGCAAATTTGTCGAACGAAGGTTCTCATCCCGGGGGCCCTCAAGCCACCCAATAAAAAAGCCCCTGGAGGGGGGCTTTTTTATTGGGTGGCTGGGGGACCAGGATTCGAACCTGGGTTGGCGGAGTCAGAGTCCGCAGTCCTACCGCTAGACGATCCCCCATCCGTGCACGATTTTTTACTTCAGGAGCTGATCGCTCACGTTTGAGCAGCAGCCTTCCGGCTGCTGCCCAAACCGGTTAGCGCTTCGAGAACTGGGTAGCGCGGCGTGCCTTTCGCAGGCCGACCTTCTTGCGCTCGACCTCTCGTGCGTCGCGAGTCACGAATCCGGCCTTGCGAAGCTTCTGGCGGAAGGTCTCGTCGTATTTCATCAGGGCGCGTGTCAGCCCGTGGCGAATGGCGCCCGCCTGCCCGGTCGTTCCGCCGCCGCTGACGGTGACTTTCACGTCAAAACGCTCGTTCAGGTCCATGACCTTCAGCGGTTGCCGCACGATCATCCTCGCGGTCTCGCGACCGAAGAACCGGTCGAGCGGCTTGTCATTGACGATGATCGCGCCGCTGCCCGGCTTCAGGAATACCCGCGCCGTTGAGGTCTTGCGCCGGCCGGTGCCGTAAAACTGCTCATTCATTATATATAGCTCGGTGATTTATCTGTCTGCCCGTCGTGACCGTCAGGCGTTGATTTCCAAAGGCTTCGGCTGCTGTGCCTCGTGCGTATGCTCGGGTCCGGCAAACACCCGCAGCTTCGAGAACATCTTCCGTCCCAGCGGGTTACGCGGCAGCATGCCCTTCACGGCAAACTGCAGGGCCCGCTCAGGCGAATCGTCCAGTAGCTTCTGCAGCGGGATCGATTTGAGGTTGCCTACATACCCCGTGTACCGGTGGTACATCTTGTCCTTGAGTTTGTTGCCTGTCACGCGAATCCTGGCCGCATTGACGACCACGATATAGTCGCCCGTATCGACGTGCGGCGTGTACTGGGGCTTGTGTTTACCCCTCAGGCGCCTGGCAATTTCGGTCGAGAGCCGCCCGAGGGTCTTGCCCGTGGCGTCGACGACATACCAGTCGCGCTCGATTTCTTCCGACTTGGCGGAAAACGTCTTCATGATTCCAGATATCCAGTTGGGAATTGTTCCCGGGTGAGGGTTTCAAGGGTCCGCATCGGCCCTTCCGTCCCCGGACGCGCCAGATACTCGTCCAGTCCCGGCGAAAGGCGCGAAATTCTACTCGACGCACCGTTGCAATGCAAACAGCAGATGTCGCGGCGGCAGCGGCTGCGGGTCGGTGCCAGCAAGCCAATTTTCCTTTTAAACCAAAATGTTATGAAAAGACCCGGAAGACGTTCTCCGACTGCCCACCATCGCAGGCTGTGGTGCATGCGCAGCAGGGAGATTTCTACCGCGCAGACACCTAGAACGCGTACTCCAGCGACAGGGCGGTGAACCTGTCGCTGTTCTCGCTCCCCGGTGGGACCACGCTGCTGTTCTTTATCGTGTAGGAGGCGACCAGGCCCAAGTCTCCCATGAGCTTCGTTTTTATCGCAGAGACTGACTCCGTGTATACGTTCCCGGGCCCGGATTCGGCGTTTATGTCCTGGGTGAAGGTTGCCGTTTCGCTGAACTGCCACTGGTAGTTGACGCCGCCGCGCACGATGAAGTCCTCCTCGGTAGTGCCGTCAAGGAGATCCGCCTGTCGCGCACCCGCGCCCAGCTCGACGTTCAGGAAATGCACCCCGGTATCGATGAGCCGCCGGCCGTAACCAACCGACTCCGAGAGCTGCTGCTCATAGGCGCTGAAGCGGTCCTTCCGCCAGTTCACGCGGCCGAACAGGAAGTCGCGCTCCGTCATGTTGAACTCCGTCTTCCAGCCGACCGAATAAGCTTCGGCGCTGGTGGCATCGTCTTCCGAAGCCTTGATCGCGCTCGCTTCCAGGGAATGCGCCCAGCGCCCCGCCGTATACGCAAGCGCAAATCCAGAGTTCAGGCTCGAACTCTCCGTATTGCCGCTGGTTGCGAGATAACCGAGGGCCGCCTTGCCTGACCACGGCGTCGCCTGCTTTTCCGCGGGAGGACTGCCAACCTGCTGTGCATGAACCTGCGACGCCAGTGCCAGGGCAGACATCAATGACAGCGATACATGACGCTTGATCATGCGTTGGCTCCTCCGGCGTTACGTTGTGGTTATCGGCGCTACCGGAGCAAGTGAGTTCGAAGAGTGTATGCCTCGAGCCCCCGGCGCACGGGACGCGCAGTATATCGCTGCTCGCATCCCGCGCAATACCCGTTTTCGCCCTATAATCGCGCTATGCACGAACGCCGACTGTCACCCACCGATCGCCTGTTCTCCGGCATCGACACAGTCTTGCGCGGTATCGCAGGACCCAAAATTCGCGCACGCAGGCCCTATCCGGCCGAGGGAATGCCGCATTCAGAACTGGCGCCGGACGAGCGCAGGCACGCGGCCGGGCTCATGCGCGTCAACCATGCGGGTGAAGTCGCAGCGCAGGGGCTGTACCAGGGTCATGCGGCCGTAGCGCGAAGTCGCTCCATCGCCGATCACATGCATGAAGCGGCTGCGGAAGAGCTCGATCACCTGGGCTGGTGCGAACAGCGTCTCGACGAACTCGGCGCTTCGCCAAGCCGACTAAGGCCTTTCTGGTATGCAGGCTCTTATGCCATAGGCGTAGCCAGCGGCGCGCTTGGTGACCGGTGGTCCCTGGGGTTCGTTGAGGAAACGGAGCGCCAGGTAGCCGAACACCTCGAAGGGCATCTCGACCGCTTGCCACCATCCGACGCGAGGAGCCGCGCCATCGTCGAGCAGATGCGCATCGAGGAGCAGCAGCATGGTGCCCGGGCAAAAGCAGCAGGCGCCGAAAATCTGCCGCGGCTCGTGCATCGACTGATGCGTCTCTCTGCGAAGGTGATGACGCGAACGTCATACCGCATATGATGCGAATGGTTTAATATTAGGTGTACCTCAAGTTGCTGCCGGATGGGGGTCCAGCAGTCCAAAAAATACTTTCCCAATAGGATTACGGACTTAGCTTGCTCTTGTGAGCAGTCTGTATTAAAAGCTGTATTAGAAGCTCTGTTAGAAGAATGCGCAGTGCCATTGAGGATCAACCATGCAAACCACAGCCAAGACTCTGAGCGACGTTCCGGCCATAAACCGGTTCCTGAGCTACTGCCGCGTACGCACCGTGCCGTCGAAGACGGTGATGATCCATGCCGGCGACCTCCCGGACGTTCTCTATTACATCGTTGATGGCTCCGTCGAAGTCATGATCGAGGATGAAGACGGCAACGAGATGGTGCTTGCCTACCTGAACAAGGGGCAGTTTTTCGGAGAGATGGGGCTTTTCTATGAGCAGCCTACCCGCAGTGCCTGGGTTCGCACGAGGAGCGAATGCGAAATTGCCGAGATGACCTATCCCCGGTTCCGGCAGATCGCGAGTGAAAGCCCGGGGCTGGTATTCGAACTGGCTACGCAGCTCGCAACACGGCTGGATCGCACAAACCGCAAGCTGGGCGACCTGGCGTTCGTAGACGTCACGGGGCGGGTAGCGCACGCCATCATGGATCTCTGCAACGAGCCGGACGCCATGACCCACCCGGACGGCATGCAGATCAAGGTAAGCCGGCAGGAACTCAGCCGGCTGGTCGGTTGTTCACGGGAGATGGCCGGACGCGTCCTCAAGGTGCTTGAGGAACAGGGACTGGTATCGGCGAGCGGCAAGACCATTGTCGTTTACGGCGCCAGGCCGAACCGCAAAATCTGACGCGACGTTCAAGCCAGCTGGCGGAGCGCAGGTAAACTCAATCCCCCGGGGAACCGCGTCAGAACGTTTCCCGACCTGAGTGCGAAATTTCGAACAGCCATCGCGCTCGCCCGAATGGCTGGCTCCTACCCTCCCCCGCCGCTGGCTTTCGCAATCTCGGAACGCATCGAGGAAATTGCCGCCTCGTAGTCGTCGCTACCGAAAATCGCGGAGCCGGCAACAAAAGTATCCGCACCCGCTGCCGCGATCTTTCCGATGTTGTCCGTCTTGACTCCCCCGTCTATTTCAAGCCGCACCGGGGCGCCGCTGTCATCGATCGCTTTTCTCACGCGGCGAAGCTTCAGCAGCGACGAGTCGATAAACTTCTGGCCGCCAAAGCCGGGGTTGACCGACATGATCAGCACCATGTCGACCTTGTCGAGCACGTAGTCCAGCCAGTCGAGCGGAGTGGCCGGGTTGAACACCAGGCCCGCTTTGCAACCGTGCTCGCGGATCAGGCCGAGCGTGCGGTCGACGTGCCGCGTCGCCTCCGGATGGAAGCTGATGTAAGTTGCTCCGGCTTCCGCGAAATCCGGAATGATGCGATCGACCGGTTCAACCATCAGGTGCACGTCTATGGGTGCCTCGATACCATAGTTTCGCAGGGCCTTGCAGAGCATCGGGCCGATCGTCAGGTTCGGCACGTAATGGTTATCCATCACGTCGAAATGGACGATATCGGCTCCCGCCTTCAGTACTGCGGTGACGTCCTCTCCCAGCCGTGCGAAGTCGGCGGAAAGAATCGATGGTGCGATAAGTGGTTCCACGGTGCCTCCTCAATCCTGCCTGTCACCGACGCCGTGCGTTAGCGAATGCTGCGCCGCGCCTTGAGCATCTCGTACGCGCCGCGGATTTCCCTGGTGCGCCTGGCCGCGGCAGTTGCCAACGCCGCATCGCTTCCCGCGCTAGCCAACTTGTCCGGATGGTTCTGGTTCATCAGGCGCCGGTAAGCCTTCTTGATCTCTTCATTACTGGAGAAACGGTCGACGCCGAGAATCGCGTAAGCGCTCGTGACGCGCTCCGCATCCGCTCCGCCAGCAGCCGACCTGCGAAATCCTTTTTGCGCTCGCAGGATCGCCTCGAGCTGTGCAAATTCCACGCGGCTTACGTTGAGTTCGCTGCATATCGTCCACAGCGCCGCCCGCTCGCGCCGGTGCAGCGATTTCTTCGACAGCGCCACCTCCAGCAACAGGCGCACGAACATCAGTCTCAGTTCCGGCTGCCGTGCCGTGTCGCGCCTGACCTGCCGCAGGACTTCGTGAAACGGGAACGAGGGCTGCTTCCCTTCCTCGAACCAGTCAATCGCTTCGCGGATTTCGGAAGCTCCGAGGTGAAGCCGATGCATCAATACGCGCGCAGCCCGTATCTCCTCCTCGGAGACACGCCCGTCCGATTTCGCGAGAAAGCCCATGGTAAGGAAGAGACCGCGGACAAATGTCTCCGGGACCTGCTCCGCGCCATTACCTTCGGGACCGCGCGTCTCGCGCTTGCCGTCAGAATGCCGTCCGGCGAAGCCGCGGTCGAATTGATGACCCAGGATGAGCCCGAGGAGCGCGAGCCACCATCGGCCGGTGGCAAGGCCCGCCATCACGCCTGCCATCTTTCCCCAGTAAGGCGTCCGCTGCTCTTTGGATCGCTGCATGCACCCAATGCTAACGTCACCAACCGTATTTGCCTATATGCTGGCAAACCCGTCGCGGACGCTTGCGACCGGTCGGGCGACAGGGGATGATCTGCTGCAACCGGCCCGCGGCAGATTTCAACTGTGCAGATGACAACCAGCGATCCCCTTTTCGAGTCTTTCATACCTTCGCTGCCGCTCCTGGCGCGCGGCAAGGTTCGGGACATCTACGCGGTGGACGACCGGCATCTCCTGATCGTGACGACGGACCGGTTGTCCGCGTACGACGTCGTACTACCGGACCCGATCCCTGGAAAGGGGCAGGTGTTGACGGCGATATCGAACTTCTGGTTCCGGATGATGGAGGACATCGTCCCCAACCACCTGACCGAACGCACGCTCGACCCCATCATCGGCGACGCCACACTGCGAGGCCAGTTGTCAGGGCGCGCGATCGTGGTGAAGCGCTTGAAGCCACTGCCGATCGAGGCAGTTGTAAGGGGCTACCTGATCGGATCGGGCTGGCGTGACTACCAGGCTTCCGGCCGGGTTTGCGGTATCGAGCTCCCGCCGGGGCTGGAGCAGGCTGCGAAGCTGCCACGGACGCTGTTTACGCCGGCCACGAAAGCAGACAGCGGTGAACATGACGAGAACATCTCATTCGAGGCTGTCTGCGACTTGCTGGGACAGCGGCTCGCGGAACGCGTGCGCGACCTTGCCATCGCAATCTACGAGAGGGCGGCAATTTACGCCTCGGAGCGCGACATCATTATCGCGGACACCAAGTTCGAGTTCGGGCAGGACGACGAAGGCCGTCTCTATCTCATCGATGAGGTGCTGACGCCGGATTCGTCCCGTTTCTGGCCCGCGAGCGAGTACCGGGTCGGTATCAGCCCTCCCAGCTTCGACAAGCAATTCGTCCGCGACTACCTGGATACCCTGGACTGGGACAAAACCGCGCCCGGGCCTTCGCTGCCGCCCGAGGTGATCGCCCGGACGGCGGAAAAATACCGCCGGGCGCTGGTTCTGATGACCGGGCACGGTTAAAGGGTTCCCCCGGCGTGACCCGGTTCCGGCGGGAAGCGCGAAAGCCTGGGTTACAATTTACCGGCCTTAAGCCTCAACCTGCCCGGTACAGCATTCGTCATGATCCCCGAACTGCAAGAAAAGATTGAAAAGCTCGTCTGGGGCAATGCGCTGCAGAAGAAAGGGCGGTTGGGGCGGATTGCTTCCCAGTTGCTCCGCTACCTGTACGCACTGATTCGCGACATCCTCGCGGGACAGCTCACGCTGCGTGCGATGAGCCTCGTGTACACGACGCTGCTGTCGGTTGTGCCGCTGATCGCGATGAGTTTTTCCGTCCTGAAAGGACTTGGGGTGCACAACGACCTCAGGCCGCTGCTCTACGAGGGACTTGCGCCGCTTGGCGAACAGGGCAAGGAAATCACTGACCAGGTCATCGACCTGGTCGACAACGTGCGGGGAGGATTGCTCGGCGGCGTAAGCCTCGCGTTCTTCATCTACACCTCGGTATCAATGGTGCAGAAGGTCGAAGAAAGCTTCAATTACGTGTGGCATGTCGGGCAACCGCGCAGCATCGCGCGGCGCTTCTCCGAATACCTGGTCGTGATGCTGGTGGGGCCGGTCGTCGTTGTCATTGCGATCGGCATGATTGCTTCGTTTCGGAACGCCGAACTCGTCCAGATGATCATGGATAGCGAGGCGCTGGGGCCGGTTTTCGTCGGAGCAGGGAAGGTGATGCCCTACCTGCTGGTCGCGGGCATTTTCACGTTCCTGTACATGTTCGTGCCGAATACTAAAGTGAAGCTTACATCCGCGCTGGTTGGCGGCTTCGTAGGCGGCTGCATCTGGGCCGGCATGGGCGTGATCTTCACAACGTTCGTGCTCTATGCAACGCAGCGCGAGCTGATCTATTCCGGCTTCGCCGTCGCCATCAGCACACTGATCTGGCTTTACCTGAGCTGGCTGGTGCTGCTGATCGGGGCCGAGGTCGCGTTCTATCACCAGCGCCCGGCGTTCATGCGCATCGGGCGCCGCGAACCCAGCCTGTCGAATTCGATGCGCGAGTGCCTGGCTCTGAACGTAATGTTTTTAGTCGGCAAGGCATTTCGCGACAAGGACCGCAGCCTGACAATGGAGGGCATCAGCGCGCAGCTCAAGATTCCGTCAATCGCGCTGGAACCGATCGTCGACAGGCTGGAGAAAGAAGGCCTGCTGATCGTGACGGAGAAGGAGGAGTTGCTGCCGGGGCGCGAGATGGCGCGCATGCAGGTCGCCGACATACTCGATGTCGTCCGGCAGCGCGGCGACACCGGCTCCTATCGCGGACCTGCGTGGTCGGCCGACATCGAATCCATCGGCGACCAGCTTGAACAGGCTGTCACCAAAGTCGCAGGCGGCCAGACACTGTCCGACTTGCTCGACCGTGCCGAAAGGAAGGAAGGCGAGCCACCGGCCGGCCCGCGCGCCACTCAGGCGCCGGCGATCGTCAAGCCGTCGACCAGCAGTGAACCGCAACGGATACCGCCACGCAGGTCCTGATCGCGACCCACCGCCCGTATGCGCATATAGAGGTCCTTGAGGTTCCCGGCGATCGTGATCTCATGCACCGGGAATGCGACTTCGCCATTCTCCACCCAGAAACCCACCGCTCCGCGCGAGTAGTCGCCGGTCACGCCGTTCACACCCTGGCCGATCATCTCGCGCACGAGCAGACCGTCTCCCATCATCTGCAGGAGTTCCTGCATGTCCTCTGCATTGCCGGGCACGATCAGGTTGTGGGCGCCGCCTGCGTTACCGGTGGTGACAAGGCCAAGGCGGCGGGCGGAATAGGAACTCAGGATATAACCCTGCAGCACTCCGTCGACCACGATGTCGCGATCACGTGTGGCGACACCTTCGGCGTCGTATGCTGCGCTTGCCAGCGCTTTCGGGATATGTGGACGTTCCTCGATGCGGAAAAAGTCCGGGAAAATCTGGTTCCCGGCCGCATCCAGCAGGAATGACGAGCGGCGGTATTGCGCGCCGCCGGAGATCGCGCCGATAGCATGGCCTATGAAGCCGCGAGCCACCTCGGGTGCGAATACAACCGGGGCCTTGGTCGTTTTGATCTTGCGCGCCCCGAGTCGCTCGACCGTACGCCGGGCGGCTGTACTGCCTATCCTGTCGGGCGCTTCGAGGTCCGCGGGATCGCGGGCAGCGCTGTACCAATGGTCGCGTTCCATGTCGCCATTGGTCTCGCCGACCACGACGCAACTCATGCTGTGACTGGTCTTGCGGTAACTGCCGACGAACCCGTGAGTATTCGCGTACGCCCTGACACCTGCGTTCGTAGCGACAGTGGCGCCTTCTGAGTTGCTGATGCGCTTGTCGAACCTCCGCGCCGCGTCCTCGCATTCGATCGCGAGGCGAATCGCCGACTCGGAATCGAGTTCCCACGGATGCGCGAGATCGAGGTCCGGCAAATCGGTTGCCATGAGTTCCCTGTCGGCGAGTCCGGCATACTTGTCCGGCGCCGTGTACTTCGCAAACGAACAGGCTTTGCCTACTGCTTCGCGCAGCGCCTTGGGATTGAAATCGGAAGTACTCGCGCTGCCCTTCCTGGATCCCATGTAAATGGTGATGCCGACACCCCGGTCGTTCGTATACTCGAGGTTCTCTACATCACCGAGCCGCGCTGTCACGCTCAGGCCGATATCGTGACTGGCTGCAGCCTCGGCCTGGTCTGCGCCGAGCTTCCGTGCTTCGTGCAGGACCAGCTCCACGATGTCTTCGAGCGCGCGCTGGTCCAGCGTCGCGCGATTTGCCTGTACGCTCATAACAGGGTTCTTACCTGGCGTGTTGTACTTGATGGTCTTCGTGTGATCGTGCCGGGATTGCGGGAGTATACCGGGTCGGGGGCAGGCGCTAACGTGGCGTAAGCGCCTGTGTCGGCATGCTACTATGCCGCACTCGAACCTGTCTGCTCGCACGTCGGTCAAGAGGTAGCTTAGCGGGTGAACGACACAAAGCCCAGCAAAAGCGCGCGCAAGAGAGAGCACCTTGCGTTGCAATCCCTGGGCGAAAAACTGATTCCACTCGAGCTCTCCGAGCTTGAACAGCTGCCGCTCCACGAACCGCTGCTGCAAGCGGTTGTGCACGCCAAGAAGATTCGTTCGCGGAGCGCGCTCAGGCGTCAGCGACAACTGATCGGCAAGCTGATGCGCGAGGCGGACGCGGAATCGATAGAAGCATCGCTGCAGAAGCTCGGCCGCCAGGACCAGCTTTCGCGGGAGGCATTTCGCGAAGCCGAACGATGGCGCGACCGCCTGGTGGACGAGGGTTCTGCGGCCGTCACGGAATTTTCGGTGCAAACGGGATACCCTGAGGCACGTGTTGCTGCGCTGCTTCGCGAACTTGAAGCCGCCGGAAGCGAGCCTGCGAAACGCGCCGTTCGTCGTCGCATATTTCGGGAAGTATACAAAGTGCTCGCGGGAACGAGGGCAGGCAGGACAGGAGAGCAATGAACAGCGAATCGACGAGCGCAGCGGTAGGCATAATCATGGGCTCTCGCTCCGACTGGGAGACGATGGAACACGCCGCGGATGTTCTTGAGGAACTCGGAATCGCCTGCGACATACAAGTCGTCTCGGCGCACCGGACGCCCGATCTCCTGTTCGAGTACGCCGCGAGCGCTGTGGAGCGCGGGCTCAAAGTCATTATCGCGGGCGCCGGCGGTGCTGCGCATCTTCCGGGCATGACCGCCGCGAAAACGCGCCTGCCCGTGATCGGTGTACCGGTGCGTTCGAAAGCCCTGCAGGGCATGGATTCGCTGTTGTCCATCGCCCAGATGCCGGCGGGTATTCCCGTAGGCAGCATGGCGATCGGAAAGGCAGGAGCGATCAACGCTGCATTGCTCGCCGCGGCCATCCTTGCGCTCAGCGACCAGCGCATCGCAGACGCCCTGGAGGCATACCGGGATCGACAGACGAAGTCGGTGCTGTCGCAGCTCGACCCGACCACCGACGGTTGACCCGTGACCAGGGTCGGGATCATGGGGGCCGGCCAACTGGGCCTGATGCTCGGCCAGGCCGGGCAGTCGCTCGATCTCGAGTTTGCGTTCCTCGACCCCGCAGAGAATCCACCCGCCCGATCTCTTGGTCCGGTCTTGTCGAAGTCGTTCGACAGCGAACAAGGCCTGGCCATGCTCGCAGGCTGTGACGTGGTGACCTATGAATTCGAGAATGTTCCTGTCGGGGCAGTCGATGCTTTATCGGACAAGGTGGCGGTATACCCGCCGCCGGGCGCACTGCGACACGCGCAGGACAGGCTCATGGAGAAAAGGCTGTTCGAGAGCCTGGCCATCCCGGTTCCGGCATGGCGCGAGGTGTCGTCGCGGGAGGACCTGGACGTCGCGCTGCAGGTTATCGGCGTGCCGCTGGTGCTGAAGACACGCCGCTTCGGCTATGACGGCAAGGGGCAGTTCCTGGTCAGGAAAAGTGAGGACGCCGACATTGCGTGGCAGGAACTTGGCGGCAGGCCCGCGATTGCGGAGCAGTGGGTTCCTTTCGAGCGCGAGATCTCCGTCTTCGGCGCGCGTGCGACGGACGGCGCGATGGCCCTGTACCCGATGACGCAAAACGCGCATCGGCAGGGCATACTGCACGTATCCAGGGCACCCGCCGAAGGCGCTGCTGTTGCCGAAGCGGCGGGATCGCACCTGCGAAAACTCCTGACACACCTGGATTACGTCGGCATACTGGCCCTCGAGATGTTCGTCGTCGGCAACCGCGTGCTGGCGAATGAATTTGCTCCGCGCGTGCATAACTCCGGTCACTGGACGATTGAAGGCTCGAAAACGAGCCAGTTCGAGAACCACCTTCGCGCAATCCTGGGCCTGCCCCTGGGCGACACGAGCGCTGTCGGTCATGCGGCAATGATCAACCTGATCGGCTGCCTGCCCGCATGCAACGACCTGACCGAAGGTGGGTGGCACCTGCATGATTATGGCAAAGCGGCCCGGCCCGGCCGGAAACTGGGTCACCTGACGTTCGTCGCGACCGATGCAGAAACTCGTGACCGGGCGCTGTCTAACGCCCTGAATGCTTTAGGCAATTAACAAATGTAGGACCTGGCTCGCGGTTCGGCCTAGTTAGCACCGCTACAATGCAGGTACACTAAGCCCCCCGAAACGGCACCAGTTTATTGAACTAGCAGGGATATTTCGTCGGCTGACGATTGCAGAATGTCATACCTAGAACACTTCAAGCTGAAAGAGCAGCCTTTCCGGCTGACGCCTGATCCGGAGTTCGTCTACTGGAGCAAGCAGCACGCTCGCGCAAAAGCGTACATGGAGTCGACGATCTGGCTGGCGGACGGATTCGTCGTGATCACTGGCGAAATCGGCTCCGGTAAGACCACACTCTTGCAATCGTTCCTGCAGGAACTCGACGACAGCGTCGTATACGCAATGGTGGGGCAGACGCAGCTGACGCCCAGCCAGTTCCTTCAGGCGGTGCTGACCGAGTTTGGTTTCAAGCCGTTCAAGCAGCGCAAGGTCGAGTTGCTCGACACGCTGAATATGTTCCTCATTGACCAGTACGCCCAGGGCAAGAAGGTCGTACTGATCGTGGACGAAGCCCAGAATCTCAGCAAGAAAGTGCTGGAAGAGATACGCATGATCTCCGGCATTGAGACGCACAAGGAAAAAGTGCTGCGCATTATCCTGGCCGGGCAGCCGGAGTTGAAGGAAACCCTCGACTCACCCGAACTCAAGCAGCTCGTGCAGCGTGTGCGGCTTCGCTTCCACGTCGGCCCGCTCGACCGTCGCGAAATGCGCGAGTACATCGAACATCGCCTCGCAATCGCCGGACGAAAAGCCAGGGACCTGATCAAGGACGACGCCTTCGACACGATCTACCGCTATACCGGTGGCGTGCCGCGGCTGATCAACACGCTGTGCGACACCACCTTACTCTGCGCCTTCGCAGAGGACGCCACGGTGATTACCTCTCGTGAAATAAAGTCGGCGGTCGAGGAGCTGAACTGGAAAGAGCACGAGCTCAGCGTCGGCACGCACCCGGAGCAGTCAACCTCCCGCGAAGGACGGAAAGCCGAGCACCTCATGCGCATCGAGGTACGGAACCAGGGTGAGACCATCGCCGAACACTACTTCGGCCCGGGACGGATCATCATCGGCCGTTCGCCCGACAACGAAATCTACATCCAGAGCAAGTTCGTGAGCCGACATCACGCACAGCTGACGAGCGACCAGTACGGATGCGCTATCGAGGACCTCAACAGCACCAACGGCGTGTTTATCGGCGAGGAGCGGGTCAAGAAGCACCGTCTCAAGGATGGGGATATCGTTTCGCTCGGAATCCACGAACTGGTGTACAACGACCTGCGGGCTGTCCAGTCGCCTGCGCTCAAGGAACGACAGGGGTAAGCCGAGTCAGCGCTACACGGCTCGCGTCGAACGACCCCGGGGAA
>DATGQI010000266.1:0-3246 GCA_035304285.1 Woeseiaceae bacterium
CCTGAATGACTCCTTTCTCGAGGACTTGAACAGCACCAACGGCACCTACGTCAATGGCAAGCTGATCAAGAAGCACGCCCTGCAGCACGGCGACGTCATTACCATCGGCCACCACCAGCTCCGCTTTTCCGACCAGCAGACGGGAGACGCGGAACAGGACGAGTTCGAGAAAACGATGGTCATTCCTGCCGGCCACCATAGCGCCGAGCAACTGGCGAAAGCCGAACGTGCCGCCGCAGCCGCGGCATCCAGTGCCGCCAGTGACCGAGCCCGTGACGTTCGGGTCGACATGCCAAAGGCCGAGCCGAAGGTGGAACCGCGGGCACATACCAGCACGTCTGCCGGGATCGATCCGAAAGCCGTACCGAACGCGCTGCCGTTGGCGAAGCTCCAGGTCCTTAGCGGCGCCTTCGCCGGCAGGGAGCTCGAGCTCACGAAGACGCTGACGACATTAGGGCGTCCCGGTGTCCAGGTGGCCGCCATCACGCGGCGGGCCGAAGGTTACTTCGTGGTCCACGTCGAAAGCGGCGAACCGGGCGATTATCCGCTGGTCAATGGCCAGCCGATCGGCGCCCAGGCACGTAAGCTCACGGATAACGACGTCTTGCAGCTGGCCGGCGTTAAGATGGGTTTTTTCACCGGCTGACGGGCTGCCGGCGCCTCAGTTCACCGTAAGCCTTCTCGTACGGTTCGTCACACCGCAGACCAACTGGTAGGGGATCGTGCCGGCGCATGCCGCCACCTCTTCTACCGGAAGCCCGGCCCCCCAGAGCGTCACCGGCGCCCCGACCTCGTCACTAGCCCGAGGTCCGAGGTCGACTGCCGCCATGTCCATGGAAACCCGGCCGGCAAGCTGCGCGCGCCGGCCGTTTACCAGCACCGGCGTTCCGGAAGGGATGAAACGCGAGTATCCGTCTCCGTAACCCGCGGCGAAGATGCCCAGCATCGTGTCTTTCGGGGCTTCCCACGTGGCGCCGTAGCCAACATGGTCCCCGGCGCGGATCGGCTTGACAGCGATGAGATTCGTGACGAACTCCATCACCGGCCGGAGCCCGAGATCGCTGCCGCAACTGTCGGAAAACGGAGAAATGCCATACAGGCAGACACCGGCGCGAACCCACGTGCACCGCGGCGGGAGACTGGCGGTGATACCATCGGGTGGACTGAAGATCGCGGGCGAATTGGCGACGCTGATCTCGCCCTCGAAACCCCCCAGCGACTCGCGAAACGCGGCTAACTGCCGGGAGGTCGTGGCATCGTCCGGATCATCCGCGCTCGCCAGGTGAGTCATCAGGCGAATTTCCAGCACCGAGCGGCAGGCGCGCAACCTCGCAATGAGCGCCGTCGCGTGCCCTGGCTCGACGCCCAAGCGGCGCATGCCGGTGTCTATTTTCAGCCATACCGTCGTGCTGCCGGCTGAAGCCTTCTCGAGCAGCTCGATCTGCTGCTCGCAATGCACTACCGGCTGGAAGCTTCGTTGCAGTGCGTCCTGCATCTCCTCAGCGTCGGTTACGCCCTCGAGCAGCACAATCGGCTGGTGCACGCCGGCGGCATGAAGTTGAAAAGCTTCGTCGATGCGAGCGACTGCGAAAGCGTCGGCATCGGGCAGGTTTGTCGCCACCGTCGCAAGCCCATGGCCGTAGGCGTCGGCCTTCACCACTGCGAGGATACGGGCCCCGTTCGCAGCTTCCCGAATCCTGTTGAAGTTAGACTTGAGCGCGTCGAGGTGAATGAGCGCCCGGGCCCCGCATGTCACGAATAGGCCTCTTCCGCGTAGCTTTCCGGCACCCAGTTTTCGAATTTCGTGAAGCGGCCGACAAACGTCAGCGGAAAATCTCCGATCGGACCGTTTCGCTGCTTTGCAATGTTGATGTCTGCAATGCCCTTGCGCGGAGTGTCGGCGTTGTACACTTCTTCACGATAGATGAACACGATCAGGTCGGCATCCTGTTCGATGGCGCCTGACTCCCGCAGGTCGGACATGACGGGACGCTTATCGGTACGCTGCTCCACACTGCGATTGAGCTGCGACAGCGCAATGATGGGGAGCTCGAGCTCTTTTGCAAGCGCCTTCAACGACCTCGATATCTCTGAAATTTCCGTTGCACGGTTTTCGGTGTTGCCGTGCACCTGCATCAACTGCAGGTAGTCGAGCACGATCAGGCCCAGTCCGTGCTCCCGTTTCAAACGCCGTGCTCGCGCGCGTATTTCGGTCGGCGACAGTGCGGGCGAATCGTCGATGAAAATCGGCGCGTCCGACATCAACTGGACCGCGGTATTGATGCGTGACCAGTCTTCATCCGGAAACCGTCCTGTACGAAGGTGCGTCTGGTCGACGCGCCCGAGCGAGGAAATCATGCGGAACGCAAGCTGCTGCGACGGCATTTCCATGGAGAAGATTGCAGTCGGTACCTTGTGGCCGATCGAAACGTTCTCGGCGATATTGATCGCCAGGGTCGTCTTGCCCATGGAGGGGCGGCCAGCAATGATGATCAGCTCGCCCGGCTGAAGCCCTGCTGTCATCTTGTCGAATTCGTGATAGCCGGTTGGAACGCCGGTAATGTCGCCGCCCGACTGGTGCAACAGGTCAATCCGGTCAACCGTCTCCGGCAGGATTTGCTTCAGCGACTTGAACCCTACCCTTCCCCGCGAACCCTTGTCCGCGATCTCGAAAACCAGGCGTTCGGCTTCATCCACTAGCTCGGCGGCTGTCCTGCCGTCCGTGGAAAAGGCGCTGCCGCTGATTTCATTGCCGGCATTGATGAGCGACCGCAACATCGAGCGTTCGCGGAGAATGTTCGCGTAAGCGCGGACGTTCGAGGCGCCCGGCGCTTCATTCGCGAGAGTGGCGAGGTACTGGAGCCCGCCTGCCTTCTCCAGCTGGTTCCGCTGGTCGAGAAACTCGGAAACGGTGATGACGTCGCAGGGATTGCTGTCCTCGGCCAGCTCCGCAACCGCCGCGAAGATCAGGCGGTGATCCTTGCGATAGAAATCCTCTGCGATGATGACGTCGGCGATCTTGTCCCAGGCGTCGTTATCGAGCATCAGGCCGCCGAGCAACGACTGCTCGGCTTCCAGGGAGTTCGGCGGGACCTTCAGGCGCTGCTCGGCTGCATCCGGTGGCCTGTCATCAAACGCTCGAACCATTAGTTGTTATCCGTCCGTATTCACGGCTGAACGGCGTCCCCCGGCGGCGGCGCGTGCCTTATTTCAAGTAACGCTAAGATACCACTCGCGTCACGTGCG